>CAJJPZ010000001.1 GCA_905193765.1 uncultured Eubacterium sp.
TACTCCATATCCGCCATCGAGGTCGAAGGTCATGAGGTAGTAGTTTCTGTCGTAGTAGATCTCGACTACTGTTGAGCCGTCTGCTGCGATCTTTGTGGTCGTATCATAAAGAAGCACTGTGAAGCCTGTGTATGTTTTTGCGAGTTTATCGCCTACGGCTGATTCTGTGTAGCCTTTCTTTGTTTCTGTGTCTTTCAGTGTATAGTTATCGTTGTCTATGTTCTGCTGGTAGTGTTTTACTGTGAACTCTACTTCAGCAGGCTTATATGTTACTGTATATGTTTTATCTCCCTGTATGCCTGTAACATCAACATCTACTGTTGCCTGATCGGGTGCATATCCCATAACTGTCGGTGATGTTACTGTCTGGCTGTAGCTGCTGCCCTTTGCAACGGTTGCTGTCCATGGGTTGGCTGCCTGTTTACCATCTGCGAAAACATAGTTTATGATTATGCTGTATGTGCTGTTTTCCTCACCGTCATTGGCTGCTGTGATCTCATCATCTGCCTGTGGTGTCGGGTCGGTGGCTGTCTTTGCGGCTGCTTTGCGTATCTCGGCTTTTGTCGGGTGCGCTGCTGCTTCCGCTCTGACTTTTTCGCCTGCTGTGACTCTTACTGCGTCGCTGGTCAGTGTTTTGCTGCCGTCCTTGATTTTGCATCTCAGGCTCGTGCTGCCGGTGTCTTTGTCGATGAGGTTGCGGACCATCGGATATGATACGCTGATTTCTGCGGCTTTCTCACCTCTAATATCGACCCAGAGTTCAGGATCCGCAGAGGCGAGGATCTGCCACTGATATTTTGCATCTGCAGAAACTCCTGCCTTGGCAGTGAGCCTGGTCTTCTGATCTTTAGGACCGTTCTTCGGCAGGGTCACGTCCTGAACGGCGGTGCCCTGTGCGTCGGTAACGGTTATATCTTTAGTTCCTGCTGCCTGTGCTGTCATGGCTGTCTGGCAGAATGTGGTCGCTATCATCACAAAGCAAAGCAGGAATGACAGTATTTTTGATTTTGTGGTCTTAGTCATGTATCATTTCCTCCTTTACTCATTCTCCGTCTGTGCCGGTCGGGTCTGTGTCGGGCCAGCCTGCTGCGCTGAATACGTCAGTGCCGTTGTTTTTGACCTGGGTGGCCTGGGCGCTGACTTTGATCACGGCCTGACTGTTCTGGTACATGTTGCCCATGTCCGGGTCGAAAGTCACGTTACGGAACAGTGGCTCAGTGGTGTTTCCGGCTGCCAGCGGCTTGTTGTAATAGTAGTAGCCGTCTTTGAGAGTCCAGCTGCTGCTGTCGTAGTCGATGCTGATGAGGTCTGTGTCCGGGGTGCCCTGAACGCCCTCAGCCAGCTGGATCGCTTTGTCCACGCTGATCCTTATGTATGCCGGGTTGCTGCCGGTGTTCTCGACTCTGACGATTTTGGAAACCTCCTGACCGGGCATCACATTGTAGACGTCCTGCGACTCTTTGAAAGGTATCTCGGTGTCATTCACGAGTGCTGTTTCCTGAAGTTCGATCTTGATGTTGCCGGATGTGATGACGTTTCTGGCGGTGTCTGCCGTGTTGAAATACGCGATGGTCGTGTAGATCAGTACTGAGAGACATATGGCCAGGACTGCTCCGGCTGCGACTTTCTTTTTCATAGGTGATAGCTCCTTGTCTTTGATTTTATCGACTCTGGTTTTTGTGCAAAATCAGGGCGGTGCCTGTCTGCGTGTTGTGTTTGGCGGCCTCCCAACCGCTGCTGACACTAATGTATGCCTGCGCGCCTGCTGACTGCGACCGGCCGTGTCTCCGTCTTGTGTGGTGACGGGTGGCTCTAGTGCTGTCTGCCGGTGCGGCACAGGGCATATATGAATATCCGTGAGTCAGTGACGGATACTCATGTATGCCCTGCTCCGAAGAACAGGGTATACAAAATTGCTTGAGGAATGTCCGGACCAGGTGTTTGCAAAACCCTCCGGACATATATAAATAATCGCCCCTTACGCACAGTGTAAACAACATGCGTAAAAGATTTGCAATTATGGATCGTTGGGGTTATCCAGTGAATATATCATCGCTGGACAGCTATGTATGTAAAATCCTGAGATTTTAATACATGACTATTTCCATGGGTTGTAGTTTGCTCCGAATGCATCATTAATAGCAGCTGATGCATTGTCAAATCCGGCAGCCTGAACAGCTACAGCGAATACAGGGCACTTGATACCGTCTTTTTCTATATCAAAGTCAAAATCAAGTGCTTTACCAAAGGCATAGTACTTACCATCTTTATAATCGAATGATTTATCAAGATATACACCCTGAACAAACTGCTCTGTTGTAGCTCCAGCTGGTACAACTGTTGCATAGTCAGCATAGTAAACGTTGTAGTTTACGCCATCGATATTTGTTTCAAAGTAGTTCCATTTATTATCTGTCTTCCAGATCCATTCATTTCCATAAGTTGTTGTTATCGTTCCATCTTTTACCTTATTACCAAAGTTGAAGTGGAGTACATTAAGGCCTGCATTGAAAGTTTCTTCTCCGTCATCCAGCGCTGAAGGGATCGCGAAGTATGCTCTGATGTAAGCATCGTTCTTACCTGTATTAGTTACAGTTACCATCTTGTCTACATAGTTCGCTGCGGTAGGCATTCCGAACTGGTCTTTCTCGCCCTGTGCTGATCCAACGATCGGGTTGAGGACCTTGTTCTGTTCGAAGGCTTCTAAAGCATCACCCTTATCGTTTCTCTGCTGTTCGTTTAATTCAATCTTCACATTTCCTGTTGTGAACACGTTGTCTGCATTATCTGTGTCTGTGAAGTATGCCAGTGATGCGCCGATCACGCCGATCACGAGAAGTGCTACTACCAGACTGCATGTTACGATTTTCTTTTTCATAAGTAATTAGTCCTTTCTCATAGTAAATAACTTTTGGTTTTTGTGCAGGTCTCCGCTGCTGCGGGGCTGCTGCTGTCATCATGTCCAGTGCGCGGCGGTCCCTGTTTCGGTCAGGTGCCGGTGTGCTCGTGGCACGGACATCATGAGCGCAGTGCCCTCAGTCCGCTTTCGAACCTGCCTGTATGAAAATATCCTGCGGATATCTCCCGTCGTCTGTACGCAAAGCATCTGTCATGCTGCCGGCCCTGCAGCTTCGCTCTGCAAAAACCTATTAATGATCCATGGACCACCGGAGCGGTCCACAGATCTTAGAACATGCAGCCCCACGATCAGAAGAACGTGGCGCCTGCCTTGCGGCCGAAATAAATTTTACATACACCCGGCTGACAGGAGCATCCATGCCCCCGGTCCCGCGTTGTTATGACGATGCGGGAACCATGTCAATCAGCGGTGATCCGCTGGGGATGGGTGGGTATGTAGGAGTTAGTTGCCAGTTGCTTATTTGCTAACTTCATCCCATGCTGCTGCTGGAGTATCAAATCCGTCTTTCTGGATGGCATAGCCATAAACATCTATTTTAGCGTTGCTATAAGTTGAAACATCTGCATCATCCTTTATCTTGAAAGCTCCGAAAACAGCTAAGTCTGTTGCTGCTGTAGAAGAAGTGTAGTTCTTGTAGTATACGCCTGCAGCTCCTTCTAAAGCAGTCCAGCCATTAGCTTTTATCTGATCAGCAATCGTTGTATCAGCTTCTATTGCAGAAAGACCATTTTCAACCTTAACGAAGATCCAGCTGTCTTCACTGTCAGCGGCTACGTGTATGGTAGGGTCTTTAGTGTATTCATGTCCCGGGATGAGCTTGTAGGTATTAGCCTTTACACGATCTGCGTCTGCGACTGGTGCTCCCATATCAGTTACGTTAGCCTCGTCTAACGTAATAGCTACTTTACCAACAGTAAATGTATTATTTACCTGGTCTTTTGACGTCAGGAACGCCATTGTTCCGAGCACGCTGGCTACTACGAGCGCCGCTGCGCACAGAACCGTTAAAAAAACTTTCTTCTTACTTTTCATTTTCATTCTCCTCCTGTGAAAATTGATTTTAATTGTTTCTTACATGCGGGCGCTCTCAGGCGATTTCCCACTATGTCCTCTGCTCTTTGATGCAGCTTCCTGCGCAGGTGAGCATCCTGCTTCCATTTATAAACAGCTCCCCATTATTACAAGAAGCGCGTTTATCGTTACTGTTTATCCACCCATCTGTACCGCACGGTGCCGTCGTCAGGACGGGGGATCTGCTGCCCGGATTTTGCACGGGGTTCCGCGGGAGCGGGGTCTGTGCCGGAGCCCGGGGTGGCGTCTGTGCTGTCTTCGTCGTCCTTTTTCCGGCGGCCTCGGCCTTTGCTGTCCTTATCCTTGTCCTTGTCGTCAAAGAGGTCGGGCAGGAACACCAGCAGGATTATGATGGCTGCGGCGGCCAGTGCCAGGTATCTGCCGGGCGGGTCTTTGACGTAGCCGGCGAAATAGCCCAGGTACGGTATGGTGAATACGGGCTTGCCGATCAGGTTTTTGTAGTGCACCGGGGATGCGTCGGGATATTCGTTGGCATCGCCCTGTGTGTAAAAGTGCTGATTCGGGTCGTCTATTTTTATTACTCTGTGCGTTGCGACGGTGAGATTTTCATCGAGAACGAAGGTTATGGGGTCGCCTACCCTGATGTCCTGAGGGTCGGTTTTCTTGACGTATATCAGGGAGCCTGTGTGGTAGGTGGGTTCCATGGAGCCGGAGAGCACGCTGTAGGTCTGGAAGCCGATGAGTTTGGCTCCTGCCAGGAGTGCTGCTGCGACGACTACCATCGCCACCAGGACTGTTGTTATGATGTTGTAGATCTTCCTGCCTGTTGTCTGCTGACTTCTTCTTCTCAATTCTTCACCTTTTGGTTTTGGCCCGGGATCGTGTTGTGTCCGGGGCCGTATGTATGTCTGTTTGTTTTGTGTTGTCCGTGTGTTTATGTCTGCGTGTTTGATCGTCTGTGTTTCGGCGCCGTGCGGTGTATGTGCTGACTGGCTGCTGCCGTGTCCGCTGCTCCTGCTGCGGTCGCATGGTCATGAAAGTTCTGTCTGTGATGTGCTGCTGTGATCGGGGTCTGTCCGGCTGGTGTCATATGATCTGCTGGTTATCCGTTGATGACTGGTGAGTGTGATGTACTTGCTTGGGTGGGATCCTTGCGGATCGATATTACCTCGCTCTATATGATCATGATCCGTCGGGTCATGATTCACTTTGCTCAGTGATCCATCTGCCGATGCTATGACAATATACCTGTCTATATATCCGGTACTCCGAAAATCTGTATGCTTTTTCCTTCTGACCTTGTATGCTTGCGCCTGTTACGGCACTTGTAATTTTATGTTAAAATATGTGTATATTATCCAAAATGACCTTCCTGGCCTTTTGCGTTCGGTATATTACCACAATTTTTTAGATACTTCAAGTGCTTTGTAACAAAAAGCATCATATATGTAATAATTAACGCTTTTACGGTATTTTTGTGGTTATGAGACGGTTAGAAAACTCAAAAAACCGACGCAAAACCCTTGCTATTACTAGGATTTCATGCCGTTTTTTGAGGCGGTTTTCGACAAAATTCGACACTGGTTTCGGGGTCGGATTTGGAGGATAAATCTGGATTTACAGGGTTTTTATAGGTGGTTTTTGTGGCTGTTAAGAAGCTCTTCGCAGCATGTGCGGATGGCGGATAATCGAAGCCTGACACGCTTGTTTTTATCCATATAATAGGGTTTATGGCATGTATTATACAGGGTTTTTATGGGATTTATTCTCATTTTATAGTTATGATGGATTTTATTTGATTTGATTGTGTTCGACAGTCAATATAACACATTCAAGACATGATGTATGTCTTTACACATAGCATGATGTACTGCATCGACACAACAGAGATAAGAGATGCCAGACTCGGATCGCCGCTGTCGTAACGATAGCTCACACGGAATCATCTTCATAAGGCTATGATGATGTGTGGTATCGCCACCGACGACGGCACTTACGGGTCCAAGATGTGATACTGATTGAACCGGTCATACTGCTGTGAAGAAATCCATTGTATTCTGAAAAGAGTCCGATACTAAATCTTCATATGTCTAACCTGTCCAACGTTTCCCCTAACCTCATTATCCTGCGCCGGGCTGCAAACTCGTCGGTCTTGGTTTTCTTCTACATAATATATATTATTCAGATGAGGCTGTACATCGAGGTACATGGATGCCATGGATCACGACGATGTCTGTGGCCGATGGTAGAGTTTTGATGGCTTTCTTCTCAGAAACCTACCGCTGGGTTGCATATCTGTGGTTACAGTGTGTCCAGCAGCTGTGGATGGTAGAGTTTCGCGGACTTTTTTTCTGAAAATCTACCCATTTGCACGGCGACCTGCATCCATCAGCATGATTTTCCAGATAAAGTCAGCCAATCCGGCACCGAGCGTAGGTTTTTGAAAATTTTACATGAAAAACTCTACCCTCAGCGCCACGCCTAACCGTCTCACCAGAACATCTAACTCCATGCGGTAGGTTTTCCGAAATTTTTCACACGAAACTCTACCATCGAACTCAGACAGTCTCCGAGCTCAAACTATCGAACCCAAACAGTCCCCAAACAAAACCACCAGAC
The DNA here is from genome assembly GCA_905193765.1 of uncultured Eubacterium sp. Classification (GTDB taxonomy): domain Bacteria; phylum Bacillota; class Clostridia; order Peptostreptococcales; family Anaerovoracaceae; genus Lentihominibacter. The sequence continues at coordinate 6,572 of CAJJPZ010000001.1, forward strand.
CCAGACAGCACCCCGAGCTCAAGCCATCAGACTCAAACAGACCCCGAGCCAAACCATCATCACCAGGCAGGAGCGTCACCAGCCAGTCAGGCGAGCCGAGGCAGACCTGATTCAAACCATCTCTCAGCCCTGCCTAAGCTAGCTCAATCTGAGTCGCCACTCTCAGCACGCCTGCTCCTAGTGAAACCCAGCTTTGCCAACCTGACTCGCCACTCTGATGACAGTATATCAACCATCAAACCCACATCTGAAGCCGTCAACTGCAGCCGCCTTTTGACGCCACATCTGTGGTGCCTGCACAGGTCTGTCCCTCAGACGTCATTGCAACGCGTATCGTCATTTAACATTTCAGACACGCCTGCCATTAAAATGACAACATACCTGACAGCATATCTGCCCCTAAAGCCATCCTCATATCTGCAACATGTCCCCTGCCAGACCGCCATGCTCCTAACCTGTTCATCATCCGTTCTGACCTCATGCCACCGCACTTACCTGTGTGTCTGTCAGCTTGATTTTACACGTCCTGCCGAGCCGGATCCGGCGGCGCCAGTTTCTCCTGCCAATCACATTCGCTGGCCACACTCGCCGGACAGGTCCGCCATTCACATTCTCGGCAGGATATTGTCTTCGATGAAATGCCTTATTGCTTTCAGGTCTATGTTGCCGCCGGACTCATATGTGAAATATATGTTTTTCCATGGGACTATGCCGTTGCGCTCGTACAGATTCTTTTTCCAGATGTGATGGTCGACGTATTTCGGGTCGTCCATCATGCCGCAGTACTCCCAGTAGAACTTCAGCAGATCTGCTCCTCTGAATGTAAAGTCCGGGACCAGCATGAATCCCTCGATATAAAGCGGTTCTTCGTATCTGAACGGAATGCCGTACTGATACAGCAGCTCTGCGATCATGACTTCGGATTTCGAACGCATATGGAGTCCGCGGGATGTGATCTTATCCTTGCCCTCAGGGCGCTTGTCGCTTTGCCGATAGGGGGCTTCGCTCCATTCCTTGTGAGCCTGGAGCCTTGATTTTGCATATGCATCGGAGGACATGAGCAGACTGTCGGCTCCCGGAGATACGCCCTGCACGGCCAGTGGCTCATGCGGCGGGGCAGTCGTCACCGGGGACTGGACTATGTACATACCTGAATCGGTCCGGGTGATTCTCGCAGTGTTGTCCGGGGTACGGGCTGGTGTGTTCGATCGGCCGCGCCTGTTTGCAAAGGTGCCGGTGCCGTCCGGAAATACTGCGGAATTTATGCTGCTGCCTTTTGCCCTGGCCACTGCCGGCGCTTCCACTGCTGTCGCCTCTGCAAAAATGGCAGCCCGACCCGAAGGCTTGCTGTCTGCGCCGTTTCGCCTGCTGCCTGCGGTATCTGGCACCATATCTCCGTTGCCGCCAGTGGTGCTGCCATCTGTATCGTGGCTGCCAGCCTCCCCGGACTCCCCGGCACTGTGCCCATTCGTTCTGGCGCCGATGCCCGCAAGGTGCTCTGATGTGGCTCTTGATATTTGCGTATGATCATCCCCGGCCCCGGGACCCCCACCACGGCCTGTCCTGCTTCCAGTCCCGGCTCCTTGTGGAGACTCCGGTGATCCCGGCAGCGCAGCAACTGCGTGGTCTGCTTCAGATTCACCATTATTCATTGCCCCCGCTCCCCTGTAAAAGAAATATTTCTCCGGCAGCGATCTGTACGCCCGCTTCATTTCCCCGATCACACTGGCAGGGTCGAAAGTCGTGAACTTCCGCACCATGCTCCCCATGAGACCGATATTGCGGTCGATCCCCTCAAGCGTCTGTCCCAGGAATTCCTTTCGCGCCAGCCGCATCTGCACATCCTTGTCGCCGGTGATCCCCTTGTAGACAGTCCTGCCGTTGACATTCCGGGCATGAAAATACCTGTATCTGTCTCCCTGTTTCGTCATATTCAGCTTGCCATCCGGACAGCTGTCGTACTCCTTCTGCAAAATCTCCCGCTGCTGCTTCATCGCCTGCAGTATTTCATCGAGTTTGTCTGCATAAAATTCCATTCCCTCACCTCTTTTACTTTAAACCAGCACCGCCTGGACAGGCGGCATAATATACACATTGCTTCTGTTTACAGTTCGTCTGGCTTGATCCGCAAACATCTCAAAGCCAACGCTGCATCCCACCAGGAGCCACATACCGACAGGTTACTTGATCACACGGCTTTGTCCGCGGATACCGGCCTGTTTTCCCTTTGGGGTTCCTTTGGCTTTGTTCATCTTGTGTTATTTTGAAATTTTTCCTTTATTTGTATTTATGCTAACACACCTCGCGCCTCGTAGCAACCATTTTATTGAATTAATTTCTTTTTTTACTAATTTTATTTCAAATCAGCATGTCAGTGTGGCAATATGAACAGGTATATGATCCGTATCCGGCTCTGGCCGGGAGCAATGGTAGAGTTTTGGAGTAAAAAATTCGAAAAACCTACTGCGTCAGACCGGCAGTGCCAGCCGGAGATCCTGAGCATGTATCGAGAGTAGAGTTTCTTAGACAAAAAATCAAAAAACCTACCTCCGGCGCATGATCCGCCGATATTGACAGGGAAATAATGTCAAAATCAGCCTGGTTTTAACCCGGTGAGTAGATTTTTCTGAAATAAGCTTCAAAAACTCTACCATAGACAGTCCGTACAGTGGCCGGAAGCAAATGATCCCAGAGCCGGGGTAGGTTTTTCAGAAAAAAAGCTCAAAACTCTACTGTCACAATATATTTACGGCCATCAGGCCTTACGACCCATAACGATGAAGTTTCATCCTGCTGCTAAAAAACTGTTAAAATCCAGGAACAGGCGATATAGGTGTGGCCTGCCCTGACTTTCCACCTGTCTCAGAGTCTGCCCCGGGAGGTTGCCCACGGTCCGGCAGTCCTGCCGGATCAGTGCTTAAACATCTTATTTGCATTATGGATATCATGAAAAATGCGTATCCTTCGTGATATGGCCGGATCTCACTCCGAATGGCCTGAACAGGTGGGCGAGCCCGTCCTCGCCTTCACTGCCGCAACCTGCACGGATCACGAAAGGATCAAAATCCACATCCGATCCACAAGGCTGCTTCCATAGCAGACCTGTACGCCGGCTCCGGCCAACCGCCGAGATATATCCGCGGTCCCAGCAACTCCACCGGCTGCGACCAACCGCCGAGATGTGCCCGGAAAAACCTCGCCGCATGCTGTCAAGGGGGCGCTCAGACAAAACAGCGATGTAATGTTTGCCGGCTAGATCCGATACTCAGCCGACGCCAGCCGCGTGCTGTCAGAACGCCCGGCCAGTGATCCCGAAAAATCAGTTCTTCTCCGGATCATACTTGCGCTTCGGTGCAGTGCTGTATGCCCGGATCAGTGTCACGATCAGGAGGGCAGCTGTGGCAATCAGCCACGGTGTCTGGTAACTGCCGAATTTTTCATAAAGAGCACCGAGACCCGCTGCTCCGAATGCCCCTCCTATGCCGATGAAGATATTGACATATCCCAGCAGCCTCGGCATGTCCTTTTCACCATACATATAGCTCATCAGCAGTGGCGACACTATGTTCACCGTAGCAACACCGAGGATCCAGAATACACCATACATCACCACGGCACTCTTTGACACTGACAGCATCGACAGACCCACAGTGGACAGCGCGAAACAAAACGCACTACATACGGCACCCACAGATAATTTCCTGTCGCATACCCAGCCCACGAAAGGACCGATAAGTACAGCTACCAGAGACAGAGCCGATGTCACAGCTGTCGCCTGTGCCGGCGTGAATCCTGCGACAACCATTGTCGGTATCCCGTGCTGGAGTATAGCACTGGAAGCCACTACAGCCAGGCAGCATGATATGAGCACGAACCATGTCACCGGCTTCCTTATAGCCATGCTGAACTCCACGCCCTGCTCTACAGCCGGCAGAGCAGCTGCTCTCTCCGCCACATCCGGATCACCGATACGTTTTATTCCTTTGTCTTCCGGGCTCCATTTAACGAACTTAATAACGAACAACAGCGCTATGACTATGAAAACAGCCACCATCATATACCCCGCTCTCCAGCTGAATCTGCCGATGACAGCAGTCAGCACGTTCAGTTCCAGTATGAATATCAGCTGCATCCCCGCCAGGAATATGCTAATGGCTCTGCCTTTTGCCTTTTCACCGAACCAGTTGGACACAAGCAGCTGACATGGAGTCATCGTCATTGCTGCGAAGCAGAACCCCTGAGGAACAGCAAATATGTAGAACATCCACAGATTCTGTGCAAGGGCGAATCCTGCAAAGGATATGATCCCTATGATGCCTGCCGTTATCATCAGCTTTTTTATATTTTTCCTGTCCATATGTTTCGAAACTATAACCAGAGTTAGTATCGACGTCAGCGACATTATGGTCAGATACAGTGAATACGCCGCCACCGACAGACCCAGATCCTGCGTCACAGGCAGCATGAACGCACCCGTTGCCGAAACTATCCCACTGTATACGAAGCCTGTAACAACTGCCGCAGTGAGCACGATCCACCATCCGTAATAGATTTTTCCATTTTCATCTTTAAAAGAAAAGCCTTTCATGATTTCTTCCTCCTTCTTCATTCTTCATTCGCCCTGCTTCCTGTAAATGATATCGCCGTCCATCATGGTCAGGACCACTTCCGCTTCAAGTATCTCCGCAGGGTCACGTCTGAACAGATCGCGGTCGAACACAGCGATGTCTGCCAGTTTGCCCTTTTCCAAAGTCCCAAGTTCCTCTTCGCGGCCAAGGCAGTAAGCGCTGCCGCGAGTGTATGCCCTGATCGCTTGTGCCAGCGTTATCTCCTGTCCCGACCCGCGGTCCACCGGATTTCCCTCAGGGTCGCACCTCGTAACTGCAAAGTAAATGTTCAGCCTCGGATCGAATGGCGCCACCGGATAATCTGTACTGAATGCAACATTAACGTCATGATCCAGCATCGTCTTCAGTGCGTACTGCCGCGACGCCCGCTCAGGTCCCAGTTTCACCCGAAGCGTGTCTCCGAGAAACATCAGGTGTGACGGCTGCATCGATGCGGTCACATCGAGTTCATGGAACCTGTCTATGTCATCTTCACAGAAAGTCTCCACATGTTCTATGGAATTCCTGACCCCGCTGCTGCACTTTGCATGTGCGGAGGCTGCAAGGGCATCAAGGGCCATATGCACTGCGCCCTCTCCTGTGCAGTGCAGCTTGACGCCATACCCCGCGCGGTTGGCCGCTGTCACCATATGCCTGTAGTGCTCCTGCGGGTAGAATGTGCTTCCTTTCTCTCCGGGACTGTCGGTGTACGGACTCAGCAGGAACGCCGTGTGGTTGCTGTGGACACCGTCGATGAACGCCTTCAGGCCCGATACCCTGAACTTGTCCGATTGGAACTCCTGTCGATATCCTTCCACTATCCTGAAGCTGTCGTCCATCCCGAGAGACGGGTACAGGTGCAGCCTCACGCTGAGCCTGTTTTCCAGCTCCATTTCTCTGATGATCCTCATGTTTTCAGTGATTTCCGCGGGCTCCGGCAGCACCGTTATGTCCGTCGTCCCCGTTATTCCCGCTCTGGAAAGCTGCTCCAGGAAGTCCCCGATGAGTTCCCGGCTAGTCTCTTCCGGCAGTGCCTGGGCCTTCACAGAACACGGCGCGCAGGCATCCATTTCGTGGAGCACACCGTTGGCTTCACCGTTTTCATATGTCTCTATCTCTCCAAAGGCCAGCTTTCTGCCGGGGTCCACACCGCAGTCCTCCAGCGCCCTGGAATTCAGCCAGAAAGAGTGTCCGTCCGCGCACATCAGATACACGGGGCGGTCCGGCTCGATCTCGTCCAGCATCTTCTTGTCAGGCCTGCGACTGTCAGTCCATCCCGGCGGGAACCACCCCATCCCGGTCACCGTCCTGTATTCCGGGTGTTTTCGTGCAAAATCTCCAATGACCTTCACACATTCTTCTGCAGATCTGCAGTCAAACAGATCTCTGCACATATACCGGCTGTTCTGGAATATACCGTCAAAAAAATGCATGTGCGCATCTATCATGCCCGGGATGATCAGACCGTCCCCGCAGTCTATCACTTCAAAGCCCTGCTCCTCCCAGTACCCGGCAGTCCCCTCGTCACTGCCTGTCCCGGCGATCCGGTTCCCCTGCACTGCAACGAATCCCGAAAATGTTCTATCCTGCACAGAATCGAATATCGCTGTGCTCTTCAGCAGATACCCTGAACCTGCCATATACATCACCTCCTATAGTTTTATGATTATTTTATCTTGTCAGAATATTTTTAAAACACCCGTCAGGCTTATCTTTCTACGACCGGCGCTAATACTTTTTGATTACAGAACTAATTCGCCGGAGTTATACGATCGTTATGCAAATTCACGGCGGCGCGTACTATACCTTGTTTTTTGCATGAAAAAACAGAGCCTGCCGGCAAAGATATCGGCGGATATCTTCTGTTCAGCTGACTCTGCTGTTTCTGTATGTGCATTATGTTCATATGGGTCCGGGGACGGGATCCGCCCCGGCAGGCTGTATCATTTCCCATATGTGCCCTGGGGCAGTATTTTCAATAGTTCCACGCGGCTGTTTATCTCCAGCTTGCCGAAAATATTGCTTATATGTTTTTTCAGTGTGTTCCTTGATATGGAAAGGATCTCGCAGATCTCGTCGTCGGTGGAGCCCCGGCTCCACAGTTCGATGACTTCTACTTCCCTGTCCGTGAGACTGTATCGTTTTTTTACTGAATAGAGGGACGCTCCGCCTGTGTCGGGACAGCGGTTCCGGCTCTGTTTGTCTTTCCATAAAAATATGTTGAGATGGGCTTTGAGGATGTTCATTATCTCGATGTCCTTGTCCGAGAAATCCTCTCCTGAAGCTGTGCGGTAAAGGCTCAGGCTTCCCAGCGCCTGTCCTTCATAGCCGATCCCTGCGAAAAGCGAGTACCTTATCCCCTTCGGCTCCCACAGTCTTTGGTAATACTCGTCGTCCTCCATGTCGTTTTTCAGGGTATAGTCGCGGACTCTGACAACAGTATGGGTCGGGTCCGAGAACAGTTTTCTCAGGGGTTTGAATGGGTCCATGTCTTCTTCCCTGCAGTAGCTCTCCAGTTCCTCCCGAGTCAGACCTACCCCGACAGGTTTCGTACTCCGGTCATTTTCATAAAGGTAGAATGATGCATGATCGAAGTAGATCATCATCTGCAGCAGGTCGAAGAAAGTCTGCCTCATTTTCACGTTATCTTCTGCACTGTGTATGTTGAGTATTATCTCGTTGATAAAACTCCATTCTCTCTCTGTAAGTGACACCCGCATCTCACCTCCGTTCCGGGATCCCGTTAAAAAAACGGGGGCTGTGCATAAACATCTCGCGCATGTCTGTGCAGCAGCCCCCTGACTGGTCTTGTCCCTACAAGGTCCTTTGCTGATCTATTTCGCTCTGTCGGCCACGCTCTTCTTATATGGTACGAATGTACCGGATGCTGTGGCAACGATCAGGTCGCTTTCTTTTTCTCTGGCCACGCAGGTAGCACGGATCAGCGTGTTGCCCATGCTTGTGATCTGCGTCGTGAAAATGAACGCGCCTTTGAGAAACGGCTTGATGAAGCTCACCTGGAGGTCAGCTGTGGACACGCCGTTCTCGCCTCTGAAAGCAGCTGCCGTGATACCCATGGCTGTGTCGAACATGGACGCGATAGCGCCACCATGGATCTCATCACGCTGATTCTTCTCCCAACCCTTGGTCAGGAACAGGATCTTCGAAACCCGCGCCTCCTCATCGCATTCCAGGAAATATGGATCCAGCATGTTGTTCAGTCTCAGTTCATGGGGATCCTTAACGAGCTCTATCGCCTTTTCGAATTTTTCTTTCATAGTCAGTTAGTTCCTCTCTTTATGCAAATTTTAGCGTTAAGCCGCAACTCTTACGCTCTGGCAGACTGCCACCTGCTGACTGTTCGTTCTGCCATGAAGCCCGCCTGTAGCTCTCGCATGGGACCTTCTGCGATCTGCTCTGCAAATCGGGATAGGTCTCCATATACAAAATCTCTGCTTCTGTGCACGATCCCTCGCTGCGCCAGAGATATATCATACATCGATGCCGCTGCTTTACAGGCACGGCTTTCGTAGCCTGCCTGCCAGGCCTGTCCCTTCCGGGTCCATGCAGCATCTTAGCAGAAAAAACGACACATTCGAAACATATGCCGTTCTCTCCTGTTATTTATAATTATTATTTATCCGACTGGTTTTGTAAAGCTTTTTTCTTGTTTTTGATACAAAAATACCCCGGTATACACATATTTCATGCGGGATTCCTCCGGATCACGCCGACGCACGGATCAGTTTATCCAGACCTGCGGATATATACCTGTACAAAAACACCTGACCAAACCCGTAACTACTGTTCTCCGCAGCGTCCCGGATGATCTCTCTCATCCTGTCCCATCACCTTCGGATCGAATCTTATCCCGTTCCCGCTGATGAACCCGGTCACATAACTGAGGTATCCGCCGCTCCGTCCCGGATCCAGATTGCAGTTGTACAGCAGGCTCTGGTTGTTGTCATAGCTCGGCTGTGCCGGTAACTTCTGTTTCGTCTGCATCACCGCCATCGGCGTCCTCTGCTGCTTCCGTTACGCCTGATCCTGCAGGTGGTGCTGCCGGAGACAGACACATCAGCGTCAGTGCGGCAACTGTCACTACAAGGCCCAGCAGATTCAGTGCTGTAGGCATCTCATGATAGAAGATCATTCCGAACACGAACGCCGCCACAGGCTCACCGCCCCCGGCAAGGATCGCAACGCGGCCATTTTCCATATAGACAAGGGACAGGCTGTACAGGGCGTATGGCAGAACCACAGCGCACAGAGCGTGGAGCAGTGTGAATCCGCCGTGCATCACCGGAGCTTCTGCTATAAAGCCTGTCAGCTTCCCGAGATCCGCGATCGGTATCAGCGCTATGGATATCATCAGCATGCTGTAGAACATTATCGTAAAGGTGGAATATCCCCGGTTAGTGGCAAACCGCGAGAATACTCCGTAAAGCGCGAAGAACACCGCCGACGCCAGGCCCGACAGTATGCCGAACAGCGACCAGCCCGTGCCGCTGCCTGACTCGATGACCCCGCTAGCCAGGATGCAGCCCGCAACAGCCATCACAAGGCAGCCGATTTTGCGCCGGGTTATCCTCTCGCGGAAAATGACCGCAGACAGGAACAGTGCGAAAAACGGCGCGGTACTCAGCAGTATTGCAGCCAGTGACAGCGACAACAGTCTTACCGACTCGTTGTAGAATATATTAAGACCCAGCATCCCTACGATCCCGCATCCCGCGAAGATCCACAGATCCCTGATCCGCACTCTCAGCTGCTCCCTGCCGGTCACCAGCAGAACGATGAACAGCAAGCTCGCTGCCATCATCATCCTCGATGCGATGATCGTATAGTTGTTCATGCCGTGAGCCGTCAGAGTCCTCACGAATACTCCCGATGATCCCCACAGGAACCCTGCAAAGACCGGCAGGAGCACCACTGCCTTTTTCATAATGCCTGCTAACCTCCGTTACCGGATGACCCTGCGGCTTTTTCATGACCGCGGACACCCATATTTCCATGGGAATATGCTATCACGTCATGGAAATGTGTGTCAAGGACTTTGAAGTCATGCAACCGAAATCACAGTATTTGCAACTGCCAGGCGACTTCCGCAACTGTCGCGATACATTTCGCAACCGGGACGCCCCGCAACGGTCTGGCCCACAGTTCACCGTCTCCGTCAACCCGAGGCGTCAGTGCACACATGGGGCTGATTCCATCCTTGGGATCCCTTTTCACAAAAAGAAAAACCACCGCACAGATATGCTTCGTTCCGTGCGGTGATCCCTGATATCATGATCATTACGGCATATTCCGTAGCTGCATCGCTGCAGTCGCGGCCGTCCGATCTTATTTGTTGTAGTTGTAGAAACCTTCTCCAGTCTTTCTTCCCAGCTTGTTGGCTCTTACCATCTTTCTGAGGAGCGGATGAGGTCTGTACTTAGTGTCGCCGAATTCACGATAGAGAGTTTCCATGATAGCCAGGCAAACGTCCAGTCCGATCAGGTCGCCCAGTGCGAGAGGTCCCATCGGATGGTTAGCTCCCAGCTGCATAGCTGTGTCGATACCTTCAACGTCAGAAACTCCGTCTGCCAGGATGCCGATACCCTCATTTACCATAGGGATCAGTACTCTGTTTACAACGAATCCCGGAGCTTCTGCAACGTCTACAGGAGTCTTCTTCAGGTTCTTAGTCAGAGTCAGGATAGTTTCTCTTGTTTCGTCTGAAGTAGTCAGTCCCTTAACGATCTCTACCAGCTTCATTGCAGGTACAGGATTGAAGAAGTGCATTCCGATGATCCTGTCAGGTCTGTTTGTAGCTGCTGCGATCTCTGTGATGGAGAGAGCTGATGTGTTAGTTGCCAGTATAGTTTCCGGTTTGCAAAGTTCATCGAGTTCCTTGAACAGTGCTTTCTTTGCTTCCATATCTTCAGTTGCTGCTTCGATGATGAGGTCAGCATCCTTTACGATCTCAAGTTCAGTCGATCCCTTGATCCTGCCCATGATCTCAGCTTTGTCAGCTTCTGTGATCTTTTCCTTCTTGATCAGTCTGTCGAGGTTCTTCTCAACTGTAGCGATACCTCTGTCGATAGAAGTCTGTCTTCTTGCTCTCAGAACAACGTTGTATCCGTTCTGTGCGCAAACCTGGATGATGCCTGCGCCCATTGTGCCTGTTCCAAGTACTCCGATAGTTTTCATAAAATAATTCCTCCTTATCAATCTACAAGACCTAGATTGTTGAAATATTAACTTTCGTACACATCGATTATATTGTGTGCTATTTCTATTGTACCTTATTTTTCATGCAAATTACAGAAAAATTTTTCCCGTTTTTAGGAAATATGTGTTTGTTGATTTCCGGATCGCTGCATTATTAGTTGTTTTGGGAAAAAAATCCATTTTTTAGGTTATGTTGCAACCTATTTGGGCTATTCTGAAAATTATGGATTTTTTTGTATCTTGATCCATGGAATACTTGACCCCTCTCTTATAAAATGCCGCATATAGCAGAGCGGATCCCGCTGATCATCACATATACAGCGGATCTTACTGCCGATAGGTCAGGCCTGTTTTATGCAGGCCGCAGGATACCAGTTCCGGTATCCCGTGCAAAGAAAAATCGTTTCAACGAGAGGAGAAGAAATCATGAAAAAGAAGTTATTGAGTTTCGTAATCGCCGCAGCTATGGTAATGGGCATCCCCGCAGCCCTGGGAAGCGCCGGACTGAATATGCCCGATGAAGTCACAGTAGCACCGGTGACAGCGAATGCAAAGACAACGACAAGTTCGATCGGATCGACAAGAAACAGCTCAACTAAAGCAACAGTTTCAGCATATGGGAGTTTTGACTTAAAAGCAAAAAAGGCAGTATGTACTATATTACTACAGGAAAAGAGTAACGGAGAATGGGTCTTGGCAAAAGGCTTATCAAAACGGTCATACACAAAAACGGTTTATAATTCCTATTCAATAACAGCATCCAAATCATTTACTGTAAAATCTGGTAAAGTATATCGTGCTAAAATCATTTTTACAGACAAAAATTCTAAGGGTGAATATTTAAGAGTTCGTTATACCGGAGCATTCTAAATAAACATATACAAGAAAATAAGATGGATTACTATTTAAGTCACATTGCTTCTAACACCTATATACTCGTAATTATATAACTGTTGTTAGTTTATATACAACCCATCAACAAATTTGATTAAATCACTTTCAGACAATATATTCCAAATTTCTATAACTATGCCATCATCATATTGTATGGTGGCTTTATTTTTTTCGCCAACCGCCTTAAAGTATATATCTCCAATTCCACTACTTATCTTTTTATCAAAATCTAAAATTTCCATAGATTCAAGATTTCCCATATGATAATATTCATGAACTTCTATTGTTCCTTTGGAGCTTTTAAATACGTATTGATATGTAAAAGATGCTTCGTCTTCTTGTATTGTCAACTTTTCAAAATTATACGTCTCGGGAATATAATTAGGTACGACAAGTTTAGGGAAATGGTTTTTATAATATTCGTTAATTTCAGCCCAATCAGTAATAACATTTACATCCTCGCCGCCGTCATCTCCATATCCCCCATCTTTACTCACCACCATATCGTCTTTCACGATCTGTTCCTTCGGGTTTTTGTCTGCACCTACGTCAAAATAGCCGCCGGAGATAAAGAAAATTCCTGCGACAACTATAACGAACAGTGCTGCAAATCCTGCTGTGCGCACTGTCCTTTTCCTGGTTTTACGGTCATGGCGGCTGACCATGTCCTCCAGATCGCTGACGGTGATCTCCTTCTCCGGGAAACTGTCAAGATACCTGTCGGTGGCATCTTTTATTATATCTTTCATAGTCCGTTCAGCCGTCGTCCGCTCTTCTGTGGCTCGTTCTTCCGCTGCCATGCGTGTTCCCGGATCAGCACTGCCTGTACCGTCCATACCCTGATTTTTTCCTTTTACATCCCTACCCATCATCGCGCTCCTTATCAAAAACGGCTTCTGAATTTTCCTTGAGCTTTTCCAGTCCCCTCCTGTAAAGACTTTTCACGGTGTTCACATTCACGCCAAGAACGGATGCGATCTCCGTGAATTTGTATCCTGCCCAAAAGTGCATACGTATGACACATTTGCTGATTTCCGGCAGGCTGTCGATCAGGACATCGACGACATTCATGCGCTCCGCTTCCTGCAGGATGCTTTCCACAGTAGCCTCGCCCGCTACAAAATCATACAGGTCGATTTCCCTGCCGTCCTCTGCTCTGATAATATTCGATATCTCCTTGAGATTCAACCTCTTTCTGTAATATTCACCGACTTTACGTCTGATGATCGTACTCAGCCATGGTCTGATACTGCTCTCTTGCTTCAACTTTCTGACAAATCTGACTGCAGCAACCATGACTTCCTCGCATACGTCGTCGACATCACTTTCATTAATGCCGCTGATACGTACACTTTTCCTCACGAAGTTGTAATTGCTGCAAAGTATACTAAGAAGTTCATTTTTCTTCACTCGTTAACCCTTGTTCACTATGCCTTCGATATAAAGGCGCGCGATCTGTTCCATGCAACCCAGCTGCTCCACTGAACATACGCTGAGCGAACCTATTATATTCTCGCTGAGCAGCCTCCTTGTATCGTCATCCGGAAAGTTATCCGCGATGCCGTCAAGAATATAATCCGTGCTTACTCCCAGGATCTGCTTCAGCTTGTACAGAGTCTTGATCGAGACGCCCTTTTCACCGTATTCGATGTCAGCCACAAATTTTCCTGTGACGTCCAGCATCCTGCCAAGGTCTTCTCTTGTCATCCCGAGACTTTCTCTGCGTGCTCTTATCCTCGCGCCTATTTCCTTCTTATCCAGTTCCTTGTACTCCATAACCATCTACCCGATTCTACATGTAATAAATTATGTTCTATTAGTTTACATGTTATTTATAAAGAAAGCTTCCGTTATCAGATGGTTATTTTAAAACTTTCAGTGGTTTTTTGATTTTTATTCATTTTTCGAGTGTCTTTTTAAAATAATAACATTGTTAGGTGGATATGGATACCCACTCAGTTCGCATATTTGGCCGTGCAGGGTGCCTGCGGTAAGCCAACAACGCTTACGCTTATTCAGGGCACTGTAATATATTACATGATACTACATGCAACCATGGCTTAAACCCGCGATGATGATAACATCTGCGGCTGATGGTGCTGATGGTAGAGTTTCCGGTGTTTTTTGCTCAAAAACCTACCCATGTGCCGGAAGGACATGATTTTCGCAAACTCCACGTATGGCAATGGTAGGGTTTCACAACCTTTTTTTCGAAAATCCTACGCTTCAGCTCAAAATCAGGCCGCTAGCTCTACCTGTACCTCAGGGGTCTTGAAGAAATCACGGATCATAGTAGGTTTTTTGATTTTTTGTCTAAGAAACTCTACTCTCGATGCATGCTCAGGAGCTCCGGCTGACGCTGCCAGCCTGGCGCAGTAGGTTTTCATAAAATTTTTCTCTAAAACTCTACCATCACACCGGCTCATCCACCAAATCGAGCAGTGCACCGCCAACGCTAACGCCTGTTTGCTATCTGTTCTGTCTAGCCAGGCAAAGCCTGTGACAGAACGGCACGTGCTAAAGCAATGCGGCTCTCGCATGGGACCTTCTGCGATCCGCTTCGCGCATCGGGATAGGTCTCCAAAAAAAAAGCGAGGCAGCTTTTGCTGCCTCGCTTATATCATCTGTTTCATCATGTCGTTCCGGGTACTGCCCGATACACCGGTGCTATTTATCTCTTTTGCGTGATTCTTTTCTTGCCTTTACTTCTTCGTACATGCGCTTCTCGTCTTCAGTTTCCGGCGTGTACGGTTTTACCGGCTGCGGTCTGCCATTCCTGCCCATGGATACCATCGTGAAATATGCAGAAAGTGCCTTCTGCGGACCGCTTGTTCCTTCCAGATCCTCCGCCTCAACATTTACGAAAACTTCCATTGACGAGTGTCCCACATACACGATCGATGCAGTGCATGTAACGAGCGCGCCTATAAAAATCGGAAGATGGAATTCGATCTCATCGACTCTGGCTGTGACGCAGTTTCCCTTTGCATACTTCATTGCAACCGCACCTGCTGCCATATCCATAAACTTCATTATTTCTCCGCCGTGCACGTTCCCGGCCACGTTGGCCTGATGCGGGAGCATTACCTGGCTCATTGCTATCTGGTTCCTGACATCCATACTCATGTCCTCCATTCATTTATTTTAACACAATCACATTCCTGCCTGCTGCGCGGGAATACCTGACACGATATCCCGGCAATCCATGCAACGCCGTTTCACGGTACATTGCTGCACCCCGATTTTGCTATATCTGAATTATACTCCACCATCATGCTCTTTGCAAATAAAAACTCCGGAGTCGCATATCTTCAGAATATACGGTCATCCGGAGTCTGTCGTGGCACCTCCAGCCAGAATCGAACTGGCAACGAACCCTTCGGAGGGGTTTATTATATCCATTTAACTATGGAGGCCTGTCATATCTTCGTCGGCGTCCCGTGCATGGCCTCCGCTTCGCCTGCAGATCCACGGCACGAAATACGATCAGACATG
This sequence comes from uncultured Eubacterium sp., assembly GCA_905193765.1. GTDB lineage: Bacteria > Bacillota > Clostridia > Peptostreptococcales > Anaerovoracaceae > Lentihominibacter. The sequence continues at coordinate 21,784 of CAJJPZ010000001.1, forward strand.
CAGTTATGATAACACACATGGCGCATATTTTCAATCTTGTTTGCAAAAGTTTGCTGTGATGTTTTTCCCGGAAAGAAAAGACCTGCTGAAGTCTGTTGCTCCGGCAGGTTTTCCTTAACTGTGGCACCCCTAGCCGGAATCGAACCAGCAACTAACCCTTAGGAGGGGCTTGTTATATCCATTTAACTATAGAGGCACGTCCGTTATTCAGTTTCAAATGACTTTCTGCAAAATCATTTAATATTATACCCCATCGCGGGAGCTTTTTCAATCAAAACTATTCGTTATTGCTAATATTTTTTCCGGCCTTGTTCAGGGCAACAGTTTTCATGGTTCGGAGAACTGCCACAGACGTTGCTGCGGCATTATATCTGTGAGCTGCTGCGTCATGGTAGAGTTTTATAAGAAAATTTTTCAAAAACCTACTGTGTGAGTCCGTCAGTATCAGACGGATGCTCTGAGGCCGCATCATGAGTAGAGTTTTTCAGACAAAAAATCCAAAAACCTACTATCGGCGCCGGATCCCTTGACATAATATGGAAACCCATGCTGTCAAAGCCCTTATTTCATGCCGGAGAGTAGATTTTTCTGAAATCCATCTCAAAAACTCTACCATTGATATACTTACTAACGACCGAGATGAAGCGTTCCCGGATCAGGCGTAGGTTTTTAAGAAAAAAGTACCGAAAACTCTACCTCTGCTATGTATTTACGGGCATCACTCCTTGCATCACGCTCGCCTCAGCGCATCCTCAGTCATCGATCTCCCATTTGAGGATGTTTCCTGTTGCGCCGTCGACCTCGAACTCATACTCATAGCCATTGTAATACAACTCGCCTTCGTACTCGATCCGCCCGTCATCGTATTCGCATTCCAGCTCGCTGATGTCGTTCTTCGTAGCACCGGGCACACGATCCAGAACGATCGATATGACTGCATCCATGCCGATGTCGCCGGTGTTTCCGGAACCGGAGCTGCTGTCTTGCTGTGACGGCTGCGACTGCGCTGCCGAGTCATCGGATGTGATGCTGTTCGTGTCTGACGACGGCGCCGTACTTTGAATATCCTGACTGCCGGCGTCCGTGCCGCTGCCGCCGCATGCGGATAGACCGGCCGCAAGACCGGCTGCCATCACCACAGCTATCATTATTGGAATTATTCGTTTCGAAAAATTTTTCATTTCGTTCTCCATCCTGCCGATATCCTCCCGGCTTCGATCTTCGTTCCATCACGTCTGCGGCCGATCCATTGCAGCTCTCGCGGCTATCTGTAAAGCTTTCATCATCCGACATGATCTGCCTGCCACTGCAATTCCGTCACTATATTGCATGCGCATGACCTGCCATCATCAATCCGCCACTATAGCCAGCACGGGTTGCCTGCTGCAAAGCTCTGACACTGACTTCTCCTCATCAGAGCGACCATGCCGACCGACGTAGTCTGTATGTCACAGGCGTCTGGCTAACAATCCCCGGCTATCCCGGCACAAACCTCGCGTCTGTATTCCAAGCTTTCATCATCCTACATGATCTGTGTGCTGCCGGGTTCCCGCCGCCGGAAATCCTGCAACGACTTACGCTATCGGCACAGCGCAGATGTCCCGCTAACATCTATTGGCTGTACCGATGCAGCGCCCACTGCTGTCTGCCGAGCACTCCTCACCAGAATAACCATGCCAACTTGTACATTCTGCTCATCGCAGGTAGCCTGCTTGCGCCTTGCACGCACCTACCATGCTCTCCTCACCGGCCTGCCGCATTCTTCCCGCCTGCATCCTCACTCCTCAGCGGCAGCAGGAATGAGAAACAGCTGCCTTCACCAGGTACACTTTGCGCGCGGACATGACCGCCGTGGGCCTTTACCAGCGCATCCACCATGGAAAGTCCCAGCCCGTAGCCCTCGCTGCTGCGGGAGCGGTCCGCCCTGAAAAACCTTTCCCAGATGTGCTCCATGTCCTCCTGAGAGATCCCCGGTCCGCTGTCCTCTACGCTGCAGCACGCCATCTCCGCACCGTCGCACTGCTCGCGGTTCAGACTCAGCCGCACTGTGCCGGTGCCGTCCTCTGCGACGCCGTATTTCATCGCATTGTCCGTCAGATTGAGGATGATCCTGATCAGCATCGTCTCGTCGCCGGTGACATGGATCCCCGGCTGCACGTCCGCTTCAACAGTCACACCGCGCTCCTCTGCCAGGTAACTCTGCTGCTCCGCGATATCCTCGCACAGCGCGCTGAGGTCGATGTCTTCATTTTCCATCGTCAGCCGCCCTGAATCGCTTCGTGCAAAGGTAAGCAGGCGGTCCACCAGTCCGGACATCCTCCTGGCCTCGCCATTGATGACCCGCAGTGCCTTTTCACGATATCCGGCGTCCTCCAGCGCGTAATCGCTCTGAGAGATTATCACCGCCAGCGGCGTCCTCAGCTCGTGGGAGGCGTCCGACGTGAACTGCTTCTCATCGTTGAATGATTTTTCCAGCCGGTCGAACATGCTGTTGAAAGTCCTGCCCAGCTGATATATCTCGTCGTGGCCGTCATCCAGCTCGATCCTCCTGGAAAGATCGGCGTCGCGGCTTATCTCTTCGGCGGTGGCAGTCATCTCCCGCACCGGTCTGAAACTGCGTTTCGACATGATATATCCGCCCAGAGCCGCGATGAGCATCAGCAGCGGGAACCCTATGAACGACAGCCTCATCATAAATGCAAAGGTGCTCTTTTGCGCGAAGTCCTTGACTATCCCTCTGACCCAGATCTGCCTGCCGTCCACGCTGAAAAGGCTGTCGTACAGATACCACACCTCGTTGTCGTCGCCGTCCAGACTGCGGATCTGCCTGTCCTTCAGCTCCGGCAGTTCGGCGACCTCTATCGGCCTGCGACCCTCCACCAGCGTCCCGTCAAGCTCGTACACACTGATATACACACCGTCGTCGTAGAATTCCAGATCCTTGTCGATGATGAAATCGCTGCCGGACGCGCTGATCTCGTCGCTGGCGTCCCGCACCGCATCCCGCAGCTTAGTCTTTGCAAGCTCACTGGCCCTGGTGCTTCCGGTATAGATCATGACACCAAAAAAGCAGGCGGTTATTATTATCATGAAAAGTGTATACCATATGGTTATTTTTCCTGTTATCGATTTTATCTTCATAAAACTATCCTGACCGTGACCGTCAGCAATCGGTTACTTTATCATGTAGCCCGCGCCCTTGACAGTCTGTATTTTCTTTTCATCAAAGTCCCTGTCTATCTTGCGGCGGAGGTGGTACATGTACACGTCGATGACGTTGGAGCCTCCGTCGTAGTCGTAGTTCCATATGTGGTTGGACAGCTTGTCCCTGGAAAGCACCCTGCCCTGATTTTGCATGAGGTATTCCAGGATGTCGAATTCCTTGGCGGTCAGTTTGATCTCCTGCCCGCCTCTGGTCACTGTCCTGGAGGCAGAGTCCAGCGTCAGATCTCCCGAGGTCATCACATTGCCGGCGCGCTCTCCGCCGCGTCTCACGATGGCCCTGACCCGTGCCAGCAGCTCGTTGAAATCAAAAGGTTTCACCAGATAGTCGTCGGCTCCGGCGTCCAGGCCTGCGACACGATCCTCTACTGTACCCATTGCAGTGAGCAGCAGCACCGGTGTGTTGTTCCCCGATGCACGCATTTCCCTGAGCACGCCGATCCCGGTTATGCCCGGCAGCATTATGTCCAGGATGATCCCGTCGTATTCGGCGCATCTTATAAAATCCAGGGCGTCGTTCCCGGTGTAGCACGCATCAACGCTGTAGTGTTCGTTGGTTAGTTTCCTGACTATTATTTCATTCAGATCCTTCTGATCCTCTACTACAAGTAGCCTCATGATCGTCACTCCTCTCATCAGGTATATTATATCAGGGCAAAATTAAATTTGCATTAATACCTGAAAAAACATTGCTTCTTCACGGTCTCCCGGATGCTGTGATTTTTTATATGGAATATATCGAATCCTGTTTATCTGCCACTGCATTTGTGTTAAAATTGTTTTAATTATAAATTTTTTGGAGGTATACAGAATGAATATAGTTTGTTTAGACATGGAAGGCGTTCTGATCCCTGAGATCTGGATCGCTTTTGCAGAAGCCACCGGTATCGAAGAGCTCAAGAGAACGACCCGCGACGAACCTGACTACGACAAGCTCATGCAGTACAGACTCGATATCCTGAGGAAGCACAACCTCGGTATCAAAGAGATCCAGGAAACCATCAGCAAGATGGATCCTATCCCGGGTGCAAAGGAATTCCTCGACGAGCTGAGAACTATAACTCAGGTCATCATCATCAGCGACACGTTCGAGCAGTTCGCACAGCCTCTCATGAAAAAACTGGGCTGGCCGACACTTTTCTGCAACTCGCTGGAAATCGCGGAAGACGGCACGATCACTGACTACAAGATGAGAGTGGAAAAGTCAAAGTACACAACAGTCAAGGCTCTCCAGTCCATCGGATTCGACACTATCGCCAGCGGCGACAGCCACAACGATATGGGCATGATCCAGGCAAGCAAAGCCGGATTCCTGTTCAAGAGCACTGAATCCATCAAGGCAGAATATCCGGATATCCCTGCATTCGACGAGTACGACGATCTGCTGGCAGCTATAAAAGCGGCGCTGTAAGCATACGCAGCTGCGTCCCTGATCATGCGGAGCCATTGCCCGCAGACAGGCGCGACCCGGAAATACATATCAATAATATCATGACAACGACGGGAGCCTGTTTGCAAGGCTCCCGTTTTGTATTGGAGCCCTGCAACGTTCGCTGGCGCTCACTCCTACGCCTGCGGCTACGCTTGGAGACCTATCCCAGCAAGCTTGCGAGCTGCGGAAGGTCCCATTCGAGAGTTCCCCGGCTTTAGCCGAAATGGAACTCACCGTGTCCAGCCTGCCTTGCGAATCGCCTTGCGGCTCTTCGGGCAGGATGGCGTTTTTCCCCAGCTTCAGCTGGCTTGGAAAATGCGGCAGCAGGTGCGGTAAGCCACCAACGCTTATGCTCCAGCAGGCTACCGCCTGTTTGTTGTCCGTTCTGCCATGTGGATCGCCGTTAGCTCTACGGTTCAGTGCTTAAGCACTTGGCGGTGTACTGCGCGATTTGACGGAGATGCTGGCATGATGGTAGAGTTTCAGGCAGAATTTTTTTAAAAACCTACTGATTCAGACGGGCAGTGTCAGCCGGAGATCCTGAGCATGCATCGATGGTAGAGTTTCTTAAACAAAAAATCAAAAAACCTACTACGATCCGTGATTTGTTCGGGAAACCTGAGATACAGGTAGAGCTAGCAGCCTGATTTTGAGCTTATAAGTAGATTTTCTATAAAAAAAGCTCCAAAAGTCTACCATCAGAATCCATGAAATCCAAGATTCCCGAAGGTGCCCGGCATATGGGTAGGTTTTTGCACATAAAGATACGCAAAACTCTACTATTACAAACAGCGTATGCTGACCAGCTCTGAATTTCCGTCTCAGGCTTCTCATGACCGCGCCGAACATCCCGAAGACTGCGCTGTCGTATCCCTGCCGGCACTTTCCCCCGCCGACTCCCGCAAAAAGTAATATCATTAACAGCCGCGATTTTGCATAATAAAGGTTTTGAAAATCTCCCCTTATGATGTAAAATATAGTTACGTAAATTTTGCGGGCGGGTGTAACATATGCCTGACTGCCATGTTATATTAGGGAAGGAGGGGAACATGAACAAGGATCTGCTGCGTGAGATCTACGACGCTTATGCAAAGGAAATCAACCTTTACCTGTATTCCCTCTGCAAAAATTCCGCACTGGCTGAGGATCTGATGCATGACGTTTTCGTGCAGGCGATCATGTCCCTCAGCGACGACCACCCCAATTTCCGGGCCTGGCTGTATAAAGTGGCGCATAACCTTTGCATAAACAGGCTGCGAAAAGACAACCGTCTGGATTTCCGTGACAGTATACCGGAGGACGGCAGCGGCCACTTCGGCAGCAGCGACGATGCACTGGCTGACATGCTGACCACAGAGCGGAACAGGACGCTTTACCGATATATGAACAAACTGCCCGACCTTCACAGGGAGATCCTGTTCATGGAATATTTTTCGGAAATGAATCACAAGGAGATCGCGGTCGCGCTGGATCTCAGCCCGAACAATGTCCGGGTCATCGCACACAGAGCGCGCAAGGAACTTAAGTCAATGCTTGAAAAGGAAGAGGAGGATGATCATGAGCTTTAAAGACTGTCTTGAAAGATACAGAAATGGAACTGCGACTCCGGAAGAAATAAAGATCGTTGAAGAAGAACTGGAAAAATTCGAAGCTCTGAATGATCTCGCGTATGAAAATATTTCCGGTCAGATCGACGGTTTCATCGCCGACCCTCTCAGTGACGATAAAGACGACGAAGATGGTAAAAACGGCAATGATGCAAAGGGCGGCACGGACAATCCTGACAACTGCGGAGCCGACGAAGGCACTCCCAACGGAAGTGAAAAGGCGGATCCTGCCGCAGGCTGCACCGGGGGGGGACGCGCAATCCACAGAAACTCACAGACCGCGGAGCCTCGCAAACCGCAGGAACGCACAAACTGCGGAGGCTCGCAAACTACGAAAACTCGCAAACCACAGAGACTCGCAAACCACAGAAAAGAGATCTCCGACAGTGAACGTTTCACCAGACAGATCAACCGTGAGATCAAGAAAACTTTCGTGAAGATCGGTCTCTGCTCCGGCGCGTGCGTGATGGTGATCGTGCTTTTCCTGATTTTCGGCCTGTCCCCGCTGATGAACGTGTTTTTCTACGACCCGACGGAGCCCGTATGGGAAGCCGACGACAACGACTACGCACCTGAACGGCTCTCCGTTGACCTCGGCGTCTACACGGAGCTGCTGATGCCGCTGAACAAATACGACTCGACTATATCCCTGAAGCAGGGATTCGGCAAATACTACTTCACCGCCAACAAGGTGGCCTGGATCAACGACGCAGAAAACGGCAACAGGACCATAGCCGGTGAGATAAGCCGCGGCAATCTGCAGATATTCACTCCCGATGTTCTGGAGCGGCCTGCCGACAATGTCATGGGCCTCACTGACGACGCCAACAAAGACTCTGTGATGTATGGCACAAGTCCTGAAGATGCCCTGGCCGAGATCAAGTCCCAGTCCGGAGGCCGGAAGCTGATCAAAGCATATGTGACTTTCAACAAGGATCTTTCCTTCGCAGACGCATGCCGGATCCTGGAGGACTACGACACATTCAGCTCCTGGCTGGGAGTCCGCCTGCCTGATGACAGGATGGGCTACGGCTTCACAATCGATACCAGCGGAGCGGTCTTCGAGAAATGCAAAATCAACAAGAAGTATCCGGCACTTCTGTTCAACGGCGTCGGCGCCCTGGCTGACGACTTCGAGTCGAAGAAAACAGAGAAATACTTCCGGAACCACTTCGTCAGCATGCTTAAATATCTTTCGGACAACAGAGATTTCGTCGACATGATAGACAAGACAAATGATTTCAATTCGATCGATGCTGACAGTATCAGCAAATATCTGAAAAAGAACGGACTGCAGATATATGGCGTCGCCACATACGCCGACAGAGACACCCTCATCGACATGTACTCCGATCCGGCAGTCTACGGCATACTCATAAACGCAGAGTGATGCGGCGGCGCTGCTGACGGTCTGCCCGACCGGCTTTTCCGGCTTACCCGGCTGCAGCACACTCGCCGGGCGCATATCTACAAAAAAACCTGCCACGACGGCAGGTTTTTTCATGTCCCCGGCATCTCTGCCGTATCTGCTGTATCCGACGCGGCCTTTCTCAGACCACGCTGGTTTCATAAAGTTCGTGATATATACCTCCGGCTGCCATGAGCTGATCATGGGTGCCGGATTCTTTTATTTCCCCGTCGTCGATGAGGATTATCCTGTCGGCGTTCTTTATGGTGGACAGTCTGTGGGCAATGAGTATGGACGTCCTGCCCTCAGACAGTCTGTCGAAAGCGCCCTGTATCCTGGCCTCCGTCACTGTATCCAGCGCCGACGTCGCTTCGTCAAGTATCAGCACCGGCGGATTTTTCAGGAAGATCCTCGCTATGGAAACTCTCTGCTTCTGGCCTCCCGACAGCAGCACGCCGCGTTCGCCCACATAGGAGCTGAATCCCTCCGGCATGTGCATTATGTCATCGTAGATCTCGGCTTTTTTCGCAGCTTCGATCACCTCGGCATCGGTGGCGTCAGGTCTGCCGTATCTTATATTTTCCATGATGGTGTCCGGGAAAAGGTAGACATCCTGCTGCACTATGCCGATATTCCGGCGCAGGGAATGCTTCGACACCTCCCGGACATCGTGTCCGTCCAGGCGCACTACCCCGCGGTCCGTGTCGTAGAATCTCGGGATCAGCTGGCACAGAGTGCTTTTGCCCCCTCCCGACGGCCCCACGATGGCAACAGTCTCTCCGGGGCTGATATGCAGATCGATACCCCGCAGCACGCTGTTCTCATCATCGTACGTAAAGTCTACATTTTCCATATCGATGCGACCCTGAACACCCTGCAGCACCACCGGATGCTCGGCCTCCCTGACCTCCGGCCTGCTGCGCATCAGGTCGATGAAACGGTTCAGACCGGCGAACCCGTTCATGAACATTTCCGTGAAATTCGACAGTTTCCTGATCGGGTTGATGAAGGTCCCTATATAAAGGTAGAACGTTATCAGATCCACATAGTCCATCCGGTTGCGCATAATGAGCCAGCCGCCCACCGCCATGATCACCACCGGCATGATGCACATGAAGTACTCCAGCGACGAGTTGAACTTGCCGAAAGCCCTGTAGTTGTCGCATTTCGCGGTCTTGAATCGCTCATTGGCTATGGAAAATTTAGCGTAGTCCACGTCCTCGTTGGCGAATGCTTTGGACGTCCTGATGCCGGAAAGTCCCGACTCGATCTCGCCGTTGATCTCCGCCATCTTTACCTTTACATTGCGGGAGGTGATCACCATGTTCCTGCGGCATGCTATTACCACCAGCAGGAAGATCGGTATGATTATCAGTATCACCAGCGCCAGTCTCCACTGGATAGGGAACATTATTATCAGACTGCCGATTATGGTCACGATTGCTATGAAAAGATCCTCCGGCCCGTGGTGCGCCAGTTCCGTCAGTTCGAAGAGGTCTCCGGTCATGCGGTTCATCAGCTGGCCGGTCCTGTTCCTGTCAAAGAATTTGAAGTCCATGGTCTGCATGTGTGCGAAGAGCTCCTGCCTCATGTCCGCTTCAACACGCACGCCAAACATATGCCCCCAGTAGGTGATGATGTAGTTCATAGCCGACCGCAGTATGAAGGCTATGGCCACGATGACCATCACCGTGAAAAATGTATGGAATTCCTTTCCCGGCAGCAGCTCGTTCATGGAGCGCCTTGCCACCAGCGGGAAAGTCAGGTCTATGAGGCACGCTACGAAAGCGCAGGACAGATCCAGCAGGAACAGTTTCCAGTGGGGCCTGAAATAACCCAGGAAAGTCCGCATCGGCGGTCTGCTGAAATCTCTGCGCTGCCCGGCGGCTCGCTTCTGATATTCCGGAGGCATTTGTTCTCCGGTCACGCCTTCCGAGCCACTGCCGATCTCCGATACGCTATCTTTGTCTGCGTTGCCGGTGCTTGCCGACGCTCCATCTTTGTCCGGGATTCTACCGTCGGTCACGGCAGCACCTTCTTTGTGAGCACCACCGGACCCCGGTATACTGACCTTGCATGGATTGCTGTCAGCTTCAGCTGTCCCGCGTAAATTCTCTCCCGGCGGTCCTACGGCGGCTCCATCTTTTTCTGTTTTGTTAAGTTTCTCTTTATTTCTATCTGTTGCCATTCCTTATACCGTAAATCCTTTCTACTGAAATGTATTTATGTATGACGTCCATTGTATCAATCATTGGGGCAATCCTTCACTATTCCATAAGCCCGCAAAAGTACTGCAAGCCATGATCGTCATTATATCCACGGCTGATGCCCATCCCGATACAAACATACCATTCTCAAATGCTGATACACCTGTACTGCATCCAGCGTTGATGGTATTATCTCTGCCATACCACTGCCAGCATCTATTATATTTTCCCATCATAATTGTCCTTCTATTCTCTCAGTGACTGTATGTTATGAGTATATCACCCGTACCGGCTATTTACAACACTCCACCATATGCAGATGAGCCGCTGAGACAGCCATGCTTTTCAAGATGGAACGTCTGGGCCTAAAATCATCTGGTTTCGATGTTTTTAAATCCGGTCAGCGATCCAAAGTGTCGTCGGCATTTACGAGCTGGCATAATGGTAGAGTTTTTTGTGAAATTTTTCATAAAACCTACTGCGCGAGGTTAGCAGCGACCACACAAAGGCCAGGCAACATGACAATGGTAGAGTTTCTCCAGTAAAAAATCAAAAAATCCCTGGCTTAAACCCACCAGGGAACTCATCACTTCATTTTCCATTTATTATGACTCGTGCAGCCGGTATACTCCTTCTTCGGATCCTCAGTCTGCATTCTGCTCTTCCCGGGAGTTCTCCTCCTCACTGCAACAGCAGCACTCCACTGTGACATGTCCGGCCTCTGTCTGCACCATACCCCTCTGGCCGCCCAGTACCCGGCGGCACGTCCCGAAGACGTCGATGACAGCCCGTCTCCTGCGGAAAAATCCCGACAGGATCTTCGTAAGTCTTTCTCTGTGTTTTTTCACGATGTTCTCAAGGAGCTGGCTGGCGTATTCGCAGCCGTCTTCGTTGATGGAATAATAGTTCCACTTGCCTTTCCTGCGGCTGCGGACTATCCCTGATTCGCAAAGTATCTTCATGTGGTGCGACAGTGTCGGCTGGGATATTTTCAGATCATCCAGCAGCACACACGCACACTCCTCACCTTCGCAGAGGATCTCCAGGACCCTCACCCGGTTCTCATCAGTGAACGCCTTGAAAACCTTTATATATTCTGAGTTCATATCGCACCTCCATTGCGGTCGTTACATCTTATATCACTTCTGTTATTTTATCGCTAAAACATGGCACTGTCTTAAGTTTATCCTGCTGTGGATCTCGATCTGCCAGCACTGTAACCTGCACATGATAAAGGCTCCGATTCATCGCATAATAACGATCCGCAGCCATAATGCCGGCATCGGCCTTATATGATAATGACCCGGTTGAACTGCCGTATGTAACCGGATCTCCGCAGCATCATACACCACCTGTATCTGCTGCTATCCCGCAGGGGCACAGTACAGCCGACTGCAGTCTCTCGGTTACAACTCCGTCACAGTAACCACTGCCGCCGGTCTTTTTTCACCATCCCCGGAGTAAATTTATTCCCGCCGGACATCTGCCATACCTGCACAGCACCGCTGTCCTGCGAAAGACGCCGCCTATATCTCTATCTTAGTGCCGTTCCCTAACATTATATGCTCATATCCGGATTCTTTCAATAATTCCCTGCATCTTCCGATGTCCCAGCCGCGATTTTCCTTAGTGTCGCTGGCGATATCACGAGGGTTCACGCCGGACTCGGCACATACCATGTTGGCGCCGGCCATGTAACCCATGATGTTCGGTTCGTGGACAGCCATGATCGGCATGCGCTTCATTGATGCAAAGGTCAGCACCTGCGCTGCGATGATCTTTGAAAGTGTGAAAGGGCTGATCTCCGGTTTCCCTTCGAAAGGCGTTCCCGGCACGGATATCCTTTTCATAGCTCCGCACTGGAAAGTTTCCAGCTCACGGCTGAAGAGGATATGCTCTGCCATCTGCTCCGGCGTGTGTTCCGGTGCGATAGGTTCCAATGCATCCAGGACTTCCAGTCCGGCTTTCTTTGCGTTCAGCATGGTCTGTTTGCGCTGCTCGGGGTCGATCCTTGTATCCGTGCCTTCGCCCAGGCGCCAGCAGTGGTAGACGCCTGAGATTCCTGCCGTTTTCATCTCGACGAAATCCTCGTAGGAAGTGTCTCCCACGTTGGAAAACATCAGCGTGCTGCCGTTGAGGTTCTGCCCCGCCAGCTTCACCGACTCCAGGAAATGCTCAAGATCGTACTTGTGCATCGCCATCAGGTAAAGACCATATAGGTCTCCGTTGTATGTAAATTCCTTTGTTTTCTGTATCACTGTTTCAGCGTCCATGTGCATGGTGCCGAACCGGGTATGATCCTCTGCGAATGAGCAGAAGGAGCAGTTAGCTTCGCACGGTGCGCAGGCGATGCCTATCTGTCCGAAAAGATATCCGGCGTTGCCGTTGCGGGCTCTGATGATGCCCGACGCAGCTCCCCTTATTGCAAAAGCCTCCTCCGAGGCATCGCCTACAGACAGCAGTGCTATACATTCCGCCTTTGTCAGCTCCAGACCCTCATAAGCTCTGTCTATTATCTTTCTTATTTCTTTGTCCATAGTTTTCTCCTTTGTCTTGCTGCGGGGATCCCCCTCCCGCACATTCCTGTGATACATAACGGTGCAGCCCTCCGCTGCAGTCACTTTTCACTTACATATGTAGTATATTTGACATATCGAAAAATTTCAATATATTTTGAGGTGATATCGGATGGGAGTCTTTCTCAGATCTCCAGGTGTAGTCGCAGGTGGAGGAGTGAGCTCAACGAACGTTGCCATCCTGACCAAAGATCCGCAGGCGATCCGTTTGTGATACAACACAACGTTCCCAGCCTTTTTTATGGTATCACTACAATTTATTCAAAAAACCCTTTACATCCCCGATGTCAGGTGTTATGATTTTAACAGATAGTTCGGGGCATATCCGACGATCAATAAACCGAAAGGAAAAAAGCAATGTTTAATAAAGCAGTATTTGCAGCAGAATATTTTTACTTTTACTTTACTTTTTATAAGGGTAAGGTGAATTTCGCTGCAATGAGATAAAGCTTTTGAACATGCTCCGACAGATCGGAAAATGCAAAACATCTCCGCAAGTGAAATTCACTTGCGGATTTTTTTTAGGCGCTGCGAACCAAGGTGCACCGGAGTGCAGTGCCGGAGAACCCAGCCGCCGCTCCAAGGATACGCGGCAGGCGCAGCAAACCGTAAACAAACTCAGAAACAAATGACAGCAAGTCAATGGAGGTAGAAAATGATAGTTATATTAAAGGACAACCCGGATCAGAAACAGCTGGACAACCTGATTTCATGGCTCAAGAGCATGAACCTGGACATCCACCGCAGTGAAGGAAGCTCCACAACGATCCTTGGTCTCATCGGAGACACAGCTTCAGTGGACATCGATCTCATCAAGGCGCTGGATATCGTCGAAACAGTAAAGCGTGTCCAGGAACCTTACAAGAACGCCAACAGGAAATTCCATCCAGAGGACACTGTAGTGGAGATCACTCCTGACGTTAAGATCGGCGGAGGTGATTTCCAGGTCATCGCAGGTCCATGTTCCGTCGAATCGGAAGAGCAGGTATGCGAAGTCGCTCATGATGTCAAGGCTGCAGGCGCAGGTCTCTACAGAGGCGGAGCGTTCAAGCCGAGGACTTCACCTTACACTTTCCAGGGCATGAGAGACGAAGGTATCAAGCTGTTGCTGGAAGCAAAGAAGCAGTCCGGACTCCCTATCGTAACTGAGATCATGGACATATCCCATCTGCCTCTTTTCGAAAATGTAGATGTGATACAGGTCGGCGCCAGAAACATGCAGAACTTCGAACTGCTGAAAGAACTGGGCCATACAGACAAGCCGATCCTGCTGAAGCGCGGACTTTCCAGCACGCTGAAGGAGCTGCTGATGAGCGCCGAATACATCATGGCAGGCGGCAACAGCAGGATCATCCTCTGCGAACGCGGCATCAGGACATTCGAGACTGCCACAAGAAACACCCTCGACCTCGCATCCATACCGCTCCTGAAGACGATGACACATCTGCCGATCATCGTTGACCCGAGCCACGCTACTGGTATCGCAGGTCTCGTGAAGCCGATGGCTATGGCGGCAACAGCTGCAGGTGCAGACGGTCTGATGATCGAGGTGCACAACAATCCGGCGGCTGCGCTCTGCGACGGAGCTCAGTCACTGACACCGGCAGCATTCAAGGACGTTATGGATGCGGTCAACGCCATCAGACCTCTGGCATACAAAGGTTAGGATCCGGCACTACCTGTTCATCTGCAGCCTCCGGGACAAAAATCTGCGGGCGGCAGGTCCGGCAGGCAGCGTCAGCTGCCAGTCATGGTAGAGAAATCCGGATATTTTCGCGGAAAACCTACTCCCGACCCACAACGCAGCTGACTGGAACGATTCCGGGGCAGGCGCAGGGCTGACAATGGTAGAAAAATCAGCAATGTTTCTTCAAAAACCTACTCTCAGCTCTGTCTCTGGCCTGAAAAAGTCGGGCAGCAGCCAAAAATTTGCAAATCCGAGCTGTGATGAGTAGATTTTTAAGATAAAAACTTCTGAAACTCTACCATACGCACCTGATTCTGCTGCCGACATCAGTGAAGGCGGCGAAGACCGGTGGCAACGGTAGGTTTTTACGAAAAAAAGCTGTGAAACTCTACTCCCGGCACACCACAGCACATCCCGGCCCGCAGCGCATCAGCCGAAACCGCTCCCGGGACAGGCGCAGGATCATCCAGCGAATCAGCAAGGACCGGCAACTGGCCGGCACAGGGCCGACCAATGAACCAGCACGAGGGCCTGCACAGGATCGACAGTGGCAGAGAAAACAGCAGTGGCAGGAAAATCATCTGTAACTCTGCTGCCGGGTCCGCAGAACAGGAAAACAGAGCCCGGATTTTGCATAAAATACTACTTATTATATGAGAGGTGATTTATAATGGAAATAGGAATCGTGGGACTGGGGCTCATCGGCGGATCGCTGGCGAAGGCCATCAGTCAGAACACAGATAATACAGTATACGGTACAGATCTCAGTGAGCAGGTGGTTAGAAAGGCCATCCTGGTCAATGCCATCGAGCAGCCACTGACTGACACGCTGCTGACTCAGTGTGACATCGTGATCGTGGCGCTTTACCCCCAGGCGACAGTGGATTATGTGAAGTCTCACGCAGATCTCATCAAGGAGGGGGCTGTTGTGGTGGACTGCGGCGGCATCAAGAAGCTGGTCTGCGACGAGCTGATCCCTGTGGCGGAGGAGCACGGCTTCCTTTTCGTGGGCGGTCATCCGATGGCAGGGCTGGAGCACTCAGGCTTCACGTACGCCAAGAAGTCGCTTTTCAACAATGCGTCCATGATATTCACAGCTACGAAGGGACCTATCGAGAGTATGGAAAAACTGAAAGATCTGTTCACCTCCATAGGTTTCACCAACATCGAGATCACGACGCCGGAGGCTCACGACAGAAAGATCGCGTTCACATCTCAGCTGGCTCATGTGGTTTCCAACGCTTACATCAAGAGCCCGACTGCCATGGAGCATGCGGGGTTCTCGGCGGGAAGCTACAAGGATCTGACCAGGGTCGCCAAGCTCAACGAGGATATGTGGACAGAACTTTTCCTTGAGAACCGGGACAATCTGGCCGGTGAGATCGATACGCTGATAGACAGTCTCACCGAGTACCGAGACGCTATCCGGGAGGACGACAGCGAACGGCTGCGCGCTCTGCTGAGGGACGGCCGTGAAAAGAAAGCGCTGATAGACGGCGAAGTATTTTAAAAAAGGAACTATATCAAATGAAGAAGATCTCAGTCAATGCATCGAGAAATTACGAAGTCATAATGGGACGCGGTCTGCTGAAAAATGCGGCTGCATATATAAAGGAAGCTTTTGGCAGGAACCCTGCTGGTATGAAGCTTTGCATCGTCACCGATGAGACGGTGGGCGGGCTTTACGGCGGCAGCGACCATGCGCTGCATCAGTCGCTGGAACAGGCAGGCTTCGAAGTGCATACGTATGTTTTCCCCGGCGGCGAGGAAAACAAGAACATGTCTACCATAGCTGACATACTGAACTATCTGGCAGACAACAGATTTTCCAGGTCGGATGCGCTGATCGCGCTGGGAGGCGGCATCACAGGCGACGTGACAGGATTCGCGGCGGCAAGCTTCCTCCGGGGCGTGGAGTTCATCCAGATACCGACTTCACTGCTGGCTGTCGTGGATTCATCGGTGGGTGGTAAGACCGGTGTCAACCTGAATGCAGGAAAGAACCTGGCCGGAGCGTTCTGGCAGCCGTCGGCGGTGCTTTTCGATCCCGATGTGCTGAACACGCTGTCCTATGACCTGAAGCTGGACGGTATCGCGGAGGCTGTCAAGGCGGGGATCATCGGCGATCCCGGTATCATAACAGCCGTCAGCGGCGACATTCCGGCAGATGACGCCGGTTTCCTCACAGATCTGGCTGCCATGGCCGTCGAGGTCAAGCGCAAAGTCGTAGAGGAGGACGAACGTGAGTCCGGCGTGCGCCAGCTGCTGAATCTCGGCCACACGCCTGCCCACGCCATAGAAAAGTGCAGCAGCTACTCCATACGTCACGGTCATGCTGTGGCTATGGGTATAGCGATAGTTGCAACTGCGGCGGCAGCCATGGGATGGACTTCTGCCGAATGCCGTGACGACATCATCAGTATTCTTAAACGGTTCGGCTTCCAGCTGGGCTGCCCTTACAGTCCGGCTCAGCTGGCTGAGGCCGCATTCCGTGACAAGAAGGTCCGGGGCAGCAGCATAACGCTGGTCATCCCGGAAGCCCATGGAAAATGCACGCTTAAGACCATCCCTACCGATGAACTCGAGAGGTTCTTCACACTGGGACTGGAGCAGAAATAACGACCCGACTGCAGGGAGTCTCCGGGATCACGATTCGCAGACAGACCGGCCCTCCACGAACACTGCATAAATACCACCCTGACAACGAAAGGACGATATTCAACGATGGATGTAAAAATAATCCCCGGAAAGCTCCGGGGCAGGATAACGGCGATGCCGTCAAAATCTCACGCCCACAGGGTACTGATAGCCCAGAAGCTGGCTCAGCTCCAGGGCACGGGCTGCAAAGACCCGCTTTTCATACCCGAGTTTTCCCGGGACATAACTGCCACCAAGAACTGTCTGGCACAGCTGGACAGATGCTCGGGTGCTGATCACTGCACCCGGGCAGGAGACGACCTCAATGCAGAAGGTGTTGCTGACCGGCAGACTGCCGCATCAAAGACAACTGACGGTGCAGGCAGCAGACAAGCTGACGATCCGGCCGGCAGGCGTAATACCACAGACAGCACAACAGCAGCAGACACAGCCACAGACGTACCTCTGCTGGACTGCGGCGAGAGCGGTTCCACGCTGAGATTCATGCTGCCGGTAGCGATGGCCGTAACCGACAAAGCGATATTCGCAGGTTCCGGCAAGCTTCCTCAGCGTCCAATATCCCCATTAAAAGAAGAAATGGAAAATCACGGCTGTGTGTTCACCATGGGCGCCGGCCGTACTGTGGACATCAGCAAAACCGGGATCACAACAGACAACAGATCCGCTGCAGACAATAGCACAGACTCCGCAAACGGCGGCGGAGCCACCGAGATATGCACCATCACAGGCAGGCTGCAGCCGGGAGAATACACACTTCCCGGAAACATAAGCTCCCAGTTCATAACAGGCCTGCTCTTCGCACTGCCGATACTGGACGGAGACAGCAGCCTTCGCCTCACCACGAAACTGGAATCAGCAGGATACGTCGATCTCTCTCTGGACGTCCTCAGAGACTTCGGGATCGACATCAGGATCGACACAGACGAAAACGGATTCATCACATACAACATAAAAGGCGGTCAGAAGTACACGGAACCGGAGGGCCTCAGCATCGAGGGCGACTGGTCCAACGCAGCATTCTGGCTTGCATGCGGAGCCCTTGGCGGCGACATCATCTGCGACGGACTTAAAGCCGACTCCTCCCAGCGTGACAGGGAAGTCCTGACCGTCCTGCAAAATCTGGGCGCAAGCATAACCACTGAGGCCGGAAGCGACGGCCTCACCACCGTGATCTGCAGAGCACCCGGAAGCACCGGTATCGGCGTCCACACAAATTCCGGCGATAGCAGCGACGACCATATGTGTGCTGCCCGCTGGGACAGCCATGCTTCAGACAGACGCAGCGACGAATGCTTATCTGAAGATCGATCGGTCGCAGATTCCGCGCCTGACCATCGCAGTTCAGCATACCAGGCAGATGTCCGCAGCACGGACAACCGCACAGACTGCTGTGCCGGCACTCACAGCACCGTAAACGGCGCTCCTGACAACGGCTCTCCGCAAACGCCAGCGACCGCCGACCCAGCTCAGACTGCAGGCATGACAGGCACAGGTCTTGCAGCCATAGATCTGGACGTGACACAGATCCCGGATCTCGTGCCCGTACTGGCTGCGGTGATGTCCGCAGCAGAAGGTAACTCCGTGATCACCGGCGCAGAACGTCTCAGGATAAAGGAGTCCGACAGACTTGAAACCGTCCGCGACTTTCTCAGCAGGCTGGGCGCAGACATCGAATGCCTGGACGACGGACTTTCCATAACAGGCATGGCGGGCCTGGCAGGCGGCGAAGTATCCAGCCACAACGACCACCGCATCGCCATGGCAGCAGCAGTGGCCTCATGCATATGCCGCGGGCCCGTTATCATCAGAGGAGCAGACGCCGTAAGCAAATCATATCCTGATTTTTTCAGTGATTTCACCGGACTTGGCGGCACAGTCAGCGAGATATAGACGGAATGCAGACATCATGCTAAAATCTATAGAACAAAAGTGGCTTCGCCACGTGTTATCATGTGAAACTTTTGTTGATATTCCGGAAATATCGAAAACGATATTTCCTACATAATAAAAAAATCTTACAGATCGAAGAGGTATCGGAAAATGAATTCAACCTTTGGAAAAAACCTGAAAATCACTATATGGGGCGGATCGCATGAACCCGAGATCGGGGTGAAGATCGAAGGCTTTCCCATCGGGACCGAGATAGATATGAACGAACTTCGCAGATTCATGAAGCGAAGGGCCCCGGGGAACAACCCTTACGCCACGAAACGCAAAGAGGCGGATGAACCGCTGCCGGTAAGCGGTCTCGTACCGAAGGGAAAGTCTTCAGGATCTGAAAACAACATATCCGGACATGATCCGGAGGTGGCAGCAGCCGGACAGCCAGACACGAAAACACAGGGAAATGCAGCCTCGCAGGACACAGCTCCACGAGATATGACCCGGAATGATTTTTCATCTCAGGAGGAATCTCAGGACAAGGCATCGGGGCTTCAGAATATACCGATCCCAGAGATCCTCGTCACTGACTCGCCTGAGATCTCGTTCAGGATAATCAACAAAGACAGACGTTCTTCAGACTACAGCAAGCTCCGCAGCGTGCCGAGACCGGGACATGCGGACTACACCGCGCGGCTCCGCTACGGCGACGCGCTGAACATGGCGGGAGGCGGACCTTTCTCCGCCAGGATGACTGCGCCGCTCTGCATCGCAGGAGGCATAGCCCTGCAGATACTGACAAAACAGGGGATCATGGTCGGCGGACACATACTTTCCATAGCGGACGCCAGGGACGACGCATTCTCCCCGACGGATATCGACCCGCAGCTGCTGGTGAAGCTCAGGCACGAATCCATGCCGGTGATATCATCGGCAGCCCGCGTCTCTATGGAGAGACGTATGAGGGACGCCAGGGACAGACTGGACTCTCTGGGAGGTATCATCGAAGTCTGCGCGCTGGGTCTGCCGGGAGGCATCGGAGGAGCGATGTACTCCGGCGTGGAGAGTGTGCTTGCGCCGATTCTTTTCGGGATCCCCGCCGTCAAGGGCGTCGAGTTCGGCGCCGGATTCCATTCGGCAAGGCTGGCAGGGTCCGTCAACAACGACGCATTCTACTATGACGAAGACGGCAATGTAAAGACAAAGACCAACCACCACGGCGGTATACTGGGAGGTATAACCACAGGAATGCCGCTGATCGCAAGGGTCGCACTGAAGCCTACCCCGTCCATCGGGATCGAACAGGATTCAGTGGACCTGGACAAAAAAGAAAACACTAAACTGACAGTTACAGGAAGACATGACCCGTGTGTCGCAGTGAGAGCAGTCCCTATAGTGGAAGCTGCCGTTGCGCTGGGTCTTCTGGATTGTATATACGATGGAGGTATCATATAAAATGACAGATATGAAAAAAACAACTGACGTTAATACCGCTGAGGGCAGCACTACTGATCTCACAAAGATCAGAGAAGAGATAGACCAGATCGATACTCAGATAGCTGACCTTTTCAACACCAGGATGCAGAAATCCCTGGAGGTTGCCGAATACAAGAAAGAACGCAAACTTCCTGTTTTCAACAATGCCCGTGAGAAGGACATACTCCACAGGATCTCCGAGCAGATCGGTGAACCTTTTGACGGATACGCCAGAGTTGTTTTCAATACGATATTCGACGTGAGCAAATCATGCCAGTACGGCTGCCTGGACAGCAGCAATACGCTGTCGCCTAATATCAGGAAAGCGCTGGATGAAACGCCTTCACTTTTCCCTAAGAAAGCTGTCGTGGCTTGTCAGGGCGTGGCCGGTTCCTACTCCCAGGCTGCATGCGAAAAGCTGTTCGAGGCGCCGAGCATCATGCGTTTCAACAACTTCGAGGGTGTCTTCAACGCTGTGGAAAAGGGTCTGTGCCAGTACGGCATACTGCCTATCGACAACAGCTCATACGGATCGGTGACAGCTGTCTATGATCTGATGCAGAACTACAATTTCCATATCGCCAGGAGTCTCCGTCTCAGGATTCATCACATACTGATGGCAAAGCCGGGCACTGAGCTCTCCGATATAAAGGAGATCGTTTCACACGAACAGGCTATCGGCCAGTGCGGTGACTACCTGAAGACGCTCAAGGGAGTCAAGGTGACGATCTGCGAGAATACTGCAGTTGCTGCAAGGATGGTATCCGAAAGCGACAGGAACGACATCGCTGCCATCTCGTCACAGGAGTGTCTGGACCTCTACGGACTGGTGCCGCTCAACGACGACATCCAGATCAGCGACAACAACTATACACGTTTCATCTGCATTTCCAAGAACATGGAGATCTATCCGGGATCGAACAAGATCAGTCTGATCCTGTCGGTGCCGCACACACCATGCGCACTTTACCACACCATCGCCAAGTTCGCCGCTCTCGGCATCAACCTGACGAAGCTGGAATCGAGACCTATCCCGGGCAGCGACTTCGAGTTCATGTTCTATTTCGACATGGACGCGTCAGTCTACTCCGAGGAGCTGCTCCATGTTCTGGACGACCTGGCGAACCGCAAGGAAACCTTCGTGTTCCTGGGCTGCTACACAGAGCAGATATAAGCAGGAGCTGCGTGGTGCCGGAGCAGACGGGAGCTTCAAGCCCCGGGCGTGGAGTCGTATGCAGCATTTGGCCGCGACTTGTTCTCTGCAGCACAAGCCGGCCCATGGGCAACGCGGCAGGACATGACTGCGTCACGGTCGGCATTTGGCCACGGGCTCATGCACAGTCCTGCAGAGCATAACTGCACCAGCTGCCTTGCAGCCGCAGATCCATTCTCAGCAGCAGCACTGACTCATGGGCATCACGACAGGACATGACTGCGTCACGGTCGGCTTACAGCAATGTCCCTGCTTCCTGCAGCTGCACCGGATCACATCCGATGGTAGGTTTTCATGAAAAAATCGCCCATTTCTCTACCATTACAGTACTGCAGCAGTGAACGGAAGATAATGATTTTTTCGCAGGGTAGATTTTTCATAAAAACATGCAAATTTCTCTACCATATGCACAGATAAATGATAACAGCAGGCCTTCCGAACCGACGGAACGCCGGCTGTCTTCGTATAACGGCGGCTGCATCTCTGCATCAAAGCAGTGTTGACGAATCGTCATGCAAAATCAGGACTTTGCATGACCGTCAGTGCAGTGAGACTGGTATAATGTAAGCGGCAGATGCAGCACAGGTATGACCGATTTAAAATATAACAGACCGATACCAAAAGGAGGATTGATAAATATGACTTACGGACTTATAGGAAAAACGCTGGTCCACAGCTATTCCAAGGAGATACAGGAAGCGCTGGGAAGATACACATACGATCTGATCAGCCTCAGCCCGGAGGAAATGCCGGGGTTCATAAAGTTGCGGGAATATGACGGTCTCAATGTGACTATCCCCTACAAACAGGATGTGATACCGCTATGCGATGAGATCTCGCCGCTGGCTCAGGCTATCGGCGCGGTGAACACGCTTTACTGGGAGAATCCCGAGGGAAAGACGCCCGAGGAAAGAGGCAAGCTCATCGGACACAACACCGACTACACAGGTTTTCTCTACGCAGCTTCGAGGGCCGGGATCGATTTTGCAGGAAAGAATGTGCTGATCCTGGGAACAGGCGGCACATCGCTGACTACACGAAAGGCGGCTTCGGACAAGGGTGCGGCATCCATACGCATAGCTTCACGCCATAAGGGTGCGGAGGGCGAGACGGATCATGTCATCGGCAGCACGCCGTTGAGCTTCGTCAGCTACGACGACCTGCCGGAGATCGCAGAGTCCGTGGACGTCATCATCAATGCGACGCCGGTGGGCACCTATCCGAAAAATCTCCAGAGCATCATAAGCCTCAGGGATTTCCCGAACTGCCGCGGCGCCATGGATGTGATATACAATCCGTTCAGGACTGCGCTGCTGCTTGAAGCTGAGGAGCTGGGGATCCCGTATTCCAACGGCCTTCCGATGCTGGTGGCACAGGCTACCGCAGCTGCAGGATTTTTCCTTGGTACGCCGGGGGAATTCGAGAAAGAGAATGAACGCATAATAACCGCCATGGAAAAAGATATCCGAAACATAACTCTCATTGGCATGCCGGGCTCAGGCAAAACCACTGTGGGCAGGCATCTGGCTGAGATATCGGGCAAGAAGTTCGTGGATCTGGACGACGAGATCGTTGCGGAAGCGGGTATGAGCGTCCCCGAGATATTCCAGCGCGAGGGTGAGGAAGGTTTCAGGAAACGCGAGACTGAGGTATGCCGTCGTTTCGGAAAAGAAAACAGGCTGGTCATCGCTGCCGGCGGAGGCGCTGTGCTCAGGAAAGAGAACGTGCAGGCGCTGCGCCAGAACAGCATCGTCATCCATGTGAAACGCCCGCTGGAACAGCTGGCCATGGACGGCAGGCCTCTCTCGAAAGACATGGACACGCTTCGCAGGATGGAGACGGAGCGCATGCCGGTCTATGAAAAGGCAGCCGATGTGACATATGAGAACACAGCCGACGGCAGTTTCGGCGAGAAACTGAAAGAGCTGATATGACACCATCGCTGATTGCTTACCAGCCGCTTCGATACTATAGCAGTCGGGATCGTTATCCTATAGAGTGGTAAACTTATTTTGGACACGGAGGGGGTAGATTTTTGAAAAAATATCGCCAAAAACTCTACCATTTGCAGGCTCGTCGCAGCTGCGTCAATACAACAAGGAAAGCAGCAGTAGGTTTTTAGGAAAAAAGTCCCGGAAACTCTACTGCTGTTTGTTTTTAGCAGAAGTAAAAACTGCCCGAAGCGTCCGGAGCTTTCCCATGAGGTACCCTGCCGATAGCATTTTCAAATACAATCCGGCCGTTCCCGTGAAATATTCTATGGAGGATATCTCCGAAACATGACCTTCGATATGTGTAGCGGTGCGCGGTTCGTGGTATAATACCAGTAGCATACCGGCCGGGGTGCAGGCTCCTGCCGGTCTTTGGCCTGATCTGTCCCGGACATCAATAAATGGGGCCAGTGCGGGAGGCAACAGGAGTCAGCCGTAAACCGGCGCACCTGAACGAATCTCCCTTAAGCGGGCCGAAGAGCAGGAAAGAGCAAGGCCGTGGAACACTTTCACGGTGATTTGGTGCCGCCGGCGTGGCGGCGGAATGGAGATTTTTATGAAAAAAGAAGATATGATATACAGCTGCGTGGACTGTGCAGTGACCAACTGCAACCATGAGAAGACGATGTACCCGGAGTTCTGTCCGACCGCCAGGCTCCTTAAGCAGATGGAGTCCGCCGGTGAGACCGCCCGCGATGGTTCCGGCAGCGACGAGGGCGCAGAGTTCGAAACAGATATAGATGAAGTGCTCGCACTTTACATAGAGGACGAGGAAAACTCCAGAGTGATGAAAGCCGCCGCCGAGGTGGAGTATGAGAACTACTGCCGGATGACGCGCATTGAGGAGATCGCCGAGTTCGCCGGGAAGATCGGCGCCCGCAGGCTGGGCGTTGCCACATGTGTCGGTCTGATCTCCGAGTCCCGGGCCGCGGCGAAGTTTTTCCGTCACAAGGGGTTCGAGGTCTACGGCATTGCATGCAAAGTCGGGGCGCAGGCCAAAACCAAGGTCGGCATCGATCCCTGCTGTCAGGCGGTAGGCAAAAACATATGCAATCCGATAATGCAGGCGAAGCTGCTGAACGAAAAAAAGACCGACCTGAATATCGTGGTCGGCCTATGCGTGGGGCATGACAGCATTTTTTATAAATATTCCGATGCGCTGTGCACCACTCTCATCACCAAGGATCGTGTGCTGGGGCACAACCCGGCGGCGGCTATCTACCAGATGAACGCCTACTACAGTAAACTGATGAAGTAGGCCGGGCGGGCGCCGGGTATGAAGATATCACCGGGGCTGCTCCCTACAGTTCGATGATTATGGCGAACAGCGGTATGGTGATCAGCGACAGCAGTGTGGACAGCAGCACGGCTTTCGTTGCAAAATCAGTCTCGCCCCGGTACTGGCGGCTGAAAAGCACTGTGGCCGATGCCACAGGCATGGCAAAACTCATCACCGCTACCTTTTCCATAAGGGACATATCGCCTGCCAGCAGCTTGACAAGTATCAGCGTCATCAGCGGAACGATCATAAGCTTGACGAAACTGATCACATATACCTGCCATTCGCCCAGAAGGCTGCGGAACCTCATACCGCCCAGCTGGTACCCTATGATGAACATGGCCAGAGGCGTGGTGGCGTTACCGATCATTTCTATCGAGCTGCCCAGCAGCCCCGGCAGCCTGATGTCGGCAAGGAACAGCACCAGACCGATGACCACGCCGATCAGCCCCGGGCTCAGGAATTCCCTTGGATCCAGTTTGAAACGTCTGCCGGCTGACAGCTGTATGAGCATTATCCCAACGGTGAACATAAGCACGTCGTTCACCAGCTCCAGTATCGCCGTGAAAAACAGCGCCTCGGATCCGTACAACGCCTTTATGACCGGGATCCCGATGAACCCGGTGTTTCCGAAAATCAGAGTGAACATGGTGAGACAGCTTTTTCGCGGAGAGAGTTTCATGACTTTCGTCAGCGGGACGCCTATGATTGCGACCGCTGCAAAGATCACAAGAGCCACCACCATCATATAACCGCTCTGTTTCAGTATTTCCATGCTGAAATCTATCTGCATGGCGTCTATCACAAGACATGGCCAAGTCAGATTCATCGCCAGCGACGTCACCGCGTCGCTCTGGTGCTCGTCAATAATATTCTTTTTCCTGAAAACGAACCCCGGGACTATCATTATAAAGATCATCGCCAGGGCGCTGAGTATCTCGCTTATCAGCATCCTTTACCTCCTGCAGTCGCCACCGTCATGCCGGGTCTGTGTCCGATCCGCACGGTGAATATTATATTTCTCTCTTTCCAGTCCTTTCATGAACAGTCCTGCCGGTGATCCGGTCATGTGCCTGTCCAGCCTTCGCCTGACACTGCATGATCCTGTCGTTTCATATGTATTCACAGCAGAAAAAAAACTATAAATCCTTCTGTTTATCATTCAAAAACAGAAAAATCTATAGCCTCTGGGCATATGTGTCTGTACGTGTTATTCGAATGTTGTTAAAATATCACATTTTGCCACGCTTGTCAATGTTAAATATCATATTATGTTATGAATATCATTTTTTGTCGCACTGTTGGAACCCTTCGTCCTGATTCCAGGATCCGCCGCTGCATTTTGCACGGATCTGTACGGCCGGCTTTCAGAACCACGCTTTCATGGTCCGCAGTACGTGACGCAGCTCCTCTTCGGTGATGATATAGGGCACCATGGCGTACATGAAGTTCAGGAACGGGCGGCTGAACACGCCGCGTTCATATGCAAAATCATCAAAGCCTTTCAGGCAGTTTGCGTCATGTACTTCGATGCAGACGCATGCACCCATTATGCGGATCTCTTTGATTTCAGGAGAGGTAAAGTCTTTCATCTCGTCTTCGGTGATAGCTGTGATCCTGCTGACCTTTGCCATATAATCCTCTTCCTCAAAGAGCTGTATCGACTTGAGAGCCGCACTGCAGGCCAGCGGGTTCCCCATGAATGTTGGACCATGCATCAACGCTTTTCCCGGATCGTCGCTGTAAAAAGCGTCAAAGACTTTGTGGTTTGCCACCGTCACTGCATGGCCGATGTGACCGCCCGTCAGAGCTTTTCCCAGAACCAGTATGTCCGGCTGCACAAGATCTGCCACGAACCGGTTCCCAGTGCGGCCAAATCCCGTCGCCACTTCATCGAAGATCAGCAGCACGCCATATTCGTCACAAAGCTCCCTGGCACGCTGCAGGAACGATACGTCATACATCAGCATCCCGGCCGCACCCTGCAGGAGCGGCTCTACGATCATGCAGTTGAGCTCTCTGTGGTGCTTTACAAAAGCCTCTTCCAGCGCCGGTATCTCCGTCGGTACACTGACAGTGTATTTTTTTTCACCGTACGGTTTCAGTATGAAATGGTAATCCTCGTCGTCGCCGACTTCCATGGTCTTGAATGTATCTCCGTGATAAGCGTTCTGCAGCGACAGAACTTTTGTCCGCTTCATATCCCCCTGATTCACGTAATACTGCAGCGCCATCTTCAGCGCCACTTCAACGGCCACGCTGCCGGAGTCGGAAAAGAAACAGTATTCCAGATCTCCCGGAAGCCAGTCCGCCAGCTTTGCAGAAAGCTGCAGCACCGGGTCGTGGCTCAGCCCTGCCATCATCACATGGGAGAATCTGTCCGCCTGATCTTTGATGGCTTTCGTGATGGCGGGATGCCTGTAACCGTGGAGGGTGCTCCACCATGACGAAGTCGCGTCGATCAGTCTGCCGTCTTCCGTGTAGAGGTATACTCCCTCTGCATCCACGACCCTGCGGGGCTGTTTCATCGTTTTCATTTGTGCGTAAGGATACCAGATCATTGTTATTCCCTCCCTATATAATCAAGTGTTTTTCCTTAAAAAATCAATGTTTTCCAAGATTGTTTACCTCGTGAATGAGCCTAATTTATGGGTTTCTCCTTGTATCTGGTACGAGAATAGAGGTTTTGGGGTATACAAAGCAGAACGTCTTTCAAATTCAATCTGCTTGGCCATCGTATGCCCCTTCCACTCTATGGCAGCGAACCTCCCGTTTCTACCAGGATCACCGTCCTTTTTCGGATGGGTCCTAACTTCCTTCGTCCCGCCTGCCCATAAACAGGGTGCCAGCTCAGCTTTCTTACAGGGTCATAGCCCTATGGAACTTATTCCTGCCGGCTACCGGCTCATTCTTTGTTTACAAGTTTTTGCTGACCTCAGTTTCCATGCAACGGCACCTTTCGGCAGACGTTTCCCGTGCATTTTTCCTGTTGTCATCTCTTATTCGCGATTGAAACCGATTCTCTGCTTTTGCAGTTGTCCGGTTCTAATCGCGACTAGTATTAACGGTTAATTCTGTGCTCCTTTCCCTTATGCTGCCTTCAGTTCAGGGTGTTTTATGTCTCCCATCATTTTCGATGGGTTGTATTCACGCCCTGTCGTTAGGAGCATGTAGAACAGTCGCACCAGTTTACATGCTATAGCAATCAACGATTGCATCTTCTTTAATGGATTCTGTTCCCTCGTTGTATAGTAGTGATGAATCAATTTGAACTCAGAGTTATGCGCTACTACCGAGACTGCCGCCTCATACAATGTGTATCGAAGGTGCTTCCTTCCTCTGTAGCTTATGTGGCTCTCACCCTTATGCTTGCCGGATTCGTTCTTCACAATCGCAAAGCCAGCTAACTTTTGTATCTGCCGCGGATCATCGAAACGTCCGATATCTCCAACTTCTGCTATGAGGCCTGTCAAGGTCTTCATTCCTATGCCTTTGATTGCAAGTACATTTTCTATGTACGGGATTTCGTTCATGGCCGCTTCAATCAGTTCCATCAGTTCTGTTTCGCGT
Source organism: uncultured Eubacterium sp. (assembly GCA_905193765.1). GTDB lineage: Bacteria > Bacillota > Clostridia > Peptostreptococcales > Anaerovoracaceae > Lentihominibacter. The sequence goes on from CAJJPZ010000001.1 coordinate 49,991, forward strand.
TCTACATACATCTCATAGTCTGAAAGCAGCAGTCTGATTTCTATTCTCGCCGCTTCCTTAGCTTCGTGACTTCCAACACTGTGTTTCGCCGCCTCTACCAGAGCCTTTGCCCTCTTTATTCCGACACCTCTCACTTTTGCATCTCGCCATATTTTATTCACGCCTTCAATGCTCAGTGCCGCAATGTCTTCCGGAAGAGGTGCTTGCTTCAAGATCATCAGCCCGCTTACAGCCCATATATTTCCATAAACATCTTTGTAATTCGGGAAGTATATGCTGAACCATCTCGCAATTCTATTCTTGAGCCTTGTGACCTCACTCTGTGTCTGCCGTCTCATCTCGGTAAAACTTCTAATCTCAGCGTATATCCCGTCCGGTATATACGGATGGGTATATCTGCCTTCATTCACCAATCCTGCTATTACTTTCGGGTCCTTACGATCGTTCTTCGATGGATTGTTGTCGTCCAGTTCCTTCGACTTCTTTACATGGTGAGGATTCACATGAACCGGCTTCATGCCGTTGTCCTGAAGAAATCTGCCGAGGTTGAACCAGTAATGTCCTGTTGGCTCCATCCCGGGGATTATTTCCGTCTTGCCATGTTTCCTCTTCAACTCGTTCGCCCAGGTCAGAAACGTCTCAAACCCTTCTTCATCGTTGTTGAATGCGAGTGGCTTCGGGGAGTATTCGTAATTTCTCCAGTCAAATGCTCTTGCATAGTGCGTCTCACTGCCGACATCAATCCCGATTATTAAAGTTTTTTCAGTAATAGCTGCAATTTTTGCGTTTTGTGTGTTAAACTTCATCTTAGATACCTCTCTGTTCGATTCGAATTTGCTAACTACCGGGTCAGCAATCTTATCTTACACCGAGGTATCTTTTCTTTACACCTTCTTTCTGGGAACTTCCGTTATTTACATGTTACAGGAAGCTTTCTTTATGTATATAGCGTGCCGGTCTGGAACTCACCGCTCCGTTCTGCCTTGCGGATCACCTGCGGCTCCCTTTTCTATTCGCTGTAAAGTGCTGCCAGATCATCTGCGTCCATGTCCAGCCCGGTGTCTCCCGGTCTGACGCAGGCCAGCGTCGGCAGGCCGGTATAGTATTCACACATGCGGATGTTGTCTTCCTCCATCACATCTCCCGGATGGAAGTTGTTGAAGATGACGCCTTTGAGCTCCAGGTCTTTTGCTTTCATATATCCAGCAGTCAGAACTACGCCGTTGATGGTCCCCAGTCCTGCATCTGCAACGAGGATGCTGGAAAGCTCGAGATCCCGGATGACGTCTTCAAGCTGCAGCCTGCTGCTGTCAAAATCTATCGGGCACACGATGCCGCCGGAACCTTCCATCGTCACATAGTCATATGCTGCACAGACCTTCGCAAATCCTGACCTGACCACGTCCATCTGCACCGGATCGCCTTCGAGGCGTGAAGCCAGATGAGGCGAAACAGCAGCTTCGTACACATACGGACACATCGTTTCCAGCGGCTGACTGATGCCGGAAACTTCCTTTACATGAAGTGCATCCCCGGGGATCAGATGTCCGTCAGCATCACGCTGGTTGCCGCTCATCGCCGCCTTGTAGTAAGCTGCACTGTGACCGCTTTGCCTGAGTTTTTTCAGTATCAGTCCGGTCACGTAGGTCTTGCCGATATCCGTGCCGGTGCCGGTTATAAAAAGTTTCTTTGCCATGATCAGTCCTCCCGGAGCTGCGGCCTGTAGCCCAGTTCTTTCAGCATATCCATATCCTTCTGGACGGTTATCCCTGCGGTGGTAAGCATGTCGCCGGAAATAGCGGCGTTGGCTCCGCTCTGGAAACATTCCCTGCCTTTGTCGCTGAGAAGGCCCCGGCCACCGGCCAGCCTGATGGACGCATCCGGGATTATGAAACGGAAGACCGCCACGCACTGCCGGGCCTCTTCTTCCGTCAGCGGTCTGTTGTTTTCATATGGAGTCCCCGGTATCGGGTTCAGGAAATTCACCGGGACAGATTTTACCCCCAGCTCCTTGACGGTGAACACCATGTCCACACGGTCTTCGAGAGTCTCGCCAAGTCCAATGATACCGCCGGAGCATATGGAAAGTCCCGCTGCCACCGCTGCTTTCAGTGTTTCTATTTTCTGGTCGTATGTATGGGTCGTGCAGATCTCCGGGAAATACCCTCTGGAAGTTTCCAGATTGCAGTGAGCTCTGGTCGCTCCGGCTTCCCGGACTTTTCTCAGCTGATCCTCGTTCAAAAGGCCGAAGGAAAAACATACTTCGATGTCGGTTTCTGCCTTTATCCTGCGGATGCTCTCGCAGACCTGATCCAGCTCCTCATCCGACAGACGCTTGCCGGAGGTCACGATGGAGTACCGCAGCACGCCCTGATGGTCGTTGTATTTTGCTTCACGAAGGATATCTTCCGTCGGCAGCAGGTCGTAAACTTCGGTACATCCTGTATTGTAGTGGGCGCTCTGCGCACAGAATTTGCAGTTTTCCGAGCACCTGCCGCTTTTGCCGTTGATGATGGTGCAAATGTCGAAACCGTTGCCGCAAAATTTTTCCCGTATCTCGTCAGCGGCCTGCGCTACGTCCTCCACCGGCTCTTCGAACAGCTGCAAAGCTTCCTCCCGGCTGATCTCCCCGCCTGCGATTATCCGTTCTTTCAGTTCGTTTACCAGACTCATATATTTCCTTTCCTCGTCTTTTTGCGTTGTATTGTGTTAATGGATCCTGCGAACTTTATCGCTCTCTGCGTTCGCTCCGACTCGCTTCGGTTGGAGACTTGTCCCGGTTTGCGAAGCAAATCGTGGAAAGTCCCATGCGAGAGCCACAGGACTTTAGTCCGTGGTGGCTTACCGCCCCTGCTGTCGCATTTTCCTTGCAGATCGCTTCGCTCTCTGGGAAAATCCGCATCGCTCTCTGCGTTCGCTCCGACTCGCTTCGCTCCCTGCTGTCGCATTTTCCTTGCAGATCGCTTCGCTCTCTGGGAAAATCCGCTATTTACTGCAGGCTCAGCTTTGGATCCGCTGGTATGCCGGTCGCAGGCGCTTTGCAAGCAAGGCGCCTATAAAACAGAGGCATATATCCCCCGGCACCGCCAGCAGGAAGCAGTACAGGAACAGTGGCCAGAATGCGATGGGCGTTCCGATCACGAAGTTGCAGATGATGTAATAGTAGATCATGCCGCAGGCGTATACTATCGCAAGCCCTGTAAAACTTGCTGCCAGCAGCCTGCCGGTGGTCAGCTTTTCCAGTTTTTCTGCCATCAGACCTGTCACCAGGCTTCCCAGGGCAAATCCGATGATGTAGCCGAAGCTGGGCTTCATCACATACCAGATGCCGCCGCCTTCTGCAAAGATCGGCAGCCCGGCAAGTCCCAGCACTGCGTAAAGACCCACACTTACTGCCCCTAGCCTGCCGCCCATGATCAGGCCTGCCAGCATAGTGAACAGAAACTGCAGTGTGAACGGCACCACCGGAACAGGCACCTTGATGAACGCACCCACTGCGATAAGCGCTGTGAAAAGTGCACACATTATCATATCTTTTGTAGCGATCTTCTTTTGTGATCTAACCGATTCCAAACTCATTTCAAAATCACTGCTCCTTTTCTCTGTGTCGAATAGTCATTGTGGTTATTATATGGTATGCAGGACAGAATTGTCAACCTTATTCTTATGATTGTAAACCTTTTATATTTCATGGATAATGACATCCTGCTTTTCTGTAAAGGATAACGGTTCAAATTTCAACATGGTCAGAAAAGATGAGTCGGGTGTGAGCCACCCTTATGAGATCTGAACGGCAGGAGCCTGCTCACAGCCGTCCGGACGGCGGCTCCCGCTGAAATAACATCTCAAGTTTGAACACAATCAGAAAATGCCTCTGGTGTGAACGCTCCCAGGCTCCGGTAGATTTTTGAATACCGTAACATGGTATATACGCCCCCGATAAAATTTTGGACGTCGTGCTCTATGCTGCAGCCGCTCATGTAACGGCTTCTGACGTGAACTATGAACTTGCCGAACAGTACATGCCGTACCTGATGTCCGACTCCCGTCCGAGAGTAATTCATCTCAATCCAGCAGCTTATTCCTTATCTCCGACTCGATGACGGCGAGGTTGATCCCGCCGTCATATTCATCATATGTCACGATGAGATTCCTCCAGGGCATTATACCCGCACGTTCATATATCGTAAGCTTCACTTTATTTTTGTATCTGTAGTCCTGATTTTCCATAAGCCCCAGGTGCTCCCAGTAAACCAGCTTCCCGCTCTTCTTGAGTATCTTGAAATCCGGTGCGTACTGCCTGCCGGCTATCATGATCACCTCTTCATAACGAAATGGGATATTGAATTCATACAGTTTCTCTGCAATCAGCAGCTCAGACTTGCTGCGCACATGAAGCCCCCGGCTGGTGGTCTGATTCTTCTCATCCGACCTGTAATCACTCATATGATAAGGTGCCTGCGCCCATTTTTCAGCGTCCCTTATATTACCACCGAAAAAGTATTCCTCCGGAAGTGTAGAGTATACGCCCTTCATCGAATCGATGATCTGCGCCGGATCCACATCGCTGCGCCCGGCGATAAACTTCCGCAGCCTGTCAGTCTCCTTCGAAAGCTGAGGTATGAACTTTTCAAGATACTTCTTCCGTGCAAGCTGGCGGGTCAGGTCATCGGCTGCCCCGATGTGCCGCCTGCATCTGCCGGTGCTGTCATCAGACTTATATTCATGAACATAAAAAGTCTTCCCGTCCGTCTTTCTCGATGATAAATTCCCCTCCGGCAGCGAATCAAACTCTCTCCTGCAGCTTTCCAGCAGCTTTTCATAACCCCTGAGCGCAGTGTTTAAATATTCATTCGTCAAAAACATCCCTTTTTACTCCTTTCATGTACACAAATCCCCATTATTTTTCTTATTTGTACACATATGCGCTCCTGTATTACCCATTAAATTCCATTTCGAGCTCGATTTTAAAGCGATTTAAGGTTTATCAAAAAACCTTCTTATTTTATCACGAATAATTATTCATCACACCTCCGCAACAATTTGAAAGTTCGTGCATATTTATGCATTATAAATTCCATGC
>CAJJPZ010000002.1 GCA_905193765.1 uncultured Eubacterium sp.
CGTTGTATATAAAGACGATCTGATTATTAATACGGTCGAACATAGAATTTATGATCTCATAGGCATTCTTATCGATCTTATGGAGCAGGGCGTAACCTATATAACCTTCGGAATCTTCAAAAGCATCAAGCTTGTAACTCCCGTATTCAGCTGAATCAACCAGAGAAATGTCTTCACATTCGTTGAGCTCAGAAACCTTGTCGAGCAGTTCTTTTTCTGTGCCGATACTGTTATCTGATGATCCGCAGGACGATAGAACCAGCAGCAATGCAAGTATCGATATGGCTATGATGTTTTTTATCTTTTTCATGATCTTACCTCCGGGAATGTTCTATGACTAAAGCTTTTTTGATCTGAGTGGGATCTTTCGAAAAACGTATCTGCCGATGCATATACCGGCAATGTACAGCAGGCAGTCGAATGTATCGAAGAAACCCAGCTTGAAAATATATTGAACAGCCTCCAGTATCAATGAAATACCTGCACCGGTGGAGAGCGTGACCGGTATGCTTCTGCCCTTGAAAAAGTATCCGGCAGGAATGAATATCAGTATGTTCAATACACTCTGCAGGAGCATCTCACGATCAGATAATGCATCTGAAAATCCGGTCAGCGGATCAAAGACAAGAAAGCTTTCATAGGCATGCCTGCCGAACAGCGAAGCCAGCAAAATGATGAAATATGTCAACATCAGACAGATGAACAGCAGTCTGGATATTTTACCGTTGATCATCCTCTGCAGGATAACAATGAAAAACAATATCGTAAAAAACAGTGTCGAATACAGTACCAAAGGGTATACGATCCCCATAGTACCGAAAAGCACTGGTATTATCTCTGAAAACACTTTTAATGTCAGTATATATCCCGCCGGAATACCGAGAATGAACGGCAGGGCTGATTTTATATATTTCATGATCCGGCTATTTCCTTTCTTCCGCGATCAGTGCCAGCATCAGCAACTTGCTTACAGGTATTTTCTTTGCATTTGTTTTATACATTTCATGGTACCCGTTCTCTTTAATATATATAACACCCGGGATCACGGGATGTTACAGATGATCAAGAGTTTCTATTTTGACTTGTAGCTGTCGATAGCACCGTCTCGGTATATTTTTATCGTATCTTTATCAATAGTGATCCCTACGGTGTTTTTGTAAGATTTCAGGATCTTGTTATCGTAGCTTCTTATGATCAGGTCGCGTGAACCTTCATCGGAAGTGACAAATTGCAACAGGATATCCAGGTCATCACAAAAGTAGTTTTCATCGCCTTTTGTAAAGTGCACTGTCCAGTTGTCAGCCCTGTAAATATTCTTTTCATCGGAAAAAAACAATTTGCCATTGGAACAATACAGATCACCGGTTTTTAAATTGTCTTCGATCTTTTTCATGTCTCCTGTAGCCGGATCCATCTTATATACAGAGAACGTGTCTTTCTCTTCATCATAAACCGGATAATAAATACTGCCATTGCACATCACGCCGGTTTCTCCCATATTTACATCTTCTGTGATGATCTGTTTTTTCCCATTCTCATCGATCTTTAAGACAGTCGAATGAGACGAATCATCAACATTTTTCTCTTTATCATCCTTGTATTCAAAATAATATGGTGTGTTCGATTTTTTATCATATGCCAATGGGAATATCGCGGTATCTTTCTCAACGGCAGTTATCTTTTTAAGCGTATTATTTTCCTGCTTCAGGATAACGAAGCCATTATCGTCACTGTGGCCAGATGTATAATATTGACAACCGATATCTTTGAAGCCGTACTGGAATACATTTTCTTCTTGCAGGGGCTCAGAGGTATTATCATCAGGATCATACTCTACGAACTCAGCATCATATTGGTTGTATAACAAAATGAAGTTTTCATTCGATACTTCGGGAATCACTTTGGGAGCCGTATTGCTTTCATGATCTGTATCTTTGCTGCAGCCAGATAATATAAATACAAGTATCAGTAAACTAATATATAACAGTTTTTTCTTTTTCATATCCTTCACACTTTCTGTTCTGTAACACTTTCTCAAAGTTCTATCCTCCTGTCAACCTGATTCTTGATACCCTCATCGTGTGTGACTATTATCACGGTCCTGCCTTCACGGTTCAGGGATTTGAGGATGTCCATGACTATAACGGCATTTTTTCTGTCCAGGGAACCTGTGGGTTCATCAGCCAGGATCAGCCAGCACTGTTTCAGTATTAGCCGGGCCAGTGCTATACGCTGCTGTTCACCGCCTGACAGGGTATAGACCTTGTTGTCAAGTTTGCTTTCAAGACCTACACGTCGGACAGCTTCTTCTATAGATATGCTGTTGTCACGGCTGGTCCTGACGATCTCAAGATTCTGCCTTACGGTTTTGTTTTCTATCAGTGCGAAGTTCTGAAAAAGGAACCCGACTTCACTGCGGTAATATTCGCGTTTCTCTCTGCGGCTGCTGTACGTCCTGCCATTGATCAGCAGCTCGCCGGAATCGAAGGGCTCCAGCAGACCGATAATGTTCAGCAGGGTGGTCTTGCCTTTGCCGCTTTCTCCGGAGAAGCATACGAATTCGCCATCGTGTATTTCAAAGTCAAGACCGTCGAAAATGGTCAGATCTCCGAATCGCTTTGTTATGTTTTTTCCGATTATCATATTCTCTCCCCCTTTAAGATAGTTGCTATTTTATGACTTTCAACGGAGCCTGCCTTGACCAGTATGCAAATTATCTCCAGTATTATCAGCAGAAGGCCTGAGGCAGTGAGTAAAGGTATTCCGATGTCTGCTCCAGTGATCCGGCAGAGTATCGATGCGGCTATGATGCCGGTCATGCCTGATACCACAGTTTCCTTAACGAGCCGTATGTTTCTTTCGTAAAGTGAATAGCCGTGTATTTTTCTTATAGCCATTTCGGCAGCGTTGAACTGGTATTCCATTTTGATTATCATTACGATAAGTGAAAGTTCGAGGAACAGAATGAATAATGTGAACGCAGCGGATATGGTCAGTTTCCTTTTGCTCTGAGCCCATCTGTAGCTGTAGTCGTCCATGACGTTGGTGATGCTGATATTGCTGTCATCAAGATCATGTGTCTCAACGAACTGCTGCCAGTCTTTGTCCGGGATATCGTACATTATGTCGTAATTGTAATAGAAATCATATCCTGTCGATCCCGGGCTGCCGTCGTATGTCGTATTGTCAACGAGGATAACAGGATCGCTGTAGCTGTTCGTCTCATAGCCCTGGCCGCTTTCGTGGATACCTGTGACTTTTATCCCATCGTCATAATTCAGTTTCTTCCAGCTGCCGTATTCTGTTTCCGTGAAGAAAGAACCATCGTTCATTTCCATGACTTTTTCGTATTCGCTCGTCCCGTAAACTATATCAGAAGGCAGCAGCAGTGAAACCTTCCCGGACGTGACTTTCTCCTCAAGAGTTTTCAGCTGAGGGTATCCGGCAGACAGCTCATCGAATGTGTTCCTGTTGACCACGATGAAAGGATGATGCATATCGTAGTAATCGGAAAGGTCTGCGTACTGGAATGACCTGTTCTGGAACTTTGCATAAAAGTCTCTGTAAAGGGACTCGTCCGGATCATTGATTTCAGAAGTCATGTCAAAGCCATAGCTTATTTTGTAATATGAGCAGTTATCATGGCTTCTGAAAAAATCTTTCTGCTCATATATTTTCAGCGACTCATGTATCATGCCGCAGTTTATGGAGATCACTGCAATAGCAATGACGGTGAGGACTGCTTTCAGCACATAGTTGATGGCCAGCAGGCTGTTGTCACCTTCGCCGGATGCCAGGTCTCTTTTGTAGTCAGGTCTGAGCAGTCTGGTGCTGATAACGGCATTCAGGATAAGGAATACTATGAACATGCATAGTAACCAGTGGTATTTGAAAGTGACGTTCGAGACTCTCTGCAGGATCAGAGACATGAGGGCGAACAGGGCAGCAAATGAAAGCGTATCTGTGATCACGCTTCTGAGGAATATCTTTAACATATCTTCACCCATAAGCACACGGATCATGGCTTCTTTTTTCATACATGCGGTTTCGTACAGAGAAAGCGCGAGGATGATGGCAAAGATAACTGCCCAGACTACTATCGTATCCATCGGGATATCCGAGTTGGAGTCTTTTTCTTTAGGGAAACCTCCGCCGTATTTGTCCACCAGTTCAGATTTGAATGCACAGATCCTGTCATAGTCGCTTTCGTTTCCGATTAGGTAGTAGAGAGTGATATCAGAAATATCTTTTTCTCCGGCGATGCTGCTGAATGTCACGTTCTGAGATTCAAAAAACAGGCTGCGGTTGCGGCCTTCTCTGATGCCGCTTTTTTTCAGATGATCGATAGCGCCGTCAGTCCCGATGATTTCGGTATCATAAAGATATGACTTATCCCACGAGTATCTGATTGTGAAAAAGTCTACATTGTGCTTATCACCGGCACGGCAGAGATCTTCTGCCATTTCACGGCTGGTGGTATCTCTGCCGGAGTTGTCGATATAGAACTCGGTGTCATAGTATTTTTCCTGAAATGTGTCGAGATTCAGTATGCTGAGTTCACCCATGGCAAGAAAGCCCATAAGTATAAGTATCCCGAACACAGCGAGCTTGATTTTTTTCATGATCCTGTTTTCCCTTGCTTCATATCAGCTTTGATCGTATCTTAATCACTCTACGTTATATATAACATCCGGAATCACGGGATGTTACAGCTGCTGTCCGAGATATATTACCCGATCACTCCATTTCACGGATTCCGGGTCATGACTTACAAGGATCACAGTACGGCCGTGTTCATTGAAAAGTTTCAGCAGACGCATCACATTATCAGCGTTATGTCTGTCCAGTGAACCGGTGGGCTCATCTGCCAGGATGAGGGAGCATTTCTTGATCATGAGCCTTGCCAGTGCGACTCGCTGCTGTTCTCCTCCTGACAGTGTATATACTTTGGCATCAGCAGCATATCCGAGACCCACAAATTCCAGTGCTTTCTCTACACTTATATTAGATCGGTGAGCCTGTCTTATGATGTTCAGATTTTCCCTGACGGATCGATCCTCCATCAGCACATAATTCTGGAACAGGAACCCGATCACGTCACTGTAAAAATAAGCTCTGTTTTTTCTTTTGCCGACATCTATGCCATCGACTCTGATCGTTCCGGAATCATACGGCTCCAGCCCGCCGATCATATTCAGCAGTGTGGTCTTTCCGCATCCACTGGCGCCGGTAACAGCAACGAATTCGCCACGTTTAACTGTCAGTGAAAGATCCTTGAACAGCTCTCTTGTTCCGAACCTCTTGCATAGTCCTTTGATCTCAACGATATTTTCATTCATAATATTTCACCCATATCACATATATCCGCCTTTCAATACACGCTGTATCCCGATCCGCTCGAGCTTTCTGATATCCAGTATGAGTATCAGAAAATATATGAGGATCACTGCTGCCGCTGATACTGCCATATACTGCAGTTTTCCGGTACCTAGGATCAGCGATGTCATGACCAGAGCGGCTGTGCCTGTCATACCTGATATCAGTACTGAATAGAACACACCTGTATATCTGGAAAATATGTCATATCCCAGAAGTTTCTTAAGTATGATCTCTGAGGAGCGTGCTCTGAATTCACTGCGGATCACGGCGCTCATCACAAGTGTCACGATGACCATCATGAGTACACTCAGCAGTATGCCCAGCGCCAGTTTGTTCCTGGCAATATTCCAGTTGTAAAGGTAATTGTCATATGCACCGGTCCTGTACACCACCTCTTTTTCGAGGTGATTGTCCGATATGAATTTTGCCCAGTCGCTGTCACTGATATCGAACAGGGTGCCCTGGATCGTGTAACTGTCTGCTTCATAAGCTGACTTGTTGCAGAGTATTATCACCGGATCTTTTTTCAGGACTCCCTTGTATGAACCTTCGCAGTCTGTTGCCGTAAGCTCAACGTTCCCGCTGTATGAGATGTGCTCAGCCTTTTCTCCGGTGTAGAATTCTGCGAGATCATCGCTCTCATCCTCTTTGTTCTTCGTCTTCCTGTAGTTTTCAGGCTCTATTATATAGACCCCGTCGCCGGGTTCAGTATTTCTGATCTCGCTTATATTTTCACTGATATACGCCAGTGCGCCTTTATCTGCAAATATATAGTTATCGTCGCTCGGCTCAGTTAGTCCGGCCAGTTCCACCATCGCGCAGGTCTTACCTTCGGAAAGCTGCTGCTGATAAAGTGACCTGGACAGTTTCGTGTCAGGCCAGTCGCTTTCATCGCCGCCGTAATCATCGGTGTCGTAATCCAGTGAGATCATCACATATGAGCTGCTGCTGTGACTTTGGAAGAAATCCTTCTGCTTCATGTATTCCAGACCGTCAGCAGTGGTCGCAACGCTTCCCGTCATAATGATCATGGCGATCAGAGCCAGTATGCCGCAGTAGATATATCCCGCCGCCAGCAGAGACCGTGAGCGTGATCTTCCCGAAGCAGATCTCCTGAAATCCATGCGCATTGCTGACAGGCTCAGGCCGATATTTATCAGGTTGAAGATGATCCAGCAGAGCAGGGTGTACTGCCACCTGAAAGATACATCCGTGTACAGCCCTGCAAAGACAAAGCTTGCGATGAATATGGCGTTCAGTATGACAGCATCTGTCAGTGTCCGCCTGATCACGATGTACGTCAGATCTTCGCCTGAAACTATCCTGATGATGAGCTCTTTTTTCCAGCGGCTGGTATCGAATCCCGACAGCAGCAGTATGGCAAGCAGGACGCCGGCCCATATCCCGATGATATCCGCTGTGGCGTTGAATGATCTGTATCCGGCTTCCGGGAAAGCTCCGGCATATCTGTTTACCAGTTCCTGTTTGAACAGGATTGCTGCGTCACTGTCGCCTATAATAAAATAATCCTCCATCGATGTGATATCGGGAGTCTGCCTTATGTCCTTTATGCTGACGTCGATATTTCCCAGCAGTATGCTGGAATATACTTTTGATTCAAGGTCGATATCGTTTTTTAGAAAACCGGCGGTGCCGGATGTACCGTAGACGCTGACTGATTCTGAGACCAGGCTCCTGACGTCGCGCTCCACGACGAACACGTCTACTCCGGCTTTCTCTGCAGCAGCTTCGATATCATCAAGCATGGTCTCCGGTTCAGTGCCTTTTTCAGGATAGAACGTCGTCCGCGTATAACCTGTCTCGAATTCGCTCAGCTGCCATGTATGTATCTCTCCAACCATGATAAGCGCCGCCAGTATAAGGACAGCGCTTATCAGATATTTTGTTATCTTCATTATGATCCCCGATTTTGTAAATCCCCGTACCGTATCAGAGCTGCTGATTGCCGGATTTTCCGATGTATGCGGCATATATACCGTCTGCTATGATGAAGAGACACAGGATGATCAGCGAGCCGAAGGCTTCAGCGAAACTGTAGTAGTAGGCACCCAGAGATGAGCAGAAATAAGACAGTACAAGATGAGCAAGCAGGATGCCGATGGCTATGAGCCTGCGCGGCCATGATTCCCCACAGAAAATCTTAGCAGTGAAAAATTCCAGCACCATGAATATTCCCAGGATCACCATGCAAAGACCCAGCTGAAGACGGACACTGCCGAATGTATTCGCAGGATCAAAGGCCATCACGTTGGCACGAGTCCTGGCGGAAAAGTAGACGATGCAGCCTATGAATGGAAGAACTGCCAGTATTACGATGGATATAACGTTTTTCATTTTACTCATGATCGATACCTCCTCCCCTGTGTAAATGCGATCATTTTGAATAACTTTATATATATAACATCCGGAATCACGGAATGTTACAGTTGATTTTAGCGGATCTCTGCTGCTTTACTATTATAATTACTGCAGCTGCGATGATAAAAATATGAGGTATGAATATAATCAGGTCTCTCCATCCAGTCATTGCAATCAGAGAGACTGTCGATGCTGTTGTAGACAATGCATATGGTAAGAAAATTATGCATCTACTAAGTATATTTTTATATGCCATTAAATGAACCAACATGGCCGCCCCCAGACAGTAAACGCCTGTAGTCATTGGATTTATAGTTAAGAACAGCTGTGATAACGGATTTGTATCTATATCTGAAATACCAAACATCCAGTAAACATATAGTGAAAAATATAATAAAACGATAGTATCAAGGATTAAAGCTATTATCTTAAAAGCTTTGATTTTATTTGTTATTTTTTGCATGAGAAATTTCCTCCGCCCTTAGTTACGTTGCTTGTTTTTATTTTTAACCAAGCTTGTATAATTTTTGCCATTGATTTTTGTTTAGCTCCAGACATTTTACTATAATTATTTTTTACATATTTCAAGAATGTTTTGTCACATGAACATTTATGATAGCCTTTATTTTTATAGCATAAATCATGATTTTTACATCCTTTATCAAGCAGGTCAATAGGTGTTCCTGATCCATATCCAGGGCCACACCAATTTCCATATACAGGAAACGCTACGGCTTTTGCTTTTAATGCATTAGCTTTTTGTTGAGTTGTTTTGACGATGTTTTTTTGCTGTTATTTTCTGATAAATACCGAAACGATGATCAGGATCACGCCCGGCAGCAGGAATTCAGCTGCCCGCACCAGTACGATAGTAGAAAATGGAGCTGATCCCATTCTCCAGTTCGAAAAGAAATATGAATATAGGAGAGATATACCGCATAGGATGATCAGTGCACCTCCCAGGATAAGGAGGATTTTTCTGATAGTAAGTTTGCTCATTTTCAAGGCCTCCGTTTTTATAATTAGTAATTAGGATCAACTGCTTTTTTGGCAGCTGTAGATAAACTTTCTTTAGAGGATTTAGTATGACGATAAACATACTTAAAATTGTCAGACTGTTATCTTGTGACCTAATTATAAAATTTTAAATAGTATTTGTCAAGAAACATTTAGAATACAAAGATATTGTAATTATATTATAATACGTTATAATACCAGTGAAAGGAAAGTCTGATGAGTGCGCGAATCAATTTCAAGAAAGGGTCTATGGAGATGCTGCTGCTTCATGTGCTGCATTCCGGAGGAGACTGTTACGGGTATCAGTTGTCGCAGCTGATAAAGGAGATATCCGGCGGGGAGCTGAATTTCCCAGTGGGGTCGCTTTATCCTGCACTGTACAAACTGATCGACAACAAGTATATAACCGATTATAAAAAACAGGCCGGGAAACGTCTGGTGCGTGTTTATTATCATATCGAACCAAGCGGCGAGGAACGACTTGAGGTTCTCAAGGCGGAGTATTATGCTACGCACAGAAGCGTTCAGCTCGTTCTGGAACATGACTTCAGTGAAAATGTCAATGAAGGGGATGAAGAAGAAAGTGAATAAGGAGATAAAGCGGTATCTTAAAGAGATAAAGAACCTGCTGCCTGTTTATGGCAGGAAAGAAAAAGCATTTGTGATGATGATAAAGACGTCTATTCTTGAAACTTATGGAACAGAAAGCACTGTTGGTTATGATATGATCTGCAGCGAGTTCGGCAGTCCGAAGGAAATCGTTATAAGCTACTTTGCAGAGGTCGATGATGACGAGCTGTATAAGCGGGTACGTTTTTCAAAGACCATAAGAACAGCAGCGATATGTATCGTGGCGATAGTGGTTGCTGTGGCAGTGTTTAAATCAACATTGCTGTATATAAATCATTTAAAAAGCGTGGATGCCATCATCACGCAGGAAGTTACAGTTATAGAACAGTGAGTAATACAGGAGAGTTTGTATGAAAAAAATAATAGTCTTTATATTTTTGATGATTTTCGCAGTGTCACTGCAGCCTGTGTATGCAGATGAAACTGTGTCAGAGATAGAATATCTTGATGACGGATGTTATTATGAGACAGTAATAGAATCAGAAGATCCGGGTGACGGAGCACAGCTGCAGGCTACGACTAAAACAGGATCCAAGACAGTATATTTCAAGAATTCAAAAGGGGAAGTACAATGGTATGTGAAAGTGAAAGGTACTTTTTCATATGGTAGCGGTTCAGCCAAATGCACGGCAGCTTCGGCAACAGCAGTATCAAAAGTTGCGGCATGGATGATATCGGATAAATCATCCAGCAGAAGCGGAAATGCGGCAAAAGCAAAAGCAACAGCCAAACGATATGAAAACGGATCGCTGGTTCAAACAAAAAACAAATCAGTAACGCTCAAGTGCAGTTCGTCAGGAAATTTATCATAGACATTACAGTCATATATACGGTGGTGAGATCATGAGCTTTTTGTACGATATGCTGACAAAAGAAGAGATGGAAGATATCAGAGAACACGATGGGTATGTCCGAGGCCATGCTGATGGTGTTCAGGATAGAGATGCAGTCCACGGTTAATCCGAACATGCCGCTGCGGTTCCTGGTGTACATAGCGAAAGAGTTCGAGAAACTATTTTTCAGCCAGCAGATATACAGCTCGACACTGGTAAAGATACCTACGCCTGAGATCTATGTCTTCTACGATGGTGCAAAGGATATACCACTTGAATCGGAACTGAAACTTTCTGATGCATTTATCGCAAAATGTGATAAACTATACTTAGAATTAAACGTCAGGGTCATCAACGTCAATTACGAGAAAGGCGCTGAGCTGCTGGAAAAATGCAGGTTGCTCTCCGACTACAGCCAGCTGGTACACATCGCCAAGATGAACTACCAGCGAACGCACGACCTTGACACTGCAGTATCCGAGGCAGTCACTGAGTGCATGGAAAAGGACATACTCAGGAGCTTCCTCAAAGAAAACGGTGGTGAGATCATGAGCTTTTTGTATGATATGCTGACAAAGGAAGAGATGGAAGAGATCAGAGAACACGATGGATATGTCAGAGGGCATGCTGATGGTGTTCAGGAAGGCAAAAAACTCGGCATCAAAGAGGGTCTTGCCCGTGGCACGACTGAAGGGGCTCAAGCTAAACAGCGTGACATCGCCGCAAACATGCTTACCATGGGTATGGATATACCCGTCATCGCCAAGGCTACCGGCTTATCTGAACAGGATATATCTAAACTGAAGCAGACGGATACATTGAAGTGACATGTTACCCGAATTGCGGGGTGACCCGAAAGCTGGGGTCGTCTGAACCTGACAAGTGATATCTTCCAGCGGCATAGACGAATGACACAGATATACGCACATACAGTAAACCCTCCGGAAATGATTAGATCCCGGAGGGCGTTTTTGTTGTTTATACAGAACCGATCAGTTCCAGTTGAATGTCGCTATGCCGTATATATAGATGACTGCGATGATGATGGGAACGGCGTATTTGAACAGCGGTTTCTGCCATTCCTGTACTTTCAGGCCCTTGCCTGCATTGGCTTCCCTGATGAAGCCGTCCCAGCCCCATCCGACCCTGTGACAGCAGAAGAGGGCGAGGACCAGGGATCCCAGCGGCAGGATGTTAGTGGAAACGATGAAGTCCCAGAAGTCCAGCCAGGTCGTTCCATCAGAAAACGGCTGGAAGTGCAGCAGACTGAACCCGAGAGCTGTTGTCAGGGCCAGGGCAGATACGCCTATGCCACAAACCAGACTCCCCTTTGGACGAGACCAGCCAGTCAGCTCGCGGATCATTGCAAGTATGTTTTCACATACGCCCAGGACGGTTGACATCGCAGCGAAGACCATGAAAAGGAAGAACAGCGAACCCCATAATCTTCCTGCGGACATATTGTTGAATACAGCGGCCATTGTGTCAAACAGAAGGCTCGGACCTGCTGTGACTTCAAGATCGTATGTGAAACATGCCGGAAAGATGATGATACCTGCAAGCACAGCCACAAGGGTATCCAGTGTTATGACATTTACAGCTTCACCCATGAGAGATCGTTCTTTGCCTATATAGCTTCCGAAGATAGCCATACCTCCCATGCCGGTGGAAAGGGTGAAGAATGCCTGATTCATAGCACCGACTACAACAGAACCGTTTATTTTAGAAAAATCCGGCTTCAGATAGAACAGCATGCCGTCACCGGCACCTTTCAGCAGAAGACTGTGTACTGCAAGCACGACCATAAGCACCAGCAGCGCAGACATCATTATCTTCGTTATACGTTCCAGACCGCCCTGCAGCTCGAATGACAGGATCACAAATGCGGCTACGACAGTTATCAGGAGAAAGGTGACATTGACCGTCGGATCAGATATCATGGTGCCGAATCCCAGAGACTGGCTCTGCCCGGAGAAAAATTTACAGAAATAGTATATGAGCCACCCGCAGACGACCGTATAGAAAGCCATCAGCGCTATATTGCCTGCGAGGCAGAACCATCCGAAGATGCCCCACTTCTGTCCGGGCTTTTCGAGTTTGCGGTACATGTAGAGCGGACTGGCCTGTGCTGCACGTCCGATGGAAAATTCCATTGTCAGTGCAGGTATGCCGAGTACGATAAGACACAGAATGTAGACCAGCATAAAACTGCCGCCTCCATTCTGCCCGCACATCCACGGAAATTTCCAGACGTTGCCGCAGCCTATGGCACAGCCGGCCGATAACATAATGAAGCCCATACGGCTTCCAAGCTGTTCACGTTTCATTTTATATAATCCTCCTTCAGAATATTCCTGACATCAGGAAATATTCCCCAAACAAATACATATGATATCAGAATAATAGAAAACCTGAGATTTGTAAAGGGGAAGAGCATATTTGTCATATCAGAATCTGACTGTGAAGGTCGTAAGACCGTCTGCCGATGCAGCGGTTATAGTCCCTCTGTGAGCACGGACGATATTCCTGGCTATGGCCAGCCCCAGTCCGAATCTGCCTTCACAGTTCATGCAGTATCTCGAATCCGCCGGTCCCGGGAAGCATAACATCCAGGATTATCAGATCGTAGACTCCTGAGAGCGCACTGTACAGACCGTCGTCGCCGTTACGGCATATATCCGTTGTGAAATTTTCCTGTCTGAGTCTGGCTGCAATGATGTCTGCCAGGCTCGCTTCGTCTTCTATTATAAGTATCTTCATATTATCACCTGTCCTATTTTAACACAGTATCCGGCGTATAAATAAAAAATTCTTAAGTTTAATTTTCGTTTAATAAAAGGGATATATCATAATAGCGAAGTTAAGGATAATATACAGGGAGGCAGGATATGACAGAAATAAGATCAGGGAAACGATTGATGAAGAACATCATTGCCATTGCAGTGATAGTCGTTATGTGCGGTGCATCGTTCTTCACAATGAAATATGCAGCAGATAATGTGAGTGCGTCGGCAGGCGGAGAGATGCAGCAGGAGATGCAGGGAGGACAGATGCCGAGGCAGTCTGACAGCGGTGACAGCGGCAGTGATGTACCTGGTAATGACACGTTTCAGCAGACGCAGCATCAGAGAAGTGTTCAGGAACCGTGACAAACTGATCATCTTCATACTGGCAACAGTACTGATAACGTCAGGCCTTACCTTTGCAGAAGGCATAATGACCGAAAAATGCTTACTGGGATCGGTAGGCGGCGGATGCGGCGAGCAGGAAGTCATAACCGAAGCCCGGCGTGTCCTTGTCACGGGCGAGTCCGACGTCATAGATCTGGACATGACCAACGAGGTGGCGGAGAACAACGGAATGGTCTGCGGCGGTACCATGAAAGTACTGATAAATGTGATAGAAGATCAGGGTCAGTGAGTTGCAAAATAGTCTGAATACATTGAAATGACTGGGAAGAGGAGTAATTAAAGAGAAAAAACGGCAAGTGAAATTTTTAACATTTTAACAGCAAATTGGTACAAAAATAAATAGAAACAAGACAACACTATCACGATTTTTTTCAGCAAATCGACACATTAAGGGAGTAATATTTGACGATGAAAAAAATATTCAACATAATGTGCAGCTTTTTCGAGAGAGGAAGCAGGGGCTGTCTGCAATCGCCGGCAGATAGGCTTTTGAGTTGCGCATATGTTGCAGGAGGTGTATGTGATAATGATGGAACAGATCATCGCAGGAGGCGTATTCCTGCTTGTAATGGTACTGATCGTTACAGAGAAAGTCCACAGGACGGCTGCTGCTGTACTGGGCATGGCGGTGCTGCTTTTCACCAAGGTGATAAGTCTTGACAAGGCCATAGAGCATATCGACTTCAATACTCTCGGTGTGCTGCTGGGGATGATGATATTCGTAGGCGTCGTCAGGAAGTCCGGACTCTTTGAATACGTTGCGATCAAGGCTGCCAAGCTGGCAAAGGGAGATCCGTGGAGGATAATGATGGCCTTCATCGTCATAACGGCATTTTTCTCGGCCATGCTGGACAACGTGACTACGGTACTGCTGATAGCGCCGATGACACTGACGATAACCAACATACTGAATGTGGATCCGGTGCCGTACCTGATAACCCAGGCACTGGCGTCAAACATAGGTGGTACGGGAACACTTATCGGAGATCCGCCTAATATAATGATCGGAAGTGCTACAGGATTCGATTTCATGGAATTCCTTGTGAATGACGGTGTACCGGCGCTGATCATACTGGTGGCAGTGATAGTGCTGATGAAGTTCATATACGGCAGGAAACTGCATGTGGACGATACCGCGAAGCGGCACATCATGAGACTTGAAGAGAAAAAGGCGATAAAGGATGCAGGACTCATGAAAAAGAGCCTTGTCATGATAGTGCTGGTGGCAGCAGGGTTCGTGCTGCATGGACAGATAGGTATAGAATCAAGCGTCATAGCATTGTCGGCTGCTGCTGTGATGTTCGTGATAGGCAGGCAGGATGTCGAGGATATAGTATATGACGTGGAATGGCCGACGATAATCTTTTTCATGGGGCTGTTCGTCATAGTAGGAGCCATGGTTGAGACAGGCATAATAGAAAAGCTGGCAGACCTGATGCTCAGTTCGACGGAGGGGCACCCGGTAGTGACCATGCTGGTGCTGCTTTGGGCATCGGCACTGATATCCTCAGTGCTGGACAACATACCGTTCGTTGCAACGCTCATACCGATGGTGGCACTGATGGAACAGGGAGGAATGGACGTGTTCCCTCTCTGGTGGGCCATATCGCTGGGAGCATGCCTGGGAGGAAACGGTACCCTGATCGGTGCGTCAGCCAATGTGGTGGTAGCCAGCATCAGCGGCAAGAACGGCCACCCTATATCCTTCGCACAGTTTACTAAAGTCGGTTTTCCTGTTATGATATTCACGATGCTGATAGCTACTGCATATATGCTGATAAAATTCGCATAGCAGGATCATGACGGAAGAACTTATGCAAAGCCGCCAGACGGCGGCACATGAAAGGAACGTGAAATGGTAAGGTCGGATTTTTACAATAATATAATAACTGATGAAACTATAGATATGATGCTGAGACAGATAGATGCTGAATCAATAATAAGCAAAACAGGGCAGATCGGCAGAGTCAGATTCAGCCTTTCGAAAGAAGACCCTGATCTGTACGCTGAATACATGTACGAGATAACAGAGGATGGAGAACTGAACATGCAGCGTATAGAGCCGATCTCCAGGAACTTCGGCAGACTGCACGATATTTCAGATATGGTCAAGGAGATCACATACGATCTCAGGAACTACAAGCATGCTATAGATGGGGGACTCTTCGAGAAATACGTGGATATAGCAGGCAGGATGAGGATAATAAGACGTGAATTCGAGGACCTCTTCCTGATGTGCGACCCCAATGAGGAATCTCTGGAAGAGGTCAGGAAACAGGTGGACGGACTACTGCAGTCACTGAAAGAGACATTCAGGTAAAATACAAAGTTGGATATAACGAAAGTACAGAATGGCAGGTGAAGAACACCTGCCATTTTCGCTGTCGGGACCAATGAGGTCTGCCCGATTTCAGACGGACCAGAAATACGTTTTTCACGATTTTGGCGAGAAAAAGTGATGCTGTTTCGGGAAATTGCCTTGTAGCAGCGTCGTTGGAATTTATTGAAAACAAGGTAGCAAGATTGTGTGTGTAAATTGTGATATAATAACAAATAAGTTATAAAACATGTGCAGAAAGGAATAAAAATGCATCTTATCAAGGATTATGTGCAGGATCTTAAAGAAGAATTCCGGGGATACAACGGTAAACGTCTGAGTCGTGACCTGATGGCAGGTATTACAGTTGCGGCAGTTGCGCTGCCGCTGGCTCTGGCCTTCGGCGTCAGCTCTGGAGCAACTGCTGCGGCCGGACTCGTCACAGCCATCATAGGAGGTATAGTCATCAGCCTTCTTTCGGGAGCGTCATTTCAGATATCCGGACCGACCGGAGCGATGACTGCCATACTGGTAACACTGGCATCCAAATACGGCATGCAGGGTATACTGGTGTCATGCTTTTTCGCAGGTATCATACTTGTTGTGGCAGGTGTGCTGAAGCTGGGGCGTATAATCTACTACATCCCGTCATCGGTAATAACGGGATTCACATCAGGTATCGCCATAATAATAGCACTGGGACAGCTTGATAATTTTTTCGGAGTGACATCAGAGGGTGATCTGGCTGTCATGAAGGTGGCGTCATATTTCACGTCGGGTTTCCATCCTGATCTGCCTGCCATGTGCATAGGTCTTGCTGTCATAATCATAATGCTGCTCTGGCCTGAAAAATGGAACAGCAAAGTGCCGTCTTCACTGGCTGCACTGATAATGGTGCTGATCTTCAATCATTTTGCAGGTCTTGATGTAGCCGTTGTAGGAGAGATACCTAAGACACTTTTCCTTGACGAGCGACTGTCTCTCAGCGGATTCAGTATCAGCCGGTTCTGGGATTTTTTCGTACCGGCATTTTCCATAGCGGCTCTTGCTATGATCGAATCGCTGCTGTGCGGTGCGTCGGCAGGCAAAATGAAGCATGAACGGATCAACGGAGACAGAGAGCTGGTGGCACAGGGGGTCGGCAATATTATCATACCGCTGTTCGGAGGGGTGCCGGCTACGGCTGCCATCGCCCGTACGAGCGTGGCTATCAAGGCAGGCTGCGAGACGAGACTGACCGGTGTGTTCCATGCTGGTATACTGCTGCTTTCCATGTTCGTGCTGGCTCCTGTCATGTCAGAGGTGCCTCTGTCGGCACTGGCAGGTATCCTTATAGTTACAGCATGGAGGATGAATGACTGGGAAAATATCAGATTCATTTTCTCACATCATTTCAGGACCGGGATGCTCAAATTTCTTATAACAATGGTCGCGACGGTTTTTCTCGACCTTACACAGGCTATAATAATCGGAGTGGCGTTCTCGGCGTTCATGATAATCGTGAAACTCACTGATATAGACATAACTATCGCAGACATAGACAGTGAAAGGCTGGCGGAGATAGGTATAAAGATGCCGGAGATATCAAAGAAGATACATATGGCATACCTGACAGGAACGATATTCTTTGCAGTCACTGATAAACTCAAATCGCAGCTGACGGAGATAGGAAACACAGAAGTCCTGATACTGTCGATGCGGGGCGTGCCTGCCATAGATCTTTCGGGTATACAGGCATTGATAGAGCTGTATGATGATCTTGAGTCCGAAGGCATAACTGTGATGCTCACCAGTGTCCAGCCTAAGGTGCTCCATGATCTCGAACAGGGAGGCCTCGTGGAAAAGGTAGGCAGACAGCATATCTTCGACAGTGCAGAGTTCGCTATAATCCGTGCGCAGAAAGAGATGGAGGAGTAAAAACACACGGTAAACCGGGGCGCAATGATATATGATCCTGAATAAGATACAGTAACGGGGTTGTCGCATTGACGAATTATATTAGTCAGAGCGACAACCCCGTTGTTTTGGTGAGCTCCCCGTTCGCGATCAGGCTGCAGTCAGCCGGATGTCCGGTCAGGTCTGCATCACTTTAGAGCATGACATCCGGATACGAGATGAATGGAATACATCTTGTTATCAAGTGCCAGGGTTTTTCAGATCATACGTGTCATGTGCTGACGGTGGTAATGGATCACTGATTGAGATCCACTGATTCCTCGGTTATGTCGTTCTTGCCGCGGCCCAGCTGATCCACGGTATACCATGCGGATGTGGATGTATGGTAGGAACCGTCGCCGTTGTCCACCTTTTCATACAGCTGTATGGTGAATGTGCCGTCGCTGTTCTTTGTTACTGCGGATTCAGGCGGGCAGTAGCCGTTCTTCTTCTTGTAGTAGCTCTGAGCCAGCTTGCCAAGCTCATCGGACGTATAGATCTTTTCGTTGTATTTTGAAGAACTGTCTGTGCTGCTGGTGCCTGACGGCGGGGTGAACACATAGGATCCACTCATGATGCTGCTGCTTTCACCTCCGGCAAGGGTGGATTCATCCCTGACTACATCCATCCTCAGTTCGCCGTCAGCTATGGTGTACGTGAGACTTTTGAAGTTTCCCGTTATGTCATTGCCGCTGCCGTCTACGATCTTCGTGGCAGTCATCGTGTAAGGTTCGGAATCATCCAGTGTTATAGTGTAGATATCCTCCTGGTATTCAGGCGAATCGTACTGGAAAAAACAGTGCATCCTGAAATCGCCGGATGTATCCAGCTGATATTTCAGATCTCCGTTATCCAGTCGGTGGATATATCCATCATATTCCGCATATGATGAATCAGGGGCAGTATTTGCCGTGATGTCGTCTTTTTTTTCTTCTGAGCAGCCTGCCATCAGGAACAGAGACAGTACTGCGACCATAAATACGATAGATAGTTTTTTCATCTTCTCCTCCATTTATTACAAAAGCATTATGTTTGTGATCTCTCTGTTATATCGGCATATCACCTGATTTCATGAGCTTTTTTGCGACACGGTAGTCTCTGATGTACAGCAGTATCAGTATGATCAGGAACAGCGTTATGACGCTGAAAAGTATGATCACGAACAGCATGCCTGTATTGAAAGTTTCGAAATCATCCAACGATCCGATCCATATGAAGAACGGTGGTATCGCGCCTGTGAGGACTGCCAGGAATGCGAACATTATTATAGCAGTCATGATCTTCTTTGGTTCACGGATGGTATTGTTTCTTACAGACCTGGTCGTGGCAGAATACCCGTCAGGTATGCTGAAGTCCGGATCGGCAAGTGCTCTGCTGATCTCATCGCAGGCTGCTGTCGTATTTTTGTGCAGCTTCCTGAAAACAGGATACTGCAGTGCTATCACCGCCATTATGACCAGGTCGGCAGCTGTCACAGCGATCCCTGCGCCCATGAACAGCGTGATGACAAGCACGATAGCGAATACTGCCAGTGTCACGGAGAAGATCTTCAGACATACGCTGTATACTTTGTTGTTTCTCTGCAGCTGCTGTAATATGAATCGTTCATTCTTCATCTATGATATCTCCCTTTTATATTTGTAACTATATATCATATTCTACATGAAAAATGCCAAGAAAAATATGGTATTTCCGAAATGTCCATGACAAACCGGAAATCGCAGAGGATGATGGGAGGTTATGGATATGTCAGTGCAGAAAAGTCCTGATATCAGTGATGCAGATCGGACAACAGTTTATCGGTTTTTATAACATATGCATATCAGTAATTTACGACAGTAAAGTTGATTTACTGCCGTAATAGTAAGCTCTGTATATAGTGATATTGAAAATGTTTTGGGTTTTCAGAGTTCTTCGCACATCTCTGCGACTTTCAGCATGATGGCACATTCGATACGTTTCTTGTGGAGTTCGCAACCTGTCTCGTACACGCCAGTGATGCTGCCGGTGGTGTGGTATGCGTTGGCTGCACATCCGCCGCTGCAGTAGAGCTTGGCGAAGCAGTCGGAACATTCCTCGTGGGAGTATATATTGCAGCTCTTGAACTCGTCGCAGATGGAATCGTTGGTGATACCGTCGTAAATGTTTCCCAGCAGGAACTTTTCATCTCCCACGAACTGATGACATGGATAGAGGTCGCCGGATGGAGTCACTGCCACGTATTCCGTGCCCACGCCACATCCTGAGATCCTCTTGACTATACATGGACCGCCCTCAAGGTCTATCATGTAATGGTAGAATGTGAAGTCACGGCCTTTGCCCTCGCGTTTTCTTTCCAGCATCTCTGTGGCGAGACGTTCGTATTCTGACAGCAGCTTCGGTATGTCATCCTCCTGCAGTGCGTATGGTGCATCAGGGGGAGCAACTACAGGTTCTATGGAAAGTTCTTTGAATCCAAGATCTGCCATATGTATTATATCGCTGGCGAAGTCAGTATTGTAGTGTGTGTACGTGCCGCGGACGTAGTAATCCTGCTGGTTTCTGGACTCTGCCAGTTTTTTGAATGCAGGCAGGATCATGTCGTAGGTGCCCTGGTTTTCGTGGGTGCGCCTCATTTTATCATTTACACATTTCCTGCCATCAAGGCTGATGACCACATTGCTCATCTCACGGTTTGCGAATTCGATGACTTCATCGTCAAGAAGCATACCGTTGGTGGTGAGAGTGAATCTGAAATTCTTGCCGGCTTCTTTTTCGATGGAGCGGCCATAGTCTACCAGCTGCTTTACTACATCGAAGTTCAGCAGAGGTTCACCGCCGAAAAAGTCGACTTCGAGATTGGTCCTGGTGCCGGAGTTTTCCACCAGCCAGTCCAGGGCTCTCCTGCCCACTTCGTAGCTCATGATGGCTTTCTCGCCGTGGTATTCGCCTTTACCTGCGAAGCAGTATCCGCATGTCATGTTGCAGGCGTGAGCCACATGGAGACAAAGCGCTTTCACTACGGACTGGCGCTGTTTGAACAGAGCAGCCTGTCCGGAAAACAGATCTCTTGTGAAAAGTTTTCCCTGTTTCTTAAGTTCTTCTATATCTTCTATCGTCTCATCGACGTCCTGAGCTGTGACGTCATCGTATCTGCCGGTGATGGCGTCAACGATCTCGTCTCTTGAGCTGTCTTCATACATACCGATGATATCGTATGCCACATCGTCCACTGTGTGGACAGAGCCGCTCTCCGAGTCCAGGACTATATTGTATCCATTGAGTTTATACTGGTGTACCATATCGTTATTCCTCATTTTTCAGGTGGTCTGCAGAACCGGAGTCCCGCATGGATCCCCGGATATGCAAAAAAACAGCTGCACCCGCCTTGAAAGGGAATGCAGCAATTCATTTCGCTGTTGTGCTGTCAGCATGATCGGGCTGGGCCGTCACTGCTTATTTGCACTGTTCACACTTCTGGTTCGCAACGCTGCATGAAGTCTTGCTTGCTGACTGGCATGAAGTCTGGCATTCGCCACATCCGCCTGTTTTAGCAGTCTTTGCGAGATCGCGTGACACTAAAGTCTTGATCCTTTTCATCTGGAATTCCACCTTTCTTTTAAAATTACTAGTAATCTGTTTTTCAACAGCTTCAATGATAACACATCGCGAGTGATATGTAAAGTCACGGCCGGGATTGATGGATCGAATGTATGATGGTATCATTGATGTAGACCAATGATTAAGAGGTGCGGATGATATGAAACTGTCACATATAGAGGATACGGTCATGCAGGTGGCTGACGCTATAACTGCAGCGATAGGTATAGAGACTGAGATAGTCGATGATAAACTGAAGATAATAGGAGGCACCGGCCGGTATGCAGCCAAGCTGGGGACATATGAAGAAGGTGGAGATCTGGATTCGCCGTACATATACGCGGAGATACTGCGCAGCGGAATAGAATATGTATGTATGGATATAGCTGAAGACGTCATGTACTATTCGCCGATGGAAGAGGAACTGGCGGAGATCGCATGCCCGATAAAGATGGGAACAGAGACGCTGGGTATAATAGGGCTCATAGCGTTCACTGAGGAGCAGAGAAGCAGGATGAAGGCTGGCAGAGACAGCCTGCTGAATTTTCTGAGGCGCATGTCGGAGCTCATATCCGGAAAGCTGGTGGAGGCCCAGAGCAGCAGGAAACTTGCGGCGCTGCTGGAATCCATGCCTGACGGCCTTGTGGCGGTTGACAATGAAGGCTGCATATTCTCCTGCAATTTCGCCGCAGAGCAGCTGTTCGGCAGAAGCAGGGATGAGCTGACGGGAAGGGATATAGTCGATATGTTCCCGGAAAATGAGCTGACGCCTGGTGATCTGGAAAGTCATACAGACCGGGAGCTGATCTGCCGCGGCGGCGGGAGCGCCAGAAGGCTGATGGTATCCACCATACCCATACCCGATCACGGCGTGATGCTGCTGTTGAAAGACTACGATAAAGAGGCACGCAACGCAGGCGAGATGACTCGCATAAACAATAAGGTCACCTTTGATGATATATACGGCGTCAGCGAGAAAATGAAGCGCCTGAAACAGCGGGCAATGCAGGTGTCCGACGGTACATCCACGATACTGATAACCGGAGAGAGCGGCACTGGCAAGGAGATGTTTGCCAGAGCCATACATGCCCGCAGTCACAGAGCAGACAAGCCGTTCATAGCCATAAACTGCGCAGCCATACCGGATGCGCTGCTGGAAAGCGAGCTGTTCGGATATGAGAAAGGGGCGTTCACCGGGGCAGACAGGAAGGGCAGACCGGGTAAATTCGAGCTGGCAGACCACGGGACTATATTCCTTGACGAGATCGGTGACATGCCTCTCCATATGCAGGTGAAGATACTGCGCGTGTTGCAGAACCGCACCGTGGAAAGGATAGGCGGCACATCTTCACTGGATATAGATGTACGTATAATCGCAGCTACCAATAAGGATCTTGAAGAGATGATAGCCCGCAGTGAATTCAGGGAGGATCTGTATTTCAGGCTGAACGTGATCCCGCTGCATATACCTTCGTTGAGAGAGCGTACTGAGGATATCGGATATATGCTGGACAGCGCGCTGAGAAAGTTCAATGCAATAGTGGGTAAGTCCGTGGAGGGGTTCAGCGATGAGTCGCTGAAAATACTGAATGATTATGGATGGCCCGGTAACGTCAGAGAGCTGGAGAACGTCGTGGAGTACGCGGTGAATATGGAAAATGGCAGCGCGATACAGAAGGAGAACCTGCCGGAAAGACTGAGGATGAAAGCAGGCGTTTCGTATTATCCAGGAGGCGGCACGCTGAAGGAACAGACGGCGCATGCCCAGAAACTTATAATAGAGGATGCTCTGAAAAAATCAGGTCCGGGACGTGAAGGCAAGCGAAAAGCGTCGGAGAGGCTGGGGATAAGCGAGTCATCGCTGTACAGAAAAATGCAGGAACTGGGACTGAAAAACTGAAACAAGTCACAGGTGCTGTATTATTGTTTTTGATAATTAATTTTATTAAAAATAATAATACGGCTTTTTTCTTTTTAAGAAAAAACAGTGTGGAAGCAGGTGCAACGCCCCGGTGTGATTTTGCATGAGCACTGAAAATACAGGGCTTGCGGAGGCCGAGGGGAAATTTACCGGGAATATAGCGACGTATGGCACGGTATTTGCATTTTATATGATCATATGTTACAGAACCCGATGAAAATATAAGGAGAGTTTAAAATGATAACAGATAAAAAAAGCCCTTACCGTCTTGTAACTGATGAACAGCTGGCAGTGCTGAGAGCCAGAGAGGATCGTGTCTTCAATGAGAGGACGAAGAAGAGCAAGGCTGCCTTCGACAAGGCTCATGAGAATCTGCTGAACGGCGTGCCTATGCCGTGGATGGGAGACTGGGGCACGGAGCACCCGGTATTCCTTGAAAAGGCTCAGGGGGACAGATGCTATGATATAGATGGAAACGAATATGTAGATTTCTGTCTGGGGGATACCGGAGCCATGTTCGGACATTCGCCTAAGGCTACTGCTGACAAAGTGTGTCAGCAGGTGAGGAACGGTATAACGACGATGATGCCGACTCTGGATGCTCTTGAAATAGGGAAGGAACTGGAGAAGCGTTTCGGTCTGCCTACATGGCAGGTGGCGATGACAGCTACGGAAGCTAACCGTTATGTCATACGTAATGCCAGAGCGCTGACAGGAAGGCCTAAGATCATGGTGATGCAGGAATGCTACCACGGCAGTCTGGACGAGACTCTGCCGCATATAAACGAAGAAGGGAAACTGGCACTGAGGACCGAATACGATTCTAATCCGGGGCTTCCGAAGGATCAGCTCACCAGGGTAGTGGAGTTCAATGATCTTGAAGCGGCTGAGCGTGAGCTGGCTCACAGAGATGTAGCGGCAGTGCTGCTGGAACCTGTGATGACCAACTGCGGAATGGTGCTTCCTGCTGAAGGATATCTCGAAGGACTGCGTGAGCTCTGTGACAAATACGGATCGTATATGATAATCGATGAAACTCATACACTTTCCAACGGATACGGCGGATACACTGCAGCGCATGGACTCAGACCGGACTTCGTGACACTGGGCAAATCCATAGCAGGAGGTATCCCTGTGGCTGTATACGGATTCACAAAGGAGATCACAGACAAGATAAATGAGACCTACGGCAATGCAGGCGTCTCCGATCCTATGGGCATCGGCGGAACGCTGGCTGCGAATCAGTTCGCCATAGCCGCCATGAGAGTGACACTGGCTGAGGTGGCGACGGAAGAAGCTTTCGAGAAGATGTTCAGAGGACAGAACAGACTTTCCGATGGACTTGAAGCAGTGCTTAAGAAGCACGGTGTGCCATGGAGCCTGACAAGATCGGGAGCTAGATGCGAGATGCAGTTCATGCCGACGCTGCCGAAAAACGGAACGGAGGCCAAGAACAACTTCGACTGGCAGCTGATGTACTACACCCATATTTATCTGTCCAACAGAGGGATACTGATAACGCCATTCCACAATATGATGCTGATATCGCCTGTAACGTCGGATGAAGATATAGACAGACTGATCAAAACATGGGACGACTGTATCGCAGAACTGGTTGAAATTTCGAAAGAAAACGTGTAGTCTGTTGATTGAAAACAGGTTGCACTACCGGATATCATACAGGAAAACAAGGAGTGATATAAAATGAATAAACCATTTATTGATTTTACGGAACAGACATGTCTCATAACAGGGGCAGGAAGTCCTACAGGAATAGGATTCTCTGTGGCGAGGATACTTGGAGAAACCGGTGGCCGGATCGCATTGATCGCAACTACAGACCGTATATATCAGAGGGCTGAGGAGCTGGTTTCTATGGGGATAGAGGCCAGAGGCTATATCGCCGATCTCATGGACAGGGCGCAGGTTGCTGCCGTGGTAAAGCAGATCGCGGACGATTTTGGCGGTATAGACGTCCTCGTCAACAATGCCGGGATGGCGCAGGTTGGAGAAGAGGAGGATTTCAGCGACATCATGCATGTGAGCTATGAGAGCTGGGACACGTCCATAAACAGGAACCTGAATATCTGCTTCAATGTGACAAAGCAGGTGCTGCCTTATATGGTGGGTAAGAAATATGGCAGGATCGTCAATGTCTCTTCTGTGACGGGTCCGGTTGTCAGCAATCCGGGAGAAGCAGCCTACAGCGCTGCCAAGGCAGGTATCATAGGAATGAGCCGGGCACTTGCT
Source organism: uncultured Eubacterium sp. (assembly GCA_905193765.1). Classification (GTDB taxonomy): domain Bacteria; phylum Bacillota; class Clostridia; order Peptostreptococcales; family Anaerovoracaceae; genus Lentihominibacter. Next base: position 25,432 of record CAJJPZ010000002.1, read on the forward strand.
ATAGAGACAGGCGTGTATGGTGTAACGGTGAACAATGTCCTGCCGGGCTGGATCGCAACGGCGTCACAGACAGAGAGCGAAGCGGCAGGCGGTCACAATACGCCGATGAGGAGAAGTGCCGATGCGGAAGAGGTGGCAAACGCTATAGTTTTCCTTGCATCAGACAGGGCTTCGTATATCACGGGAGAATCACTGGTGGTGGACGGCGGCAATACCATCCAGGAATACAAGGGGCCGTCGGAGCTGTATTATTAAAAATAACAGTAAGAGGCAGGTGGATGAGAACTGTTTATCAGCCACCTGCATATCCGGTATGTAATCAAGGAGGAATCGATGTTTTCAGTAAAAGATAAAGTTGTTGTTGTGACCGGAGGGGGATCCGGTCTGGGTCTTGCGACTGTTAAAATGTTCCTGGAAGGTGGAGCAAAGGTCGTTATGGGGGACTACCGTGACTGCACTGACCTGGCGGAGGAGCTGGGGTGTGATTTTGTTCAGGCGGATGTCAGTGTTGAAAAAGACGTGGAGAATCTGATGAAGACAGCTGCCGAAAAGCATGGCCCGCTGGATGTGGTGATAAACAATGCAGGTATCATAATGCCGGAACAGCTGATAGATGATGCAGTAGTCGGGGATTATGAGCGGCTGTTCAGAGTAAACACCATAGGCGCGTTGCTTGGAATAAAATACGGAGCAAAATATATGCGTGACGGGGGCAGTATCGCATGTACGGCATCGAATTCAGCGAACGGAGATTTCGCAGGATATGGATCGTATATAGCGTCTAAAATAGCGATCGTAGGTATCGTGAAAGCTGCTGCTATCGAATATGCAGCCAGGGGAATAAGAGTGAACTGCATATGTCCGAACACTATAGATACTCCGATGGCATATGCAGAAGGCTGTGAGACCGAATTGCTGGTGGTAGGTGCCATAACTCCGCTGGGAAGGATGTGCTACCCGGAAGAGGCAGCTGCATTGTTCTACTTCCTGGCATGTGATGACTGCAGGTATATAACTGGTGAAGATATTTATATCGATGGAGGCGTGAAGGCAGGACATCCTGTAAAGGCGATGGATTGCATTCTCAAAGCTGTGGAAATGGAATCAGGGGTATGATCTGACAGTAAATCGGCTATTAAGTGACTGCGCTATGCTCAAGGCAAACTGCCAAATATGAATGTGAATACGGATCTGCCTGTAACGATTGACAGCAGGCAGATCCGGTGTTAGAATCTTAATTACAAAACCGCATCGCAGTGCGGCTCGGAACAGGGTTGACGGGACTCGCTGTATAAAGCGAAGGCCGGTGCGATGGGGCGTGGATTTTTCTAAAGGCAGATGCAGCCTGTGTAAGACAGAGATGTTGCAGAGCCTTTACTTTTCGCCACACGAAGACATTACAGTAATGTTCTCGTGTGTTTTTTTGTGTGTTCCATATCTTTGTGATGCAGTGAACTGCCGGGACGACGGGAAAGACACATGAGAGCTATATCATCAATTGACGAAAGGAATGAAGATCTATGGATCAGACGTTTATGAAGGAAAAGAAGGTAATGCCTCTGGTGCTGTCCATGTCGTACCCCATGGCTATATCCATGGCAGTGAACGCGTTGTACAATATAGTAGACTCGTTCTTCGTGGCAAAGATGAGCAGCAGCGCAATGACTGCGCTTTCGCTGCTTTTCCCTGTACAGAATTTCGTGCATGCGGCAGCGGTGGGGTTCGGCATCGGGATAAACGCGGTGGTAGCATTCTACATGGGCGCCGGGAAAACTGATGAAGCGGACAGGGCTGCCAGCAGCGGGACAGTGCTGAGCATACTTCACGGGCTGGTGCTGATGGTGGTTTGTATTGCAGTGATGCCATGGTTCATGAGCATGTTCAGCAGCGATGCGCAGACGATAGAGTACGGGATCGCTTATACGGGAGTGCTGTTCCTGTTCGCACCGATGGACTGTACGGCAATGGCGCTGGAAAAGATATTCCAGTCCACCGGAAGGATGAAGTCCACGATGTTCTGCCTGGCTACAGGGTGCATAATAAACATAATACTGGATCCGCTGATGATATTCGGAATAGGACCCTTCCCGGAGATGGGCATAAAAGGGGCGGCCCTTGCCACAGGTATAGGACAGACACTGCCGGTGCTGATATACTTCATCATGTACGGGATGGATCCGCTGCCGGTTAAATTCAGGCTGAAGTACTGGAAGCCGAAACTTTACATCATGAAAAAGCTGTATTCTGTAGGCAATGCGGCTGCGCTGAACATAGCGCTCCCCTCTGTGCAGGTGTCGGTGCTCAACGGCATACTGGCGTCGTATTCTGCAGGTTATGTGTTCGTGCTGGGCGTATACTACAAGCTCCAGACGTTCCTTTATCTGTCGGCCAACGGCGTGGTGCAGGGCATAAGGCCGCTGGTGGGATACAATTACGGTGCAGGGGAGCATAGCAGGGTGAAGGAGATAGTCAGGACTTCCACTGTTCTGGTGGCAGCGATAATGGTTGCCGGGACTATCGTATGCCAGCTCATGGCAGGAAAACTCATGGGAATATATACCGGTGATGAACAGATCATCGCACTGGGAGCCCCGGCGCTGAGGATAATAAGCGCGGGATTCATCATTTCTTCTGTATCGGTGGTGCTCTCAGGCGCACTGGAAGGACTGAGCAAAGGCAATGCGTCTCTGGTGATATCGCTGATAAGGTATATCGTGTTCATACTGCCGGCGGCGTTACTGCTGAGCAGAGTCTTCGGAGCTGTCGGCGTATGGCATGCGTTCTGGATCACGGAGATCGTGGCTGCCGTGATATCGTACTTCGTGTATGTCAGGGCCACGAGGAACGGACGCGATGACCGGGAGATTTCCAGGACATGATCATGAATTGTGATAAGCAAAAGACCGGCACAGGGCATATACTCTGATATACCGCCTGCTGCCGGTCTTTCTCTGTGATGACCTATGCCGCCTGTCCGGTGCGGCTCATTGGATGCCAGGACTTAGTATCCGTATTTTTCGGATTTCTCGTTCTGGCCTTTTTCATTGTAATTTTTGTTTTCTTCCTTGTTCTGTGACTGTCTGTTCTTGTTTTCAGACTGTCTGTTGTTCTGCTGGTTGTTTGTTTTATTGTTTTTCATGGGTACATCCCTCCTCGCGATTATTTTGTGCAGAAGAGGAGATGATATGACAGGAAAAAAATGGTTATGCAGTTTACATCTGAATGACCTGTATCCTGTCGCCGTTCTTCACCCGGCCTCCTTTTGTGACTCTGATGAAGATGCCTTCACGGGGCATCACGCAGTCGCCTGCCAGCTCCCTGATGGCGCAGCCATGATGGCATTCCTTGCCGATCTGGGTCACTTCGCCCTCAGCTTCGCCTATCTGCATCCTTGTGCCTATGGGCAGTGTATAGAGCTCGATGCCTTCTGTAAGTATGTTTTCTGCAAAATCACCGCTTTTGAGTTCAAAATCCAGCGCCTTCTGCACTTTGGCAACGCTTTCTGCCGCCAGCAGGCTCACCTGTCTGTGCCATTTGCCCGCGTGGGCGTCACCTTCTATACCGTGATCTTCAACGAACATCGCTTCGCCGATGTCATGCTTCTGTACACCTTTGGCTTCGCTGATGCAGACTGCCTTTACCGTTCCTTTTGGCAGGTGCAGTGTAGCGCAGTCGGCAGACTCGCCGAGAAGAACCTCCACGCCGTGCTTTATCGGCTTGATGACAGCTTCGAGACATTCCGACGCCGCTTTTTTGCTCCCCGGCAGATTGATTATGAGGGTCTGTTTCCTGAGACCTGCTGCCGCACGGGAAAGCATACCCATAGGCGTTATCTTCATGCTTTCTGCCCTCATTGCCTCCGGTATGCCACGGACTTCGCGATCCACGACTGCCAGCGTTGCTTCAGGGGTCACGTCTCTCATGGAAAATCCGGTGCCGCCGGTAGTCACTATGAGAGTGACCTTAAGTTCATCGGCGCATTTTATCAGTTCCGATTTGATCTGCTCGAAGTCATCAGGTATCATCGTCCTGTATTCGACCTTCCAGCCGTTTGCTTCAAGTATCTCCACGACACGGTCGCCTGCAGTGTCTTCTCTGAGACCCTGAGAGCCCTTGTCGCTCATGGTTATCACCGCTGCTCTGTATTCCATAATTCCTCCTGTCTTATATCACCGCTTTTGCCGCCTGTTTTGGAAAGCAGGCAGATGCGGTCTATTATCATATCTTTTTGTACGGCCTTGCACATATCGTATATCGTCAGCGCTGCTGCAGAGGCTGCTGTCAGAGCCTCCATCTCGACGCCGGTGACGCCTTTGCATTTCACCGTGGCCTTTATCTCGATGGTGGATGTTTCCTCCACCATATTGAAGTCTATATCTATGCCCGTCAGCATCAGTGGATGGCACATCGGTATGATGGCGGATGTTTTCTTAGCGGCCATGATACCGGCTATCTGGGCTGTGCCAAGGACGTCGCCCTTTTTCATGCCGCCTTCCTTTATCAGACGGAATGTCTCCGGGTTCACAAGCACCTTGCCGCCTGCTGTGGCGATGCGTTCAGTGACTGCTTTTTCTCCCACGTCCACCATCTTTGCGCGGCCGGAATCGTTGAAATGTGTGAAATCTGTCATTCTTATCCTCCTATCATGTTCATGTCCCTGCCGGCTTGGCTTGGGTTGTCTGCATCAAGTGCGCTGCGCATCTCTGGTTTGCCGAGGATAGCTTCCTTCATGATCTCTGCCATCTCCTCGCGGCTCCGGCCTCTGACGGATATTTCTGTGTCTGAGTGGAGACAGGGTTTAAGCATACCGTCGGCTGTGAGTCTGATCTTGTTGCAGCTTTTGCAGAATTCGCAGCTGACAGGGCGTATCAGGCCGACACGTCCTGCAGCGCCGGGCAGTCTGTATATGGATGCCACTCCGTCGCTGAATCCAAGCGGTTCCAGCTCAGGCACTTTCTTCAGGACTTCTTCACAGCTGATGAACCCGGCTCTGTCGAATCCGATGCCGCCGCCTATAGGCATCAGCTCTATGAACCTGATCTCCAAAGGCCTGTCCTTTGTGAGGGCAACGAAGTCCGCTATCTCGTCGTCATTGAAACCACCCATCAGGACCATGTTTATCTTGGTGTTTTCGAATCCGGCGACATATGCTGCCTCGATGCCATCAAGCACATCCTGAAGCGAACCGGTGCGGGTGATATAGCTGAATTTCCCGGGATCAAGAGTATCGAGACTGATGTTCAGCCTGTCTACGCCTGCTTCTTTCAGCTGTTTTGCATACTGCGGCAGCAGCGTGCCGTTGGTGGTCATGCAAAGTTCCTCCACGCCGTCTATGGCGGATATACTGCTGCACAGACCGATGATGCCGCGCTTTACCAGCGGTTCGCCTCCGGTGATGCGGATCTTCCTTACGCCCAGAGAGACTGCGGCTTCGGCTGCTGATACTATCTCTTCAAAGGTCAGCATCTCCTCATGAGGTCTTTTGGCGATACCGTCCTCTGGCATGCAGTACCTGCAACGCAGGTTACATAGCTCGATGACAGATATGCGCATGTAGTCGATTTTTCTTCCATAGTTGTCTATCATGGTTATTATTTTCTCCGTTTCAGGATATAGTATAACATGGATGAAGATAGAAAGACAGGAATGATTATGTATGCGCAGGGTGATGATGTCAGCATTCGCATTGTTGAGTGTAGTGCATGCAAAAGAAAGCAAATATATCACAGAAAAATGAACAAATAAGTATATATAAATGTTGTCAGAACAACAGACGAAATCCGGAAGTGTGATAGACTGAATATTGTTATGATAACATTTAGTATTTGATCAACAGGAGGACATTATGAAGAAAATACTTACGATCGCATTAGCTGTTGTGCTGGCTCTGTCAGTGACACTGCTGACTGGATGCGGCGGTGGAGATGACAGCACCAAGAAAGAGGACAAGCCGGAAGTTACTGTACTGGCTGCAGCAAGTCTGACAGATGCTCTCGATGAGATCATCAAAGAGTACGAGAAAGATGCATCATGCACCGTAACACCAAGCTATGCGGGTTCAGGAGACCTGGTGCAGCAGATCCAGGGCGGAGCACCGTGTGATATATTCGTATCAGCTTCAAAGAGCAACATGGACGATCTGGAGAAGGACGACCTCATCAACAAGGACACAAGAAAAGACCTTCTTGGAAACACACTGACTCTGGTAGCTACAAAAGAAAAGAAAGATGATGTCAGCATGGATGCACTTACTTCGGACAAAGTAGGATCAATCGCCATCGGCGAAGTCGAGACTGTTCCGGCAGGGAAATATGCGACTCAGGTATTCGACAATCTTAAGATAACTGACAAGATCAAGGACAAGATCGTTTATTCAAAGGACGTAAGAGCGGTACTCAACTATGTTGAGACAGGCGACGCTGACTGCGGATTCGTTTACAAGACAGACGCTCTGACTATGGATGAATCAAAGGGTGTTGTAGTTGAAGACATCAAGGAAGATCTCCACGATCCTATCGTATATCCTGCAGCTATCATGAAGGATGCACCACAGGCTGAATCAGCTGCTGACTTCTACGATTTCATGCAGGGCGACTTCGCTAAAGAAGTATTCGAAAAATACGGATTCACAGTAAAATAAGTTCAGAAGTACAGTGAGAAAACGGATTTAATATGTTTGGACCAATTATTCTATCAGTAAAAGTCGCACTGCTTGCGACGGTAATAGCGTTTTTTCTGGGAGTATTCTTCGCTTATCTGCTTACGAAACGTAGAGTCCCGGGCAAGAACATCTGGGAAACTATACTCATACTCCCGATGATCCTGCCACCGTCTATTGTAGGATATTTGCTTCTGAAGGTTTTCGGGAAGAGGGGGCTCATAGGAGCCTTCCTTCTCGATACATTTGGCATCCAGGTAGTATTTACCTGGATCGCTTGCGTTATAGCGGCAAGTGTAGTGGCGCTGCCGCTGATGTATCAGAATGCAAAGGGCGCGTTCCAGAGTGTCGATCCCAGTCTTGAGCTTGCTGCGAAGACACTTGGCAGCAGTCCTTTCAAGGTCTTCTGTACAGTAACGTTCCCTCTCTCAGGGCCGGGCATCATAAGCGGCATAGTGCTTACCTTTGCACGTGCTCTCGGCGAGTTCGGCGCTACGCTGATGCTGGCAGGGAACATACCGGGGAAGACCCAGACCATCCCGACGGCGATATATTATTCGGTAGTTACAGGCAAGGAGGACAAGGCCATGAGTCTTGTCGTAGTCATGGTGGTTTTCAGCTTCGCGCTGGTATTCGGTCTCAATGTGTGGCTGAAGAAGAAAAATCACAGAGACAGTACACAGAGGTGACCGGCATGAGCGTATCATTCAGACTTTTGAAGAAGCTAAATTACTTTTCCCTTGATGTGGATTTTGCCATGGGCAATGAACTCCTGGTCATAGAAGGAGTCTCCGGAGCAGGGAAGACTACGATCCTGAACTGTCTTGCAGGTATAGCTGTTCCGGATGAGGGTGAAATCATTGTTGACGAAAGACTTATTTTCAGTCATACTGATAAGGTGAATGTTCCGGCTGAAAAGAGGAATATCGGCTATCTTTTCCAGAACTATGCGCTTTTCCCGCATATGACCGTGAAGCAGAACGTGCTTTACGGTCTGAAGAACAGGAAGGAGTACTGGAGGAAAGCTGAAAAAAAGGAACTGCTGGAGTATGCCGGATATATGATGGAGACCTTAGGGATCTCACATCTTGCAGATAAAAACTCCATGGCGATCTCCGGGGGAGAAAAACAGCGTGTGGCTCTGGCGAGAGCAATGGTGACGAAACCGTCGCTGCTGCTTCTTGACGAGCCGTTTTCAGCTCTCGATGAGAATACGAAGAACAGGATATACGACGAGTTCATGGCGTTCAGAGAAACGCTTAAGATCCCTACGATACTGATAACTCACAACCATCGTGAGGCGGAGCTTTTTGCAGATAAAAACATAACTCTGAAGGAAGGTAAGGTAGTATAAAATGAAGGAAGTAGCTGTAGAGCAGGCGGTGGGTACCGTACTGGCTCATGACCTGACGCAGATAATCCCGGGTGAGTATAAAGGTGCCAAGTTCAAAAAAGGCCATGTGATAACAGAAGAGGACATACCGGTGCTCCTTTCCATGGGAAAGAGACATCTATTCGTTCTCGAGAAAGATGATGACGATGTCCATGAAAATGAGGCGGCATACAGGATAGCTTCCCGCGCTGCGGGCAAAGGAATAGATCTGACGGAGCCATCGGAAGGCAAGATCGAGCTGCGGGCAGCAGTGGACGGGCTCCTGAAGATAGACAGGGAGAGGCTTTTTGAGCTGGTTTCCCAGGATGAGATAATGTTCGCTACGATACATGAGAATGTCGTGGTGGGAAAAGGGGACAAGCTGGCAGGTACCAGGATAATCCCTCTTTTTGTGGCGGAGTCCGTGATGCAGACCGCAGAAAAGATTCTTGAGGACGGACCGCTGGTGGAGATCGTTCCTCTTAAAGAGATGAAAGTAGGCGTCGTGACCACCGGAAGTGAAGTATACAACGGCATCATAGAAGATGCTTTCGGACCGGTGCTGGTAAAGAAATTCGGAGCACTGGGCAGCAAGGTCGAAAAGCAGCTTTTCGCGGATGATGATGATGACATGATAGCTGACTGCATCAGACAGCTTGTGGACGAAGGTATGGATATCATCGGTATCACGGGCGGCATGTCTGTGGATCCGGATGACAGGACGCCTTCGGGCATAAGGCGCGCAGGCGGCGAAGTGGTGAGCTATGGCGCTCCGGTACTGCCGGGAGCGATGTTCATGATGTCTTATATAGGCGACGTGCCGGTGGTGGGACTGCCGGGATGTGTCATGTACAGCCGCACCAGCATATTCGATCTGATCGTGCCGAGACTTCTGGCAGGCGAGAGGATCACCAAGAAAGATATAAACAGACTGGCTCACGGCGGGCTGTGTCTGAACTGTGAGACCTGCACATATCCTGCATGCGGGTTCGGGAAAGCATAGGTGATAAAAAGAAAGAATGGAAAACAAGGACAAGGATCGTACGATTTTGTATTCTTTCAGGGCATCACTGCCGATAATGGCCGGATATGTGGTTCTGGGGCTGGGCTTCGGCCTTCTGCTCCAGAGCAAAGGCTACGGATGGTGGTGGGCGACATTCATGAGTGTCATAGTATATGCCGGATCGATGCAGTACGTTGCCATAGATCTCCTTGCAGGAGGTGCATCACTGATCACTACGGCTCTGATGACAGTGATGGTCAATATAAGACACCTTTTTTACGGTGTCACGATGATAGAAAAGTATAAAGGTACAGGACGAAAAAAACCGTACCTTATTTTTGCGTTGACGGACGAAACTTTCTCACTGGTGTGTTCTGCCGATCTGCCGGAGAATGTAGACCGGAAACGATACTATTTTTTCGTGTCTATGTTCGACCAGATATACTGGGTGGCGGGGAGCACCATCGGAGCAGTCCTGGGGGATGTGATACCTTTCGATACGACAGGTATCGATTTTTCCATGACGGCGCTGTTCATAGTGATCTTCGTGGAACAGTGGGAAAAGGCCGACAGCCATATCCCGGCGCTGACAGGCGTTGTGATAACTGTCCTGTGCCTGCTGATATTCGGCCACGACAATTTCCTGATACCGTCGATGATAGCTATAACTGTGGCCCTCTTTATAGAAAAACGCTGGATAGGGGACGGCGGTGCCGGTACTCCTGATGAAAAGAACGAGGAGGGAGGTACCGTGTCATGATAGACTATAATCACAGTCTGCTGATCATCCTTGTGGCTGCGGCGGTGACGTTCCTGATAAGAGCACTTCCGTTCATACTGTTCAGGGGAAGCACGCCTGCGTCTGTGGTGTACCTCAGCAACGTGCTGCCCTACGCTATAATGGGTATGCTGGTGGTGTACTGCCTGAAGTCCACTCCGGTGCTGGAATCGCCTCACGGCCTGCCGGAAATGATCTCGGTTACTCTGATAATAGTGCTGCACAAATGGAAGCACAACACACTGCTGTCCATAGTCTCAGGAACGGTGGTATACATGCTGCTGATCCAGCTGGTGTTCGCCTGAACTCCTCCGAAATCCCACTGATATACATACTCAGAAAGCCTGTGAAAAAACTTGAGATAAAATGAAAAAAATTGTGTCAATCGTTTTTCAAAACATATTAAAATATCTGTTGACACTTGTTGTGATCGGACGTATAATTATTAACATAACAGTCGGCAGGAAGCTGGCAAATATGCAGTAGCATTATACAGACAGAATAGTATTTTTATTATATAGGAGATATCGTTTTGGGTATTTCCGGACTATCAGCAAAAGTTTCATATGAAAATATGGTGTAAAACCACTTTTGTTATTTGATGATCAATAATTGAATAATTCAGCGAATACATATCACGAAGATATATTTCCTTTTTAAGAAAAGAAGGATGATGTCTTCGTTTTTTTGTTTGTATATGAGGCTGTGATCAAAGTCAATATCACATTATTTTAAAGGAGGATCATAAAATGGCTTGTTTTTTAGTATCAGCTGCAGAAGCAGTTGTCGTTACAGCAGCAAAGAAGACGGTGGATTCAAAACCGGAGGAAGCTGGTAAGATCTCATTTGCAAGGAAACTCAGATGGCTTGCGAACATGCTCTGGGGCGCTTCGCTGATGTGGCTGGGAGACGCTATATTCGAGTATGCGGAGTTGAAGGCAGAATATTTCTCACCGGCAACGGCAGATATGATAAATGACGGATTCCTGGGACTTTCGGTCATCGCCCTTGCAATGGTTATCTGGGTGGCATATATATTGATAAAGGACCCAAAAGGAACAGTAAGAGGGATTCTGTTCAAAACAACAAAGTAAGATAAGAAAAATATAATCCATAAAAAATCAGTCATGCTGTATGTTGAAGTATGGCTGGTTTTTTATATGACGCTTTTGCTTTATGATATTGACAGTAAAGGTGCTATATGTTTATAATAAATATATGAAAATCTGTTTCAGGGCGAGGTGGAAGTCCTCACCGGTGGTGGTCTGCCAAGGCAGCAAGTCCACGAGCGGATGCAGCGTAGCGCGATGACAGCTGCAGATGCCGAACGGGTGTGAATCCTGTACCGACGGTCATAGTCCGGATGAAAGAAACGAGAATTCTTGGCATGTATTTAAGTGAGAGTTTTTGGCCCCGGAAATATATTTTCCGGGGTTTTCAGTTGCATGCATCGCTGCAGTGCCGCTGAAACCTGTGCAACAGATTCCTGTCATCATTATAACATCACTATCCAGGAGGAATTTGAAAATGAATCACAAACACAAGACAGTCGTATTAGCTAAAATGGGGATGCTGGTAGCTATATCCATAGTTCTGGTGGCGATAATCCATTTCCCTATATTCCCTGCAGTAGCTTTTATGGAGTATGACCCTGCAGATATACCTATCCTGATCGGCACGTTCGCGTTCGGACCTGTAGCGGGAATTATCCTGACTGTAGTTACATCTGTGATACAGGGAGTAACTGTCAGCGCAGGAAGCGGTGTATACGGGATCATAATGCATATAATAGCAACAGGTGTACTGGTCATTGTTGCCGGCACGATATACAAGTTCAACAAGACGAGAAAAGGTGCGGTAATAGCTCTTATCGCAGGGATCCTGGCAATGACAGCAGCAATGATGGGAGCCAATATGATAATAACACCGATATTCATGGGAGTACCGAGAAGTGTAGTATGGGATCTCATGCCGTTCATCGCAGCATTCAACCTCGTCAAGGCAGGTGTGAATGCACTTGTGACATTCCTGCTCTACAAGAGAGTGTCGGCATTCCTGCACAGATAGATGAACAAACAGGCAGGAGACTGCATATTTATCGTTTTATGCTGAAAAAACCGATCACTTGTGGTACAATAATAAAGTTATGAAAGAAAAAGTGATCATTATCAGAAACGAGTCAGAGACAGAAAAATTCGGTATCGAACTTGCCGGAAAACTGGATCCGGGAGCAGTGATAGCTCTGGAAGGCGATCTGGGGACGGGCAAGACGACACTGACAAAATCAATAGCACGGGGACTTGGTATAGACGACGTCATAACAAGTCCTACTTTTAATATCGTCAAGGAGTACAGAAGTGGCAGACTGCCTCTGTTCCATTTTGATGTGTATCGCATCGGCGATGTGGATGAAATGTATGAGATCGGCTACGAGGAATATTTTTACGGCGACGGAGTATGTATCGTCGAGTGGGCGGATCTCATCGAGGATATCATACCGGATGACGCCATAAGGATACGGATAGAGTACGGCGATAAAGAAGGAGAACGTATATACAGATGTACATTTTAGGTATTGAAACGACGGGCGCTTTCGCATCAGTGGCGCTTGTGAGAGACGAGGTCACAGTGCAGGAAATACACGGCAGCGACAGATTCTCACATCTTCAGAATCTGATGCCCCAGGTGGAGAAAGTGCTGAAGGACAGCGGATCGACATTAGACGATATAGACCTGATAGCAGTATCTGCAGGGCCTGGCTCCTTTACAGGGATACGTATCGGCGTGTCATCTGCCAGGGCGCTGTCCCAGATAACAGGGATACCATGTGTTGCGGTATCGAGTCTTGAATCACTGGCGCTGAATGCTGCGGACACTGCGGCAGAAGAGACGCTCATATGCCCGATGCTGGACGCCAGGCGACAGCAGATATACGGCGGAGGATATTTCATCAGAGACGGTCGTCCCGTTGAAGAAGTCAAAGCAGGCCCATACACCGTGGGGGAATTCCTTGAGATCGTGTCAGGATATGAGAATATAATGCTGCTGGGTGACGGGATAGACAAATACGGGGATATCATAGAGGAAATCAGGCCGAGGGGAACAGAGACAGCCCCCGAGAGCATAAGATATCAGGATGCTGTTTCTGCAGCGAAGACAGGAGCGGCAGTATTTGCTGAAAGAGGCAGCCTCACATATGACCAGGTGGAGCCTGAGTATATGAGGATACCGGAAGCTGAGCGCAAACTGCGTGAGAAACAGGCGCAGGAGCGCAGTAACGAAAAGGTGTGACATAATGGCGGATGTGATAGTCAGACAGGCGTCACTGGACGACGTTGAAGATATATACAGGATAGAAAAACTGTGCTTTCCTGATCCATGGAGCAGGGATGCGCTGAATTACGAGCTGGGGGAGAACCCGAGAGCATTTTATATCGTGGCAGAGCTGGGCGGTGATATCGTAGGCTATGCCGGGCTCTGGTGGATCATGGATGAAGGCCATATCACGAATGTGGCCGTGATGCCGGGATTCCGGAACAGGAAGATCGCATCGGGGATAATACACACGATGATAGATTTTACCACATCGGAGGGGATAAGACATCATACCCTGGAGGTCAGACGATCCAATGAAGCAGCTATAGGGCTTTATGAAAAATTCGGATTCCGGGTGGAAGGCGTCAGGAAAGGATATTACCTGAACAACGGCGAGGACGCCATGATAATGTGGCGTCACGAAGAGGAAAATGCCGCAGCGGAATAAAAACGATGCCGTATGCAGATAATATGTTTTGAAATATTTATCTGATCAGGAGGCATCTTATGGAACAGTTTTCAGGAGATAATATGAATGTCGTGTCGGCGCCGTGCAGGAAATTCTCGAGGAGACATGATTTCGACATGTTCAGCATGAGCAGCTACATGTCATGCGAGAACTGCAGACATCTGAACGGAGACAACCAGTGCGGTATCAAGATCGAAGAAGGACGAAACGAACAATGAAGGATGGAAAAAAAGTAACACTTGCAATCGAATCGAGCTGTGACGAGACAGCGGCGGCTGTGATGCTGGATGGACGTGAAGTCCTGTCCAGTATCATTTCGTCACAGATAGATATACATAAACTTTACGGAGGAGTGGTGCCGGAGATAGCTTCGAGACATCATCTTGAGAATGTGAACATGGTGGTGGATCAGGCTCTGCAAGAGGCAGGGATCACATTTGATGATGTTGACATGATAGGGGTGACATACGGTCCGGGACTGGTGGGAGCGCTGCTCATAGGACTGGCCACAGCCAAGGCGTATGCGCTGGCGTCGGGCAAACCGCTGATAGGTGTGCACCACATACACGGCCATATATGCGCCAACTACATCGAACACAGGGATCTGGAGCCTCCGTTCATGGCTCTTGTCATCTCCGGGGGACATACCAATATAGTCGAGGTGACAGGATACAACGAATGCCGCGTGCTGGGCGGCACCCGTGATGATGCGGCAGGCGAAGCCTACGACAAGGTGGCCCGTGTCCTGGGGCTGGGATACCCGGGAGGTCCGCTGATAGACAAGCTTGCAAAGGAAGGGGATCCTCATGCCGTGGAATTCAAGAGAGTGTTCCTGGAAAAGGGAAGCCTGGACTTCAGTTTCAGCGGCATCAAGACAGGCGTGCTGAATTATATAAATTCGGAAAAACAGACAGGCAGGGAGATAAATACTGCCGATGTAGCCGCAAGCTTCCAGGCAGCAGTCCTGGATGTCATAGTCGCCAAGACTGTTTCCGCAGCTGTCGATATGAACAAGGACAGGATAGTCATGGCAGGCGGAGTGGCGTCCAACAGTCGTCTCAGAGAGATGATGGAAAAGGAATGCAGCAGACACGGGATAAAACTGTATTATCCGTCGCCGATCCTTTGCACGGACAACGCGGCTATGATAGGATGCGCGGCGTACTACAGGTATATGGCGGGTCACAGGGACGATCTCACGATGGATGCAGTGCCTGATCTGAAGCTGGGCTGAGAATGGCCCGGCAGCATATGGAATAAATGATATTGTTATTACGGTGAGGAGAAAATGATAGTAGTATCGGCAAAAGATCTTACGAAAGCGTACGGGACCGACGTCATACTGGACAAGGTCTCGTTTCATATAAACAAGGGTGAAAGAGTCGGGATAATCGGCGTCAACGGAGCGGGAAAGACTACGCTGCTGAAGATGCTGACCGGCGAGATACCATGCGAGTCAGGTGATTTTTTCATATCTTCGGATCTGAAGACGGGATACCTGAAGCAGGACGGCAGTTTCGACTCTGAGAAGACTGTTATAGAGGAAGTGGAAGCTATATTCAGCCGTTTTCCTGAGATGGAGCGTGAGATGGAGCAGCTGACCCTCAGGATGGAGGAGGCGTCCTCCGAGGAGGAAAGCCACAGGCTCATAGAGAGATTCGACGCTCTCAGTGAAAGATACGACCGTGAAGGCGGATATACATACAAGAGCGAGATAACGGGCATACTTTCCAGCATGGCGTTCCCTGCGGAAAGTTACCACAAGAAGATATCCACTCTCAGCGGAGGCGAACGCACGAGGCTGGCTCTGGCGTGCCTGCTGCTGAAAAAACCGGATATACTTTTCCTGGACGAGCCTACGAACCATCTGGATATAGGCACCCTCAAATGGCTGGAGCAGTATCTCAGGGGGTATAAGGGAACAGTGGTACTGGTGTCCCACGACAGATATTTCCTCGATCAGACGGTGAACAGGATCTTCGAGGTGGAGAACAGGAAGCTCCATATATACGAAGGAGACTACAGTTTTTATGCTTCTGAGCGCAGAGTGCGCCGTGAAGCGGAGATGAGCAGATATGAGAAACAGCAGAAAGAGATCGAACGTCAGGAGGATATGATCCGCAGGTTCAAGCAGCGCGGTACCGAGAAGCTGGCCAAGAGAGCTGCTTCGAGAGAGAAGCGTCTGTCTGCCATGGAGGTCATGGACAGGCCGGATGGCGGACACGGCAGGATGAAGCTGAATTTCAAAGAGAACTTCCAGAGCGGCAGGGACGTCATATTCGCAGAGGATCTTTCCAAGGGATTCGGATATGGTTCCAACAGGAAAGAACTGTTCCACGGTGTGGATCTCGATATAAAACGCGGAGAACGCGTATGTATCGTGGGCGCCAACGGAATAGGAAAGACCACTCTCATCAGGATGCTGATGGGAGAGCTGACAAGTAATACAGGACGTATAAAGATAGGACATAATGTGCAGTTCGGATATTACGATCAGGGACAGCAGCTGCTGAATCCCGAGAATACGGTCGTAGGGGAGCTGCAGGACGCGTACAGGCTGTATTCGGAGCCTGAGCTGAGAAACATACTGGGAAGGTTCCTTTTCAGAGGGGAAGCCGTGTTCCTCAGGGTAGGCGATCTCAGCGGAGGCGAGAAAGCCAGGCTGGCACTGCTGAAGCTGATGATGTCCGGAGCCAATGTACTGGTGCTCGACGAACCTACGAACCATCTGGATATAGAGTCAAAGGAAGTGTTCGAGGAAGCGCTCCTTGATTTCCCGGGAACATGCATCATAGTATCCCATGACAGATATTTTCTCAACAGGATACCTACAAGGATAATCGAGCTGACAAAAACCGGCATCGATAACTACCTGGGCACATATGATTACTATGTGGAGAAAAAGCAGCAGCTTATCCAGTCCGGGAAAAAATACATGGACGATCTGGCGGACAGCGCTTCGTCAGGCGATAAGAACGCATCGGCTATGGACGGCATCAGCGATGAGCTGAGTTCGGCTGAGAAGAGAAAACTGCAGAAGGAACGTGAAGCCGAGGAGAGAAGGCTGGAACGCCGCAAGCAGAAGCTGGAGAAGGATATAGAACAGCTGGAAGAGGAGATAAAGGATCTTGAGGAACAGGTTGGGAAGCCTGAGATCATGACCGATCACGAGAAACTGGCAGAGATCAGCACAACTCTCCGGCAGAAGCGTGAAAAGCTGGATGAAGAGTATGAAGAATGGATGGAATTGCAGGCGTAGACGCTCGGGCAGATAGCTGGTTGAAGTACAGGGATTTTTTGACGAAAGTATTGCAATAAGATAATGGGTACACTATAATAAGTGGGTGGTCGGCAGATGTATATTGAACATCCGGACTTTTAGAATATACGTTATATACATGGAGGTAAAAAATGGCATTTGAAAAGATAAAAGGAATAATAGCTGAGCAGCTGAATGTCAACGAAGACATTATACAGATCGAAACGCACCTTATGAAGGATCTGGAAGCTGACTCACTGGATGCAGTGGAGATAATAATGGCTATAGAGGATGAGTTCGATATCGAGATACCTGACGAGGATGCGGAACAGTTCCAGACGGTGAGCGATCTTGTCAGTTATGTAGAGACTAAGTCATAATAGGAGTGCAGGGAAGAAAGATGAAGAAACAGACGAAAATTTCCAATGCGGTCATAAAGCGTCTCCCAAGATACAGAAGATATCTCAATGAGCTTAGAAGGAAAGGTGTGGATAAGATATCCTCGAATGAATTCAGCCGTCTTATAGGCTATACGGCATCACAGATAAGACAGGACCTGAACAATTTCGGTGGATTCGGACAGCAGGGATACGGTTACAGCGTAGAAGGACTGTATCATGAGATAAGCGCTATTTTAGGGCTTGACAAAAATTACAAAATGGTGATAGTAGGAGCCGGCAATCTGGGTCAGGCCATCGCCAACTACACATATTACTACAAGGCAGGGTTCGTGGTACACGGTATATTCGAGATAAACCCGCGCCTGATAGGTATGAAGATAAACGATATAGAAGTTATGGATTATGAGAACATGGTGGACTATGTTGAAGCCAATCAGATAGACATAGGTATTATATGCACCTCAAGGGATGCGGCACAGGAAGTTGCAGACAAACTTTCATTCGCGGGAGTAAAGGGTCTGTGGAACTTCGCGCCAGTGGATCTTGAAGTACCGAGCCATGTCGCTATAGAAAATGTACATATAAGTGACAGTCTTCATTCACTGGCATATCATATAAACGGTGCCAATGCAGAAAAAGAAGACGGCGATGATAATAAATAGGGAAATTAAATAACCGTTTCAGATAATGAAACGGTTAATTAATATCAGTGGATATTATTGGTTCCTGAGAGGACTTAGCCTTCTACAGGAGCGTCAACTGGACATGCACCTGCACATGCTCCGCAGTCGATGCATTTGTCAGCATCGATAACGTACTGGCTGTCTCCCTGTGAGATAGCTTCTACCGGACATTCGTCGATGCAAGCGCCGCAGCTGATACATGAATCATTAATTACATAAGCCATTTGTGGTACCTCCTTTAAAATTATCATTAAACGACACCATGATTATAACAAAACTCAGTAAGGAATTCAAGATGAAAGTTTATGGATTGATCGGAAAGAGCGGCACAGGCAAAAGCTTTCAGGCAGTAAATCTGTGCAAACAGCTGAATATAGAGAGTATAATAGACGACGGGCTTTTCATATGCAGGAACAAGGTCATTGCCGGTATATCGGCAAAGCGGCAGAAGACCAGGGTGGGCGCAGTAAAATCCGCACTGTTCTATAATGACGCCCACAGGGATGAAGTGGTGGAGGCGATAAACAGGATAAAGCCTTCGTCGATACTGGTCCTGGGCACTTCTGATGAAATGGTGGACAGGATCGTGAAACGTCTCGAACTCGGGCGTATAGGCAAACGTATATATATCGAAGATATAACGACTGAGGCTGACCGGGCCATAGCTCAGAAACAGCGCAACGAGCTGGGACAACACGCCATACCGGCGCCGACTTTCCAGCTGAAACGCCAGTTCTCAGGATACTTCATGACGCCTATGAGGATGCTGCTGAGGGAGTTCGCCCCGGGCAAGGCCTTATCCGAGAAATCAGTGGTGCGTCCTACATACAGCTACCTTGGCGGATACAAGATATCCGAGAAGGTCATGTCGGATATAGCTGAATGTGTCCGCCGGGAGGATGGAAATATAACTGAACTTTCCAAAGTATCGGTGTTTCCGGTCCAGGAGGGCGTGGACATGTACGTTGCGATAAATATAAAATACGGGACGGATCTGTTCGGCGCGGCTGAAAGATACCAGAAGAACCTTGCCGGTAAGATAGAAGAAATGACCTCATTCAACGTGAACAGTCTTGAAGTGGAAGTGAGAGGTGTAGTCTGATGGATATTACAGAGAAACAGGATCATATCGAGGTCAGCGGTATTACCGATTTCGATACAGATCATATATTCGACTGCGGTCAGTGCTTTCGCTGGGAGAAAAACGACGACGGGAGCTATACAGGGGTGGCTTTCGGCAGGGTCGTAAAGGTGTCCTATGACAGGAACGGAGAGATCCTGAAAATGTACGGTACCTCCGGTGATGAATTCAGGGATATATGGCACAGGTACTTCGATCTGGACAGGGATTATTCTGTGATAAAACAGAGACTGGCCATCGGCGACGAGATCATGGCGAAGGCCATATCCTGCGGCAGCGGCATCAGGATACTGAATCAGGAGAAATGGGAGACGCTGCTGTCTTTCATAATATCGCAGAACAACAATATACCCCGGATAAAAAAATGCATAAACTCATTGGCTGAGACTATGGGGACGAAGGCCGGGGAATACGAAGGTCGTACATATTATTCGCTGCCTGCCCCTGATGTGCTGGCAGCTGCAGAGCCGGAGGATCTGGCGCCCTGCAGACTGGGATACAGGGCGAAATATCTGGTGGAGACGGCGCGCAAAGTCGCAGCTGACGGCCCTGATTCGCTGGAGGCGCTTGCCCGCGAGGATGTCACAGGCCCTGACGCTGTTGCGGCACTGAGACAGTACTGCGGCGTAGGCCCTAAGGTGGCCAACTGCATAGCGCTGTTTTCCCTGGGCAAGTTCGACAGCTTCCCTGTGGATGTATGGGTCAGGAAAGTCATGCATGAGCTCTACGGTATAGATGAAAAGGACGTCAGAGGGATGACGGCGTATGCATCGGAAAACTTCGGAGAATACGGCGGCATAGCGCAGCAGTACCTGTTCTATTATATGCGCAGCCACAGTGAGTGAAACGATACATATCTCAAGAAATACCAATTATCTGAAAAAATCAAAAAAGTAGCATATACTGCTAAAAAACCTATTGACAAATGGAGGGAATCGCTGTAAATTATAGTTAGCACTCGGAAATGATGAGTGCTAACAGAAGAAAACATAGGGCGTGACCCTTTAAACAAAGTAAAGGAGTGGATATTATGAGTTTTGGAATCAAGCCATTAGGAACAAGAGTTGTGATCAAGAGGATCGAAGCTGAAGAAAAGACAGCAAGCGGTATCGTACTTCCGGGTTCAGCACAGGAAAAACCTCAGATGGCTGAAGTCCTGGCAGTAGGTCCGGGAACTGAAGATGAAAAAATGGAACTGAAAGTGGGAGACAAGGTAATATTCTCACAGTATGCAGGAACTGACGTTAAATACGGCGGCGAAGAAGTATCTATCATGAACCAGAGAGACATTCTGGCGATAGTTGAATAATAAACAGGAGGTATTTTGACATGGCAAAGGAATTACATTACGGAGAAGATGCCAGAAGAAAACTTCAGGCAGGCGTTGATAAATTAGCAGATACAGTGAAGATCACACTGGGACCGAAAGGCAGGAACGTGCTTCTTGACAAGAAGTTCGGAGCTCCTCTCATCACTAACGACGGAGTTACCATCGCAAGAGAGATCGAGCTGGAAGATGCAGTTGAGAACATGGGTGCACAGCTGGTAAAGGAAGTCGCTACAAAGACTAACGACGTTGCCGGAGACGGTACGACTACAGCTACACTCCTTGCTCAGATAATCATCAAGGAAGGTTTCAAAAACGTTGCTGCAGGCGCAAACCCTATGGTTATCAAGAGAGGTATCCAGGGCGCTGTAGACGTTGCAGTAAGCGAAATCAAGAGACTGGCTCAGGATGTTGACAGCAAGGAAAGCATTGCACAGGTAGCTTCAGTATCAGCTGCTGACGAGAATATCGGCGGACTGATCGCAGAAGCAATGGAAAAGGTAGGAAAAGACGGAGTAATCACTGTTGAAGAATCCAAGACTATGGGAACAACACTGGACGTAGTTGAAGGTATGCAGTTCGACAGAGGATACTTCTCACCATATATGGTAACTGATACAGAGAAGATGGAAGCTGTACTGGAAAATCCGTACATCCTGATCACTGACAAGAAGATCTCAAACATCCAGGAGATACTTCCTGTACTGGAACAGGTCGTACAGCAGGGCAGAAAACTGATGATCATATGCGATGATCTGGAAGGTGAAGCACTGGCTACCATCATCGTGAACAAGCTGAAGGGAACATTCGAATGCGTTGCAGTCAAGGCTCCTGGATTCGGCGACAGAAGAAAGGCTATGCTGGAAGACATCGCTATCCTGACAGGCGGTACAGTGATCTCAGAAGAACTGGGATATGAACTGAAAGAGACTACTGCAGATATGCTGGGAAGCGCAGCAACAGTTAAAGTTGACAAGGAAAACACAGTTATCGTCAAGGGCGCAGGCAATGCTGACGATATCGCAGCAAGAGTTGCTCAGATCAAGACTCAGATCGAAAACACTACTTCAGATTTCGACAGAGAGAAGACTCAGGAAAGACTTGCTAAACTGGCAGGCGGCGTAGCTGTCATCAAAGTCGGAGCAGCAACAGAAACTGAACTGAAGGAAAGAAAACTCAGGATCGAAGATGCTCTGAACGCTACAAAGGCAGCAGTTCAGGAAGGTATCGTATCAGGCGGCGGCGTTGCTCTCGCCAATGCTATACCTGCAGTTGCAAAATATGTTGAAGGCCTCGAAGGCGACGAGAAGACAGGCGGAAAGATCATCGTAAGAGCTCTTGAAGAACCTGTAAGACAGATCGCTGAGAATGCCGGATATGAAGGTAGCGTAGTTATTGCTCAGGTCAAGGAAAGACCGGAAGGAACAGGCTTCAACGCAGCTACAGAAGAGTATGTTGATATGATCGGAGCAGGTATCGTTGACCCTGCAAAGGTAACAAGATCAGCTCTCCAGAACGCATCATCAGCATCAGCAATGCTCCTGACTACAGAAGCAGGCGTAACAGATGCACCGTCAGACGAACCTGCAATGCCACCGATGGGCGGAGGCATGGGAGGCGGAATGCCTGGCATGATGTAATCACTGTATAAACAGACGATAGAACAGAATAACAGCGTATACAGACCGGCAGTGTGGGTAGTCACACCGCCGGTTTTCTGTTTTTTCCGGGATTTATTTTACTATTTTCAGAAAGTGTATTGACAAAACCCCCCGAGTACTGGTATCATATGATTAGTCTTAACTAACTAATTGATTAAGATCACCAATCAGTGCGAGATAGACATGGATCGGATCGTAAGCCATGGTCCGGAAGTATTTCGTTAAACGACACAAAACCAAAAGAAAACAGCATGGATCTGACCACGCTGTTTTTTTCTGGCATTGTTCCGGATCGCTGTCAGCGGATCAGTAGTAGTAGCATTTGCCGCATACGTCCGGTGATGGTATGTATTTATTGATGGTTTTGCAGTGCTCCTGACATTTGAATCTGTCCACGCCGTTTTCGGATATTGCACCACATGGACATGCCTTGATGCATTCCACAGAAGGACATTTGCCGTAGGAGTCCTCGGTTATCGTATGGACGAACTTTTCGGCTTCGGCTGTCGGCAGGCCTTCGGGTTTCTCGTCAAAATAGAGACCGTCGGTTATCATACCGGAAAACTTTCCGGCGAAGCCCTTTGCTGTGACAAAGGATCCTGCGGTGGAGAAGCTGCCCATACCGGCGATGTAAGCCACTGTCTTGTGTGACCATTCTTCACGGGCTTTTTTCTCGTTCCAGTCCAGCTGGGTGTTCAGGTATGAAACCAGCCTGCCGCGCCATTCAAGGGTTTCTCTGATTGCACGGTTCAGCCTCATAGTCAGGACTGATCCTTTTCCATATGCTGCAGACCATTCAGGAGACGGAGTGCTGCCGCTGCGGTTGCTCTCGATGACGCTGTCACTGTATGGTACGAAATACGTGATTATCGTATTTCCCGGTCTGTAGACTTTGCTCGGGTGGTCGCAGAGCCCCATCCTGTAGAGCGTATCGAATATGGGGTCTCTGGCATAGTGGTAGGTGATCAGTGGCGTGCCGAACATACCCTGGCAGGAATTCTCCTCTTCGAACTCCCTGAGTGCCGCTTCCATGTTCTCCTGTATCCTGGCGCGTACCCTCGTTATTTCGTTTGAATCGTATATCATTTGATGACCTCCGGTTAACATTTGATGTCTGCTTTCTGACTTAATAATAATAACACATTTAATAAAAAGTATATAAATATATTAACACAATGGTCGGAATATTGCAGTTGTAAATGCAACGGATGCGGTTTTTTAGCTGAAGAAACGCTACTGTAAGTGACGGACTACTGTGTAACTTTAAACTTACATACGGCTAAAAACGAGTGATTGCAAAGTGTTCAGAGTACAGATGCGTCAAGTGTAACATTTGGATGACACCTGCCGGTTTTTGTCGAATTTCAGGAATGGCTGAATTCCAGCGTTTTCAGAATTTTGGAAGAATGGCATGGTTGTTGCTATAATAGTAGGCGTACTTGTTATTTTTATTATTATGATTTGTGGAAGGAGTTTGCTAATGGATAGTACCTATGGCATCATCAGTCTGCTGCCGGTCCTGGTTACCATCGTTACAGCGATCATAACCAAGAGAGCGGTAGAGCCACTGATCTGCGGAGCTCTGGTAGGATATATCATACTGGACAAGCAGCATTTCGTAGTGGCGTATCTTGATTCACTTTACGTAGAACTCGGTGAATCAGCGTATTTCGTAGTTATTTTCGGTCTCTTCGGGATCTTTATCCACCTGCTGGAGAAAGCCAATGCCACGTCAGGTTTCACTAGACTCGGCCTGAAGGTAGCCAACACCAAGAAGAAAGCCGGTGTCATGACCCTGGTAATGGGAGTGATATTCTTCCTGGACAACTACTTCAGCGTTCTCGCTGCAGGTGTTTCGAACCGCAAGATCGCCGACCAGAACAAAATGTCGAGAGAAATGTACGCTTTCTCCATCAATGCTGTAGCATGTGCGACATGCATACTGGTACCTATGTCCCTCTGGGGAGTTTTCATGAGCGGTCAGATCGAGACTACACTGGGCCTTGGAACAGGCGCAGGTCTGGGTGAACTGATAAAATCAGTTCCGTTCATGTTCTTCGCGTGGGTATCGCTGATATTCGTACTGCTCTATCAGCTTAGGATAATAAAGCCTTTCGGAGCCATGAAAAAGGCTGAGCTCCGTGCAGAGCAGGAAGGACTCATCCTGCCGCCGGATCTGGCAGAGCAGAATGAAGCTGAAGAAGAAAACAAGAAAGAGACCAGCGCATGGAACTTCATAATACCGATGGTGGGTGTCATCGCAGTTGCGCTTTATACACAGGAGCTTATGTACGGACTTATCCTGGGTATCGTTCTCTGCTTCGTGCTTTACATACCGCAGAAGCTTCTGGGATTCACGGAAGCCTTCGACTCCATATGCAGAGGATTCGAGGAGATGTTCGTCTGCACAGCTATCGTTATCAGTGCATTTGTACTTCAGAACGCCAATGATGAACTGGGCATGGCGCCTTATGTAGTAAACAGCGTTGTCGGCGTGATCAGCGCCCACACACTGCCTGTGATAGCATTCGTGATACTCATGGTGCTGGGATTCGTTACAGGAAGCTTCTGGGGAATGGCTGCAGTATGTTTCCCGATCATGCTGCCATTGGCTCAGCAGCTGGACGCAAATATGTATCTGACTATCGGTGCAGTTATAGCCGGAGCTGCAGCAGGAAGCACAACATGCTTCTACGGAGACTCAGTGACCCTGTCCTGCACGCTCTCGAAGATACGGAACAACGACTTCCTGAAGACCGGCATTCCGATGGCTCTGCCGGCGATAATAGTCAGCATGGTGATTTATCTTATTGCAGGCTTCGTGCTTTAGATGTTATTCTGTTCATGGGGGGCGGCTGCACGCTGTTCCCCATTGACAGCTGAAAAGGAAACAGAAGAGGTAGGAAGTCGATATGAACGATGTTGTTGAAAAGTGTCTGGAGCAGCTTCCCGGGCTGATCATGATAGACATGGAAGGTGTCGTCTTTTATGTGAATCAGCAGTGTGCGGACTATTTTCGCAAGGAAAAGAAAGCCATCTGCGGGAGGCATATAAAAGAGGTGTTCCCTGAAACGAAGATGCTGGAGAATCTGGATATAGAGGAGCCGGTTATGGTATTTTACAACTCATTTCTGGGGATAGGCATATCCATGAATGTACCGCTCTACGACAACGGCAGGAAAGTCGGTCTTATGGAGTATGATGTGGCTCAGCATTCGGAGATGCTTTATGAACTGTCATCGGAGTACAGCAGTTTCCTGGATCAGGAACTCAAGAACCTGACCAGTGAGCTCAACGACCTTGTCAGTACAAAATATACGATAAACAATCTCATAGGCGAATCTGCGTGTATGCAGGAGCTCAAACGAAAGATAATAACCACGGCCAGGTCATCCTCAACTGTGCTGATAACAGGTGAAACAGGGACGGGAAAGGAACTGGTGGCCCACGCAATACACAATCTCAGCAGCCGCAGGAAAAACAGATTCATCAAGATAAATGCGGCAGCTTTCCCGGAATCTCTGGTGGAATCGGAGTTTTTCGGATATGAAGGAGGCGCTTTCACAGGCGCCAGCAAGGAGGGACGCAAAGGCAAATTCGAGCTGGCAGACAAGGGGACTCTGTTCATAGATGAAATAAATCAGATGCCGCTGTCGATGCAGCCGAAACTGCTGAGAGTGCTCCAGGAAATGGAATTCGAGCGTCTCGGCAGCGAAGAGACGGTGTCCGTGGATGTCAGAGTGATCGTCGCTACCAATGAGAATCTGGAGCAGCTGGTGAAACAGGGCAGGTTCAGGCGGGATCTGTATTACAGGCTCAATGTCATAGATATCAGGATACCGCCGCTGAGGGAGCGCCCGGAGGATATAGAACTGATCACAGAAGCTTTTATAGAAGAACTGAATGCACAGCTGGGGCTTTCCATATCCGGTATAGATCCGGAAGCACTGTCAAAGCTTGAATGCAGGAGATGGTACGGCAACGTGCGTGAGCTCAGGAACGCAGTGGAACGCGCTATGAATTTTTCAAGCGACAATATCCTGTACCCGGAGGATTTCGGGATAACGAAGAAACCTGCAGGAGGCAGTATCGGTGAATGGCAATCTGAGAATGGGAAAAGAATCATAGATCAGGCAAGAGACAGCGCTGAGAAGGAAATCATCATCAATGTGCTGGAGCACTTTGACGGAAACAAGTCCAGAGCTGCTGAGTATCTGGGCATCGCAAGGCCGGTGCTGTATCAGAAGATGAAAAGGTTAGGCATAAAACAGGAATTTTAAGATCCAGGAGGTATTTGTATGAAACTTACTGTCAAAGAACAGGAACGGCTCATTATGTTCAATGTGGCCGAAGTATCGAGACGGCGCTGGAAGCGCGGTGTCAAGCTGAACTATATCGAAGCCATGTCCATAATATGTGATGAGCTTCTTGAAAGAGCCAGAGAAGGCAAGGGCTCGATATATGACCTTGTGGAGCTGGGCTCAAGGATAATCACTGAAGAGGACGTCATGGAAGGTACTCCGGAGATGCTGCCTGTAATACAGCTGGAAGTTATGTTCCCTGACGGCAACAAGCTGGTTTCGGTGCAGGAACCGATCCGTCTCGAGAAGAGAGAAGACGCAGTTCCGGTATCAGAACTTGTATCGATGGATTATTAAGGAGGGCAGATCATGAAATATCGTGTAGGAGAATTCATATTCGCAGATGATCCTGTCATCATCAATGAGGGCAGGGATACTATAGAACTGGTGGTGAACAACACCGGAGACCGTTCAATACAGGTCTGCTCACACTATCATTTTTTTGAAGCGAACATCGCACTGAGATTCGACAGAGAGAAAGCCTTCGGATATCATCTGGATATACCGGCAGGCAATGCCATACGTTTCGAACCCGGTGAGGACAGGAAGGTAACGCTGGTACCTTACAAGGGAGATGAGAATCTCTACGGATTTATGGGTATGACCATGGGTAATGTCCATGACCCTGAAGTGAGGAAGGCAGCTGTGGAGAAGATGAACGCAAAGGTAAAGGAGTGTGAATGATATGGCAGTGACATTATCGAGACGTGAATATTGCGATATGTACGGTCCGACAGTGGGTGACAGGATACATCTGGCGGATACAGGGCTTATCGCTGAGATAGAGAAAGATTACGCTGCATCATGCTATGGCGATGAAATACTGTTCGGCGGCGGCAAGACAGACAGAGACGGCATGGGCAATATGGCAGGAAAGACCACCGACGAAGGCGTGCTGGATGTCTGTGTCAGCAATGCCGTGATAATAGACCCTATGATCGGTATCGTAAAGGGAGATATCGGTATCAAGGATGGCGTGATAGTAGGCATAGGCAAGGCGGGAAATCCTGACACGATGGATATAACGCCGGGACTCATCGTAGGCTGCGCCACAGAAGTCGTTTCGGCAGAAGGACTGATCATAACTCCGGGAGGTATCGATGTGCACGTGCATTTCGAATCACCTGCCCAGGCATGGGAGGCTCTGAGCAACGGCATAACCACCATGCTGGGAGGCGGCAGCGGCGCCAAGACTACAAGCGTTGAGACACCGGGACCTTACCATCTGCTCCAGATGATAGAGGCTCACGAGGAACTTCCTGTCAATGCAGGTTTCCTGGGCAGAGGAAATTCCAGTCTGCCTGACGCTATCGTCGAACAGGCTCTGAACGGCGCTATAGGAATGAAGATACATGAGGACTTCGGAGCGACGCCGGAAGTTATCAGATGCTGTCTGGATGTTGCAGACAAGATGGACTTCCAGGTCCAGATACACACCGACACCCTCAATGAAGGCGGCTTCGTGGAAAGCACTATAGATGCCTTCGGCGGACGCACTATACATACATATCATTCGGAAGGTGCAGGCGGCGGACACGCACCTGATATCATGAAAGTTGTCGGAGAGCCTAATGTCATACCGTCATCGACGAACTGCACCAACCCGTACACTGTCAATACCATAGCAGAACATCTGGACATGATAATGGCTGTACATCATCTGAACCCTAAGGTGCCTGAAGATGTTGCCTTTGCGGACTCCCGCGTAAGAGGAGAGACTATAGCCGCAGAGGACGTCCTTCACGACATGGGTGCGATATCAATACACGGCTCGGATTCACAGGGAATGGGAAGAGTCGGAGAGACCGTACTGAGGACATGGCAGATGGCCGCAAAGATGAAGAAGCAGAGAGGACCGCTGCCTGAAGAAAAGGGCGACAACGACAATGAGAGGATACTACGCTACATGGCCAAGTACACTGTCAATGCAGCGAAGGTCTTCGGTATAGATGAATACATAGGATCGCTCCTTCCGGGACGTCTGGCGGATTTCTGCGTATGGGATCCTGCGTTCTTCGGTGCAAAGCCATGGCTGGTGTTCAAGGGCGGCTCTGTGGCATATTCGGCGTCAGGTGATGTGAACGCAGCCATCGAGGTGGCTCAGCCGATGATCTACAGGAAGCAGTACTCGGCATGCGGCAGTGCCATGAGAAGGTTCAACAAGATCTTCGTGACTCAGGCAGCCATAGACGCAGGCCTTGGAGACAAAGTGCCGTTTTCAAAGGACAAGCTGCTGCCGGTAAAGAATACAAGACATCTCACCAAGGCCGACATGGTCAGGAACAGCTACTGCCCTGAGGTGGAGATCGATCCTGAGACATACAAGGTATTCATCGACGGGGAACATATAACATGCGAGCCGGCAGAAGAAGTATGTCTGTGCCACAGATATTTCTTCAGATAGTTTGCAGTACATGATGATTCAGCCGCCGGCAGATTTAACTGACATACCGGCGGCATACGGAGGGAAATATGATCATAGACAGGATAATAGGAAAGCTCAGCGATTATGAAAACAGCGGGCTGAGAGTCGACCGGGTGATGCTTGATCATTACGATATGGCAAAGCCGCATCAGAAACTCAGGAGTCAGGATGGTACTGTCATAGGGCTGTCGCTGGATCACGGAGAGCATCTTTTCTGCGGAGCAGTGATATATGCGGATGATGAAAAGCTGATAGTTGCAGACCTCATACCGGAAGATGTACTGGACATACGTCCCTCCGGCAATATGCAGTGGGCGAAGACCGCTTTCAATATAGGGAACATGCACCAGAGCGCGTACCTTTATGAGGACAGGATACTGGTGCCATACGATCCCATCATGGAAAATCTTATCAGGAGTATCGGCGTGACTTATACAAGATGTTCATGCAGACTTGACGGAGAACGGGCAAACCAGATGACAGGCGGTCATACTCATGAGCATGTGCATGACCATCACCACG
>CAJJPZ010000003.1 GCA_905193765.1 uncultured Eubacterium sp.
TGCCACGCCCATTGCCGGGGCTCCGAACTTACCGAATATCAGCGCATAGTTCAGCAGCGTATTGGTGCAAAGCGCCAGCACACTGGCCACAAGAGGCACTGTAGTCTGCTGTGTCGCCCTGAGAGCCACCGTCAACGGCTGTGTCACTGCGATCAGCAGGAACGTAGGTGCTCCGAACCGCACATACTCCTTGCCGAGTTCTATGACCTCCGGAAACCTGGTGAACACTCGAAGTATATACTCCGGAAAAATCTCCGCAGCAGCAAAAAACAGCAGCCCTACGCCCAGTGTCACCGTGATCGTGAAGCCTGCTGTTTTCTTTATGTTCGTAAAATCATCCACACCGTAAAACTGCGATATGAACGTTGCTGCACCGCTGCAGAAGCCATACACCAGCATCCAGTATATGAAAAATATCTGCACCGAAACACCTACCGCATTGAGTTCCAGTTCGCCGAGACTGCCTACCATCAGATTATCTATCAGGTTGAGGCTGGACCCTATAAGGCTCTGCGCAGCTATAGGCGCAGCTATAGCCCCCAGCATGCGCATCAGCTTTCCATTGCTTATGGTATTGAGATCTTCACTTTTTTTCACTTTTTTCCTTCTCCCCCAGTTCCTCCTGATTTATATCCTTCTCGCGTTTTATCTTGCTGGCGGTTATGCTGACGTTCCTGTTGCCCGTATCTGACATCAGCACATAGATCAGCATTATAGCCACGGCAGTGAGCCCCAGATATTCCACGACGTATCCGCGGCTGTACAGCACAGCAACGATGCCCATGATGCCGCTGATACAGTACATCAGCATCACAGCTCTCCGCTGTCCGAAACCGGCTCTCATGATCCTGTGATGCAGGTGCTCCTTGTCCGCCATGCCTATAGGCTGATGCCTCAGCACCCTCCTGATTATGGCGAAAGCCGTGTCGAATATAGGCAGTCCCAGCACCAGCGCCGGTATCACAACGATGACTATCGTCGCGCTCTTTACCGTACCCAGTATGGAAAATGCAGCTATGGCGAATCCCAGCAGCTGCGATCCTCCGTCTCCCATGAATATCTTCGCAGGGTGGAAATTGTAGGGCAGGAATCCCAGCGCGGCTCCGGCTATTGCCAGCATTGCCAGCGTAGGGACGTACTGCCCGTGGATGTACGCCACATACCCTATGCAAAGTGCCGAGATGGCGGAAGTCCCTGCAGCCAGACCGTCCAGTCCGTCTATCAGGTTCACCGCATTTGTGATGGCCACCAGCCACAGCACCGTGAATATATAGCATGCCACATCCCCGAACATCATGTTGCCCGGTCCGAAATAATTTGTTATGAATTCGACTCTAAGCCCCATGGCGAAAACTATAGTGGCACATACGATCTGTCCCGCCAGCTTCACTATCGGTCTGAGGTTCCTGAGGTCGTCCGTAAGTCCCAGGATGTATATCAGCACGCATCCCGTCACGGCGGCGAACACGCCTCTGTCCATGATGGACATGTGGGCGATGAATCTCCCGCTGAACAGCGCCACCTGCGCCAGCACCAGCTTGTATTTCGATGAAAAAACGGCAAGGGATACTATTATCCCCGCCAGGATGGCTATGCCTCCGAATCTCGGCATGGCAGTGCTGTGCATGCGCCTGCCGTCCTTAGGTATATCCATGGCGCCTATCTTCGGCGCTACCTTTATAGCCACAGGCGTCACGATGACCGCCGCTATGAATGCTACGAAAAAGGTCTCCGCCATAAGTTTCCAGAGTTCTGCAATAGGTTGTGTCACTTTTTATTCTCCTAACATCACTATCCTGAGTCCTGCTTCTGTGAGTATATCCACAGACAGCTGGTCAGGGTAGCCTTCTTTGACTATTATCCGCTCTATTCCCGCATTTACTATCATCTTGGCACATATCACACAGGGCTGATGTGTGATGTATATGGACGCTCCTTCGATGCTCTGTCCCAGCGTGGCCGCCTGTATTATGGCGTTCTGCTCCGCATGCAGTGCGCGGCACAGTTCGTGCTTCTCTCCCGAAGGTATGCCGAGCTGCTGCCTGAGACAGCCCCCTTCCCTGTCGCCGCAGTGCTCCAGTCCACGGGGCGCGCCGTTGTATCCCGTAGCCACTATATGTCTGTCCTTGACGATGACAGCTCCCACGTTCCGCCTGAGGCATGTGGAGCGTTTTGCCGTAAGGACTGCCATTTCCATGAAATATTCATCCCAGCTGGGTCTCTTGTCCATATCTGTTCTCCTTCTTTTGCTGCTTCGTGTCGTTTTATCAGTAGTACACCTCCGCCAGGTAAAGACCGTATGGCGGCGCTGTGTGGCCTGCTTTCATCCTGTCCTTCGCAGCGATGATCTCCGGCATGTCCTCCGCTCTGATCCTGCCGCAGCCGACGTCCACCAGTGTTCCGGTGATTATCCTCACCATGTTGTAAAGGAATCCGTCACCGCTGACATGGAGCTGCATCATACCATCTTCGCCGGGTCCCGTGATGCCGATATCGTATATGGTCCTGACGGTAGTCTCCCGCTCCGTGCCGCCGGATGCCTCAAAGGACTTGAAATCGTGGGTCCCCTTCAGCGCAACCGCCGCCAGCTTCATGGCGTCTGCATCCAGCCTGCCGTTTACATGATACACGTAGTTCCTGACGAAAATGTCAACATCCGGTGTGTTTTTTATCTTATATATATATTTCTTCCCTTTGGAATCGAACCGTGCGTGGAAGCCTGCCGGCTTTTCCTCGGCCTTCACGATCCTGACAGGGGATATGGCGAAAGGGCCTTTCTCCCGTCCCGACAGCGCGTTGTTGATGACTCGCGCCAGTCTGTCCGCAGGTATGCCACTGTCCATGCTGAAGGTGGCCCGCTGGCCGTATGCATGGACTCCCGCGTCGGTACGGCTCGTCCCGTTTATCACTATATCTTTTTTGAAAAGACGGCTGAGAGTGCTTTCGAGATGTCCCTGCACCGTCAGAGCCTCGGGCTGGCGCTGCCACCCGTGAAAAAGTGTCCCGTCATATGCGATGGTCAGCAGAAAATTCCGTTCCATATCTTCCGTTTCCTCTATTATATATTACTTTAAATATTTTTTCATCTGCAAATGTATGATGCAGTGCCTTGATTTTACATGGCAGAGCCTGTAAGCATCGGCCAGACTATGAAGATCCAGAAAATGCCCCATCCGCAGATGTGCGGCCCCAGTGGTTTCCTGTCATCCCGGCGGTACCTGCCCCGGGCCATGCCGATGGCTGCCATGATGCCGCTGGACAGGGATGCGCATATCAGCACTGCCACTGTGCCCTTTATACCCAGCACCAGTCCCAGTGAGGCGAAGAGCTTGACGTCGCCGAAGCCAAGTGCGTCTTTGCCGGAGGCCAGGCCACCCAGCACGCCGGTCATCAGCATCACGCCTCCGCCGATCAGCGCGCCCAGCAGGGGCTGCCATATGCTGTGCTGCCAGGGGATGAATCCCGTTGCGGAAAGTGCCAGCATGATGACGAACTGATCCGGTATTATCATGTATTTCAGATCTGCCAGACCGATGATCAGCATGGCCCAGCATGCGAACAGTCCTGCCGCTGCGAACTGCATGTCGAAAAATGACAGCCTCACCAGCAGACAGGCGAAGCCTGCTGCGTATATCCATCTCCAGGGGAAGCCCTTCACTCTCTGGATATGTGGGTCGGTCAGCTCCTGAGGCGGCTTCTCGCCGTAATCGCAGAGCCATGACGCCGGCATCCTGTTGAATATATATACCGCGCCGAAGCCTGCCAGTACTCCCAGCACCAGACTCGCCGCTGTTTTTACTATTATCGGAAGCAATGTGTACTCTCCTTCCCTGCCGAATGGCGGCCCTGTCTTCCGCCGCGCCTGCCGTGGTCCCGCTGCATCTGAAACGTCTGAAACACCCGTGTTGTGGTCTGCTGCGCCTGGCGGATCCGCTCTGTCCGGATTGTTCGGATAGTCCGGGGCGTCTGTCCGGTCTGCTGCGCTCGCCGCGCCGGTGACATGCCGGACCGCTCCGGCTTCTACTTCATTGTCCATTGTAACATAACCGCTGTGCTTTTACTATCATAAGGTTTGCAGCGGCCGACCTTTGCATATCCCGGAGCGGACTGCACTACGGCCTGTGGTGGATCAATCCCTTTGCCCCATGACCGGTTTTGTCGTTTTTTGTAGAAATTCGTCGGACGATTCATGTAAAAAAATGATGGTTTTTGTATTAAACTCTTAGGTAAGGAGTTATTTGTTAAACAACAGCTATCGTTTCCGGCCCTGCGCCGGACATTTTGAAAAGTAACAGGAGTACAATATGACAGAAAAAAAAGAAATAGGAGAGCAGATCGTCCTTATTGTCGAGGACAATCTCTCGAATTATGAAATCGCTAAAACTTTTCTTAACGACATGAACATATGCTGTGAAAGCGCAACAGACGGGATTGAGGCACTTGACATGTACGAAACCAGGGGGAAAGGCTACTACTCAGCGATACTCATGGACATCAACCTGCCCAGACTCAACGGGCTCCAGACAGCAGCCAGACTGAGGATCAGAGACGACTGTATACCCGTCATAGCGATGACAGCATACCGCAGTGATACGCATTTCATGAATGATGCTTACGATCTGTTCGATTCGGTCATATCCAAGCCGTTCGATTTCGCCACGTTCCGGTCGGTGATATCGTCATACATACCGGTGGATGTCCAGCAGCCACCGCACTTTGACGACAGCAGCCACCGGGAAGACACGGAGAAAAGGGACGTCATCAATACGAACATCTGCGATGTGGACAGAGGCATATCCAATATGGGAGGCAATGCGGATCTGTTCATCAAGCACTTCAATAATTTCAAACAGAACAATGTGGATCTCGCCATGAGGCTGAGATGCTACGTTGACAAAAAGCACTACAGCGAAGCCGCCACGCTCTGTCATTCGGCCAAGGGAGTAACAGGGATGCTGGCGCTTTCTGATGTTTACGAGGGCGTCATGCAGCTGGAGGACATGCTGGCAGGCAAGACTCGTCTGACCACGGACGAGGAGGAACGCACCGACACCCTGCTGACCTCCATATCCGACAGCGTGCGCCAGGTATGCCGCATACAGCTCTGGTGACGCAGGATGACGCGATTTTAAAAGGGCTGCAGACGTTCAGAGTCTGCAGCCCTTTGTTGTTTTTGTGGAAATACAAGGCAATATGTGTACATTTCGCATAAAAAATCCGAATTTATACACACGCGCCGATTTGGTGGTTTGGGCCCGTGTATAGTTATACACGAATTTCCAATAATCACGGCGATTTCCGTGCATGTTTATTCATCTGAACAGCGCCACCGTCTCGATACATCTGCTTCAGCCTGCGATCTCGCTGTGATTCCGGGTGGAAAAGCTCGATCTATGTACACAAATTTGAGTTTTTTGTTGGATTTGTACACATAACCAGCGGTTTTTCGAGGGTTTCCGGCGGATGTATATTTACTCATCCGCTATCTGAAGGTCAGTTCCAGGTTGCCGGATCCCAGCTGCACGTTCATGGTGTATTTACGGCTGCCAGAGTGATGTTTGCTGTGGTTGTCGTGATCATCAGCATCGTGGCCCTCCGAGTTGTCTATATCCATGTCACCGCTGTTCAAGTCTGTGGTCAGGTCGTAACAGGATCTGGTGAGGGATGTTGTTATAGAAGCATCCCCGGAGCTGGATCTGACTGAAGTCGTTCCTTTCAGCTCGCCGCTTATCGTGCACTCCCCGGAGCCGGTCTTCACATCTAAACCGCCACTTTTCAGCCCGTCTGCTTCCACTTCGCCGCTGCCGGTCACTGCCGAGCCGCTGCTGAAGCTGCAGTCTGACAGGGTCATGTCGCCGGACCCGCTTTTTAACGTGAGGCTGTCGCCCTCCGCACCTATGATGCTTATTTCGCCGCTGTCTGTCGTTATATCGGCTTTATCGAAGTTCGTAGTTCCAAGGTGGATATCACCGGAGTCACTTTGTATGTCGGCCCTGGTGATGGTGACATCTGAAATATCGATGTCGCCGCATGATGAATCTGCCTCGATATCTCTTATTGTCCAGTCGTCAGGGACGTACACCTCTACGTAAGGGTCTGCATCGCTGCCGCTGATGTTCACCACGCCGCCGCTTCTGCTTTCATCCGAATCTATATAGAGTACCCCTTTGCTTATGTGCATCTCCGGCGCCTTGTAGTGGTCTCCAAAGACAGCTCTCGTTTCACTGGCGTCGCTGCCTCTGCTGACAGACACGTCTGCATCGCCGCTGATCTTTATCCTGTCGAAAAGCTGGCCGTTTGCATCCTGCTGTACATCCTCCGCATCGAGATGGACCGTCTTCGTCGAATTTCCCGGTCCGATGAACCAGTCATATCTGTCCGACAGCTTGTCGAGGCCGCTGATGCCCCCTGACACAAGACCTGCGATCGCCATGACGCCCCCTGCTGCAAAAACTATGGTGCATATCATGAAAAATCTCTTCATTCCTTTTGACATTTTACTCCACCTCCCTGTTTTCCTCTGTGCTGCCGTCATCGTCTGCACCTTCCGATCGTGAAGCTTCGCTGTCGTCTCTGTATCTCCAGTCGCTCTGACCGACTTCTCTCATCAGCCTTTTGTCACGTCTGGCATCACTGCGTCTGCGCGCATATCTTGCGCCTGCCCTGACGATGGCTCTCACTGCGATCACCGCTCCGGCTCCTGCTGCTGCCATCACTGCCAGGACTGCTGCGCCTCCGCCGATGAGGAACAGAGCCGATGAAAATGCCGTCGGCAGCGCCATCACGCCGAAGATCAGGCTTGCCACCGCGCATACCAGTGCTCCGGCGATGGCTGCGAATACACTTATCACCACTGCGATGAACACGAAGAAGATACTGATCGCCAGCACCACCAGCATTACAGCTACCGGTATGGATACAGGCGCCGAGCATACTCCGATGACTACCCACCATGCTGCGGACAGTCCCTTTTTCACGGGCTGGCGTTCCTCTCCGTCCAGTAGCCTTGCCGCGTAGTCCGATTTGATCTGCGCCGCTACACGTTTCGGACTTCCCAGCTGCTGCAGCAGTTCCTGCTCGCCCTCCGGGCCGACCTCGTCAAAATATTCCTCATAATATTCTATGGCTGCTTCCCTTTCCTCTGCCGGCAGCTTTGCCAGCTCTCTGCGCAGCTTCTGGATGAAATCCTTCCTATTCATGTTCTCCACCTCCGTCTGCTTTG
The DNA here is from genome assembly GCA_905193765.1 of uncultured Eubacterium sp. GTDB lineage: Bacteria > Bacillota > Clostridia > Peptostreptococcales > Anaerovoracaceae > Lentihominibacter. The sequence continues at coordinate 7,223 of CAJJPZ010000003.1, forward strand.
TCCTCTGATCCGCTCATGTCCCCGCCCCCGGAGCTGTCCGCCGCGTTCCCGCCGTCTCCGAGGAATGTATCTATGGCGTTTTTGTAATCCTGCCACTGCATCTGGTACTCTCTCAGCTGGCTCCTCCCGGCGTCCGTTATGGAGTAGTACCGCCTGTTCCTGCCCTGATAGGGCTCGTCGTAGGTCATGCAAAGTTTCTCCTTCTGCAGCCTGCGCAGGACGGGATACAGAGTAGATTCCGATATCACTATAGCCCGCTTGAATTCCTGTGTGATCTCATACCCGTAGGTATCCCCTTTGCTCAAAATCGCAAGGGCACATGCATCAAGCAGCTTCGATTCTATTTTGAATGCCATATGACCCTCCTTTTGTAAATCGAATAGTATTATTTGATATTTAATACTATACAGCGTATAATATTGTTTGTCAACCACTTAGATGAAAAAATCGCGGGCAGCGCCACAGGCTGTTCCGCGATTTTATATTTTTTACAGTTATTCTTTTGGTTCTATTTCTTTGGCTGTTATTGTCCGTTGTCATCTTGCATGAGCCACTTGCTTCCGTTACCTGTCCAGGATGTTCCGGATGGCGGTCCGCATGAGTTCTATGTCGGTTATGGTGTTGACTTCACGTTTGATGTATGATGCGCCACGGATGCCCTTGATGTACCAGCCCACGTGCTTGCGTATCTCTCTGACGGCGATGCCTTCGCCCTTGTCGGCGGCCACCATGTCCAGGTGGCGCAACAGCATCAGCACGCGTTCCTCCACGGTTGGTTCCGGCGGCTGCGGCAGGCCGTTCCACAGCGCTGCGGCATCCCGGAATATCCACGGGTTCCCCAGTGCACCCCGGGCGATCATCACTCCGTCGCAACTGGTCTCCTGCAGCATCGCCACGGCATCACGGCCGGTGTTCACATCACCGTTGCCTATAACAGGGATCCCGACGCTGTCCTTCACCCTGGCGATGACATCCCAGTCGGCCCTGCCTTCGTAATACTGTTCCCTCGTCCTGCCGTGGACCGTCACAGCTGAAGCGCCTGCAGCCTCCGCTGCCTTCGCAGTCTCCACGGCCGTATCTTCGCCCTTTGCGAAACCCATACGGAACTTTACCGTAACAGGCTTGCCTGCAGCCTTCACCATGGCGCAGACTATATCGTAGAGCAGGTCGGGTTTCTTTATCAGCGCGGAGCCTTCTCCGTTTTTCACGATCTTGGGCACAGGACACCCCGCATTGAGGTCCAGTATCAGATTACCTGCATCCCTCAGGGAGTTGGCAGTGAATTCCATGATCTCCGGGTCGCTGCCGAAGACCTGTATGCCGAACCGGTCCGTTTCATCAGGCCCGGGGACCAGCAGATCTTGGCTCTTCCTGTCTCCATACCACAGACCCTTGCCGCTGACCATTTCCGTATAAACGAACGAAGCCCCTTGCTCAAGGCAGAGACTCCGCATGGATCTGTCCGTTATCCCCGCCAGCGGGGCGAGGATGAAGGGCGTATCAAAAATTATATCGTCGATATTAAAAGGCTGCTTTTTCATACTTCTCCTCGAGATCTTCAAGAGTGTGCTTGTGGTCGTGCCTCTTGAGTTTTCTGTTCTTCTCGTATATCAGCCTCAGTCCTTCGAGGGTCAGCATCTTGTCCACATGATCTATGCAGTCGATGCCGGCGTCGATGAGGGCGGCCAGACCGCCGGTGGCGATGACCTTCACCTCGCACTCACTGCCTTCGTATTCCTGAAGCTCCTTTTTCATTTTGCGCACCACGTAGTCCACCATGCCCATGTGTCCGTATACCAGACCGGACTGCATGCTGTTTATGGTGTTGCGGCATATGACGTGACCCGGCTCCTCCAGTTCCACCTTGGGGAGTTTGGCGGTCTTTTCGAAAAGTGCCTCCGAGGAGATCTTCAGTCCCGGCGCGATGGTACCGCCCAGATACTCTGCCTCTGCCGAGATGGCGCAGAAAGTGGTGGCTGTGCCGAAATCTATTATTATCAGCGGGCCGCTGTACTTGGCGTGGGCCGCCACGGCATTGACGATCCTGTCCGATCCCACCTGCTTGGGGTTATCGTATTTTATTACCAGGCCGGTCTTGATCCCCGGGCCTATGACGATGGCTCTCCTGTGAAAATATTTCTGTGACAGGTGCTGAAGGGTATAGAGCACTGAAGGTACCACTGTGGATATTATGACGTCTTTGACGTCCGTCACTTTCAGTCCTTCGTAGCTGAACAGCTGGTTCACGATCATACCGTACTCGTCAGCACTTTTGTTATAGTCCGTCTCCAGCCTCCAGCTGGTTATCATCTTGCCGTCGTCAAAGACGCCCATGACTATATTGGTGTTTCCTACATCGAATGCTAGCAGCATAATTCGTCTCCTTTGTACGTTATTGCTCCGCGATCCGCGTCTGCCGCGGTATACGGGCTCTGTCACCTGCCCGTATGCAAAATCTCCACGTCCGGTAAATGACAGAAGCGGTTCATAATGAACCGCTTCTTATTTTATCATGGATCTGGTGGATTCCAAAATGTTTTTTGCCTTGTCGGGCTATTTAAGTGTTACAAGCACGTCGCCTGCGTTCACTGATGCGCCTTTTACTGCTGTGATCTTGTCAACAGTGCCTGCGCCTGACGCCATTATTTCGTTCTCCATCTTCATGGCTTCCAGGATGACCAGGACGTCGCCTTTGTTCACAGGCTGGCCTTCTGTAACTTTGATGTCCAGGACTGTTCCCGGCATCGGTGCTGTTACTGTGCTGGCGCCGGCTGGGGCAGGCGCTGCCGGTGCCGGTGCGGGTGCTGCGGCGGGAGCTGCAGGGGCTGCTGCGACTGGTGTCGGAGCAGGGGCTGCAGGGGCTGCCGATGCAACGGTTCCTGCCTCGGTCACTTCAACTGCATATGTAACTCCATTAACAGTGATGTTATACTTTTTCATTTCAATCAGTTCCTTTCACAAAATATATGCTTATTTATCTGTCTGTCTGCGATCGACGCCCGGCTGTGCTGTATTCTGCCAGTACTTTCTGCCGCTCATGCTTTCTTTGCGTGCGACGTTCATCCACGGAGCCATATCTCCTGAATCTCTCGCTATCTTTCTGACAGTCAGATTCCCCGGAACACAGCTGTTCCTGCTGCTCATGTCTTCTTCATAGGCTGCTACGGCAGCTGTCAGCACTGCGATAAGCGTATCGTCTGACTCTGCCTTCGGTGCCGGAGCCGGAGCCGGGGCAACTGCAGGCGTTACAGTGGCTGCCTGTGGCTGCGCCTTGCTGTTTTTCTTTCCGGTGTTCATAGCTTTACCCATGACGGATATGAATCCCCACAGCAGAAGCAGTATGCAGAACGTTATACCCATGCCCATGAGCATAGTGACAGCTGATCCCGCCATCTTCTCTCCGAATCCCAGAGATGTGATAAGCTCAGGATCTGAGAACTTTTCCATTAAACCCATTGTTTACCTCCTGTTAAAGTGGTATATTACCGTGTTTCTTTGCCGGTAATGATTCTCTCTTGGTGCTCAGCATATCCAGAGCACTTATTATTCTCTGTCTCGACGTTGCGGGTTCGATGATATCGTCTACATATCCCAGTTCTGCTGCGATATAAGGGTTGTTGAATTTCCTCTCGTATTCTTCTATCTTTTCTTTCCTTACGGCCTCAGGATCTTCAGCTGCCCTGATCTCCTTCTTCACTGACGAGATTATATTGACTGCTCCTGATGCGCCCATTACAGCGATCTGCGCCGACGGCCATGCCAGTACCATATCTGATCCCAGCTCCTTGTTGCACATACCGATATATGCTCCGCCGTATGCTTTTCTCAGTATCATCGTTATCTTCGGTACGGTGGCTTCGCAGTACGCATAGAGCATCTTGGCTCCGTGTCTGATTATGCCGCCGTGTTCCTGGGATGTTCCCGGCAGGAAGCCCGGAACGTCTTCTATCGTAAGCAGCGGTATGTTGAATGCATCGCATCTTCTTATGAATCTCGCTGCTTTGTCTGAGGCGTTTATATCGAGACAGCCTGCTCCTACCTGAGGCTGGTTGGCGATAACGCCTACTGTGGATCCGGCCATCCTGATGTAGCATGTGATCATGTTCTTCGCATAGTGTGGCATCACGTCAAAGAGTATGCCATCGTCTGCGATCTTCCTGATGATCTCATACATGTCATATGCTTTGTTAGGATTTTCCGGTATTATATCATTGAGTTCAGGTATCATTCTGTTGATATCGTCGCTGCATGCGTAGACCGGCGCGGTCTCCATGTTGTTGGACGGGATGTAGCTCAGCAGCTCTCTCACCATCAGCAGGGCCTCTTCATCGTTGCTGCCGATGAAATGAGCTACGCCGCTTATGGTATTGTGAGTCATGGCTCCGCCCAGCTGCTCCGACGTCACGACTTCTCCCGTAACTGTCCTGATGACCTCAGGTCCCGTTATGAACAGCTGCCTCGACTTGTCGACCATGAACACATAGTCTGTGATAGCCGGTGAATATACTGCACCGCCTGCACAAGGTCCCATTATTACCGATATCTGAGGAATGACTCCCGACGAAATAGTATTATTGCGGAAGATCTTGCCGAATCCCGAAAGTGCGGCCACACCTTCTTCGACTCTGGCTCCGCCTGAATCCTGGAGTCCGACTATCGGAGCTCCCATCTTGAGTGCCATGCCCTGTACTTTTACGATCTTTTCTGCGTGATATTCTCCCAGCGAACCTCCGCTTACCGTGAAGTCCTGTGCAAAGGCGAATACCAGCCTTCCATCTACCTGACCGTATCCTGTAACAACGCCGTCTCCCGGCAGTTCTTTTTTATCCATTCCAAAATTATTGCATCTGTGTTTCACAAAAACATCGATCTCGACAAAGCTGTCTTTGTCAAAAAGGATGTCCAGCCTCTCCCTGGCAGTCAGCTTGCCTTTGGCATGCTGTGCTTCGATTCTCTTACTACCGCCTCCCTGTGCGAATTTTTCTTTTTTGGTACGGAGTTCTTCAAGCTTGTTCATCTGCGCGCCTCCTTATATTCGTGCTTTAGACTTTTCCTTAGAACAAAAGTGGCTTCGCCACGTTTTATCATATGAAACTTTTGTTGATATTCCGGAAATATCGAAAACGATATTTCCTACATAATAAAAATGTCATTACACATTAATTCCATAACCCACTATAACGTATGCTCCCGTACTTTTCAACGCTTTTAATCTTGTATACATTATTCATCGGCACTGTTTTTATATTTGCCATCTGTTGAAAAATGCGGGTTTAAAAAGAATATTGTCAGAATACAGAAGCGGGCCTTTAAGCCCGCTTCATTGACCTGGTACATAGATTAATGCTTATATATAATGATACCGCATCACGGCTTTTCTGTCCAGTGGATATGCGTTTCTTCAGGCATTTTTAGTACAAAAAACGGTACCGTTCAGCAGTCTCCGGTACCGTCGTAATGCAGCAGCATATGTTACGCTGCTGCTCCTTTTCAAATGTGGTTTGCAGAACATTCTGCTCCGGATCCTGTATGATCCGTATCAGCTTTGTCCCGCCGGTATGACGATCTCTCTGATCTCGCCGGCTCTTGCAGGTCTGGCGTAGTAGTATCCCTGTATCTTGTCCACGCCCCATCTGCCCAGGAGCTCCACTTCCTCTTCTTTCTCGACACCCTCGGCTATCACGTCGAAGCCCAGTTCACTGAGGGTCCTTACCACGTTCCTGTAGAACGTAGCTGCGAAATCACTGCTACAGATGCCTGTCAGCAGCGAACGGTCCAGCTTTACTCCTGTTACCGGGAGTTCTACCAGGTTGCTGAAGTCTGCATATCCCGATCCGAAATCATCTATACACAGACTTATCCCTGCCTGTCTGAACTTTGTAAAACTCAGTTCAACTTCCGCTTTATTGTGTATGACTGCGGTCTCTGTGATCTCGAATCTCAGTCTGCCTGTATCCACTCCGCATGACTTTATTATTGATATCAGCTCGTCACAGTGATCCGGGTCGCCCAGCTCCACAGCGGAGATGTTTATCTTGATATCGTCCAGATACTCCATGACGTCTTCATTTTCCCTGATGAACCAGCATACTTTCCTGAGCTGCAGCTTGGTTATCTCCATTATGTGTCCGCTCTCCTCTGCCAGATGTATGAACACCTCCGGAGACATCCATTGTCCTGTCACAGGATGGCGCAGCCTGCTCAGTGTTTCCATGGAAACGAAGCGTTTCTTTTTCAGTGAATATACCGGCTGATATACGGTCTCCATCCTGTCGTTCCTGATGGCGTCCTCCATCACCCGTTCTATCTCCTGTTCCGCATAGAACATTTCCCTGTTTTCCGTAGTATCCTTTACTATCTGTGTCTTGCCTGACTTCTCAGCCTGTTTCAGCAGGAACCTGACATAGAGTGTCAGAGCTTCTATACTTTCTATGTCACGGAGATCCACCAGTTCCATCAGAGATGCGGCGCACCTTATTGATCTGCCATCGACATTCATGCTGCCTCTGAACATTTTCCTGATGCATTTCGCCATGGTGTCCAGCGCTTCCTCAGAGTCTGCTTCCACCACGAACCTCTCAAGTCTGGTATGAAATATGTTTTTTATGCTGTCAAAGGCTTTCAGCCTGTCTGCGATCTTGCTGATGAGCTTTTCCTCGATACCTTTCTCGTACACCCTTGTTATCCGTTCCATCTGATAGAGCTCTATGACCAGCAGATACTGAGGCACTGCCTTCCTCTGACGTTCGACAAAGATCTGTCTGAAATATGTCAGGTTGAAACAGTCAGTATTCGTGTCGAGGTATGTCAGCGGGTTGCTCAGTTTGAGATATATGATATTTGTGCTGACTACGACTCCGAAACACATAAACATCATATCGGATCCGAATGCACTGATGATGATCCCCAGTATCATGACCGAATATGCTATCAGGATCGAAATGACCCTGTGGTCTATGGATCTTCTGCACTTGTTTACTATACAGCAGGCATTAAGAATACATATACAGGTTATAAATCCCATAAAAGGCATATAAAGCGCTGTTTCCTTCGTTGATCCGTCTGGATCGATATCATATATGAAATGACCGTGCACATTTGCTACGACCGCTGCGATCCCGATCATAAGCAGTATCCTGTGCAGATACTGTTCCCATTTTCTGTCGGCGGCCCATATACTGCTCAGCCTGTAACGACCATATCTGAGCATTTCATAGGATATCAGCAATATACATATATAGCATCCTGCCGATGCTGTCAGGAACTGCACTCTTTGACTGAAAGGTACGAAACCGGCAGGTTCAATAGACAGCTCGCTCAGCACGCACATTATAAGCCCCGTCACCAGAATGAACATGAATATAAGAGAATATCTGTCCTTCAGCTTTTTCTGGTATACGAACTGTATAAGATCAGCTGCAAGGAAAATGAACCCTGCAAGCAGAAACGAAGCTCCCTGCATCAGTTCTTTCCCTATATATTAAGGCCGGTATGTTATATAATTTCATAATACTACCTTATATTCGAGCCGTCAAGACTTAATTAGCTATCAGTTAGTTTTCAAAAACACGCATCCGTTAAATAGACTGTTGAACTTTACAAAATCCATATGTGCTCCGCCACATGGTATCCTTTGGTATTTTATCACATCCCATGTTCTGATACTGTTCCATGTACGTTATTCGTTCAGAGTATACATGACTTTACCGCGTATCATCAAAGAAAAAGGAGATACACTGCCTGTTCAGGCATGCATCTCCCCTGTTTTCAAGATATGATCCGGATGTCTCCGGGATCTGCACCCTCCTGCGACTTAGAACTTGCCGAAGTTCTTGTGCAGCGGGTACTTGTCTGTCAGTTCCTTGACGATCTTTCTTGCTTCTTCCATAGCTGCAGCATCTTCAGGATTGTCGATGACGAGAGCGATAGCGTCAACTGTTCTTGCTACGTCTTCTTCCTTGAAGCCTCTGCTTGTCATGGCAGGCGTACCCATTCTCAGACCGCTTGTTACGAACGGGCTCTGAGGATCATTAGGGATAGTGTTCTTGTTCGTTGTTATGTTGGCGTCGTCAAGCAGCTTCTCTGCCAGCTTGCCTGTTATGTTCTTGTTGACCAGCTTCACCAGTACGAGATGGTTGTCTGTTCCACCTGAAACCAGATCGAAGCCCTTGGCATTCAGGGCCTTTGCCAGTGCCTGTGCATTCTTTATGACCTGTTCCTGGTAATCCTTGAATCCCGGTTCCATTGCTTCCTTGAAGCAGACAGCCTTGGCTGCGATCACGTGCATCAGCGGACCTCCCTGTGTTCCCGGGAATATAGCCTTATCGATGGCCTTGGCGAATTCTTCCTTGCAGAGGATCAGACCGCCTCTCGGCCCTCTCAGTGTCTTATGTGTGGTACTTGTCACGATGTCTGCATATTCCATCGGATTAGGATGATGTCCTGTAGCCACCAGACCTGCAACGTGAGCCATGTCTACCATCAGCAGAGCGCCTACTTCGTCAGCGATCTCTTTGAATTTATCTGTATGTATGATCCTAGGATATGCTGATGCGCCTGCAACGATGAGTTTAGGCTTGTGCTTCAGAGCCAGTTCTCTCACATTGTCGAAATCGATGGTCTCTGTTTCAGGATCCAGGCCGTATGAAACGAAGTTGTATGACTTACCTGAAATGTTCACAGGGGATCCGTGTGACAGATGTCCGCCGTTGGAAAGGTCCATACCCAGTACTGTATCTCCGTAGTTCAGCACTGCCTGGTAGACTGCTGTGTTGGCGTTGGCGCCTGAATGAGCCTGTACGTTGGCGTGGTCTGCGCCGAAGATCTTCTTGGCACGTTCGATAGCCAGTGTCTCCACTTCGTCTACGAATTCACATCCGCCGTAGTATCTCTTTCCCGGATAGCCTTCTGCATATTTGTTTGTCAGTGCGCTGCCCATTGCTTCCATGATCTCATAGTTTACGAAATTCTCTGAAGCGATCATCTCGATCTTGGTTTCCTGACGGTTGATCTCTCTTTTCATTGCAGCCGTTATTTCAGGATCTGCTTTTTCCAGATAATTAAAATACATGTTCGTCTCCTTATCTTGAATTTTTAGCGATATTTTATCATGATCCCGGAAGGATCCGGTATTCTCCCGGGGACATGTATTGAACTAGTTGACCACGCGTTCCAGTCGTTTGAGTGCCAGGGCCATGGTGAGTCCGGGTAGGACTCTGTTGCCTGTGATCTCTACTCCCAGCATCTCGTTTATCTTCTTGAGCCTGTACTGCACCGTATTGGCGTGTATGCCCATGAATTCCGCTGTCTTGCTGCTGTTCATTCCGGCGTCCAGTACGAAGGTCTCCAGAGTTTCCTGGAGCTGTCTGCCCTTTGTCTCCCCGGCTTCCTTGAAAGGTTCCAGCAGCTCTATATAATTTTTCTTGACGAAACCGCCCTGTATCTGTATGTTGATGCAGTTGCTCACCAGTGTCAGATCGTATTTGTTGAAGACGCGCTTGTACGGGAATATCCCCTGCACAAAATCCCAGCTCTCGCTGATCAGTCTGTATGCGTCTCCTGCGCCCTCGATGCCGTTGAGGCCTGTGACGTGGAATATCCTGGCGTCCTTCCTGACTTTCATCCTGCTGAAGAGCTGCACACAGCTGTTGTTGTCGCTGATCTCCGAGGATTCTTCATCCAGACTGAGGATCATGCCGTAGGTCTCATCGCCTTCGGTTATCTTCATAACGGTGAGTTCTTCCTCTTTCTCGAACTCGGTGAAGAACTTCGTCTCCGCTTCTGCTCCGATGCCTTTCGAGAAAAATACGCACCTTATATCATCTCCGTTGATCTTGGCTTCATCCTTAAGGGAATATGCCAGGCTCTTGTTGCCCCTCATCAGCGCTTTGATGAATTCCGCTTTGGTATCCCGCTCAGGCGTGTATTTCCACATGCCCATTGCCAGCTCTATGATCTCCGCCAGTTTAGTTATCTCTCCGGCAGTGTAGGAGTCTTCGTTGTCAACGATGAACATATAGTATTTCTCACCGCTTATGGTCACGGGTCCCCAGTAGGTCAGCACGCCGTTGACGTCTATCATCGTATACGCCCTGGCGCTGTTCTCTACATTGTGTTCCCGACCCAGCTTGATGGCGTCTTCTATGGTGGCGTTGTGTCTTGTCTCCACAGTGAGTATCGGGTTGAAGTCCTCGCTGAGAATTATCAGCTGGAAGTCGTTGTTTATGGCGGCTTCTCTGACTGCTGACTGGAAGTTGCTGTGCTTCTCAAAATTCAGCAGGTGAAATACCGTATTGCTTATAAGAGTGTTCCTGAAGTTGTCTCCGTACAGCACGCTGTCCATCACATCTGTTATGATCCCGGAGGGCGTAACCGCCGGGTCCATCCTGATCAGCGGCACTCCGCATTCATCTGCGGCAGCTTTGACTTCGCTGTCCAGTTTTTTCAGCACCCTGCCCATATAGCATACTGCCACAGCTGCGCAGCCGCGCTCAGCGGCTTTTCTTATCATCTCACACTGCGCTGTCTTGTCATCCCTGACGCCCAGGAAGCCTGTCAGGATGATCGTCGTATCGTCTCCCTGATACAGCTCCATGTCATCGGGGCTGAATATCTCCAGCGGCGTCACAGTCTTGACTTCGTTGGATGTTTTTGCCGTGCCTGCAACGAGCTCCGCATTCCTGAACGTATCCAGTTTCAGGCAGTCAACAACAGTAACTTTCATATTATTTCCTTCTTTCTCCGGACTCGCCGTCTCTATCTTCCGCCGTATCGCTGCCCTCATCCGTTACTTCTTCATCATCTGCATGGAGATAGTCTGTGTCGTACACAGCCAGCTCCTCTTCGCTCGGCATATCGTCGTCACGGTCATTTTCAGGCGCATCCTGTGTATCAGGCATATCCGCTTCAGTATCCTTTTCATCAGGTCTGTACGGTTTCGCCTCGTTGGTGACATCATTGTATGTCATTATCGTAGGTCCGAATTTACGCTTTCCCTTTTCAGCTTCCATTGCTTTAGCAGTCTCTGCAAGCTCCTGGATGAACTTTTCCTTCTCGCGTTCCTGCCTGCGCTTGAGCTGCTTTGCCGCTTCTACAGCTTCTGCCTCGTCCTTCTGACGTTTCTTTTCCAGTTCCTCCTTGAGTTCTTCTGCCAGCTGCTGCGGTGTGATATCTCCGTCATACAGCTGCTCGAACTGAGCATTGTCCAGAGTCTCTACTGCAAGCAGACCTTCTGCCACGTTCGTGAGCTGTTCCATATGCTCTGTAAGGATCTTCTTTGCAGCGTCGTAGGCTTCCTCGATTATAGCCTTTACTTCTTCGTCTATCTCCGAAGCAGTCTCCTCGGAATAGTTCTTCCTTGTTGAGAAGTCCTTGCCCAGGAACACTTCATCCGATGAGCTGTAGTTCACAGGACCAAGCTTGTCACTGAAACCGTACTTCGTCACCATTTCCTTGGCTATCTCTGTAGCTCTCATGATATCGTTGCTGGCACCTGTACTGATATCGTCCAGTGTCAGCATCTCTGCCACACGTCCGCCCAGCAGATGTATGATCTGCTCTCTCATCGTCTCCTTAGTGCCGTAGTATTTATCTTCCTTAGGCAGGATCATCGTGAATCCGCCTGCTCTGCCTCTCGGTATTATGGTTATCTGGTGCACCGGATCGGTCTTAGGCAGCACATGCGCCACCACTGCGTGACCGGCTTCGTGGTAAGCGGTGAGTTTCCGCTCTTCTTCGCTTATGACTCTGCTCTTCTTCTCCGGTCCGGCGATGACCTTGGTGATGGCTTCTTCTATTTCCTCCATCCTGATCCTCATGCCGTTTCGTCTGGCTGCCAGGAGCGCCGCTTCGTTGAGCATGTTCTCGATATCGGCAGGTGAGAATCCCGGCGTACGTCTTGCCAGTACCTTCGGATCCACGCTCTTGTCCAGCGGCTTGTTCCTGGAGTGTATCCTGAAAATCTCTTCTCTTCCCACGATATCAGGAATGCCTATGACGATCTGACGGTCGAATCTTCCCGGTCTCAGCAGTGCCGGATCCAGAACGTCAGGTCTGTTGGTAGCTGCAAGTATTATTATTCCTGTATTTTCTGCAAAACCGTCCATCTCCACCAGAAGCTGGTTGAGAGTCTGCTCTCTCTCGTCGTGTCCGCCGCCAAGGCCTGCGCCTCTCTTACGTCCCACAGCGTCGATCTCGTCTATAAAAACGATACACGGTGCGTTCTTCTTGGCCTGCTCGAAGAGGTCTCTGACTCTGGATGCACCTACGCCGACGAACATCTCTACGAAGTCCGATCCGCTTATGGTGAAGAACGGCACACCGGCTTCTCCGGCTGTGGCTCTGGAAATATACGTCTTACCTGTTCCCGGAGGGCCTACCAGCAGTATGCCTTTAGGTATCCTGGCTCCAAGACTGTTGTATTTGGCAGGATGTTTGAGGAAGTCGACGATCTCTTCGAGTTCCTCCTTTTCCTCCTTCAGGCCCGCCACATCCTTGAAGGTTATCTTCTTAAGGTCGCTGTCCTTCTGCAGTTTGGCTCTGCTCTTGCCGAAAGACATCGCTTTGCCTCCGCCGCCGCTCTGATTCATTATCAGTATGAAGAACACTATCATGATGGCTATCATGATGAATGTCGGCAGCAGTGTTATGAATATCGATTCTTTCTTAGGCTCCGGGCTCTCCAGTTTGATCTCATGCTTGTCGACCATTGGCATGATATATGAATCGTACACGTAGCTCAGTCCCACTGCGCTGTCCACATAGGCATATACTGTCTTGCCTGTCTGCAGTCTGGCAGTGACCTTGGTATCTTCCACCTGCACGCTCTCGACTTTCTTGTCCTGAAGATATTCGATCATCGTGGAAATCTTTATTTCCTTCTCATCCTTAGGCGTGCCGTTGGTGTAGAACCACACCATGGCGATCACCAGGGCGAATATGATCAGATAGACTCCGATGTTTTTAGTAAGCTTTTTCAAGGGTTCGTCCTCCGTTTGTCATCTTTTTGTTTATACAAACAAATAATAGTATAATATTTTACCATGAATACCACCAAAATTCAACAGCATCAAGGCTATATCATTTGTTATTTCACACAAAATCCACTATGAGCAGACGCTTCGTGCTGCTGTCCGGTCTGTATACTTCGGCATAACGTCCGCCCGCCATTCTCAGCACTTCGCTGCCGTATGCCAGCAGCCATATACTGTCGCGCTCATCTGCGGGTATCTTCATGTCTATCATCAGTTTCCTGAGTTTTTTTCGTCCGCCTCTTAAGTTTATATAGTCGCCCTCCCGGCGGTGTCGGATCGTCAGGGATCTGAGGATCTCCTCCGGATCTCCATGCAGTTTGTCTGCGTCGAAGACTGCTGCGCCTGCCGGTCTCCTGCCCTCTGCAAAGGCCTTCACGGCCTCGCTGATCCGTTCCATGTCTTCCGTCAGTTCCGCACGTATTTCGAGTTTTTTGTGTTCTTTTTTCGGAATTTTGTGCGCGTTTGCGGACATTTTTCCCGGATTTCGTAAAAAACCCGCGTTATCATCATCGTTCCCGCTGCCATGACCAGCCCGGCTCCGTCCGCATATGACTCTGCCGTAGGATGTCTTTATCTCATAGCCATGGGGCAGCTGTATCCGCTTCATCCCTGCGTCCGGATCGCTGTCGATGATCCTGTCTGCCGCCGCAAGACGTTCCTCCGTCACGTCGCTGCCGAGGCCTGTCACCTCCAGTGCTCTCATCAGCAGGCGGTGACGGATGGCTCTGTGGGCGCCCCTGACCTTTGCCAGATCGAGGGTCACGGCGTCTTCATTTTCCATGATCACGGCCTGTCTGTAAATCTCTTCGGTCTGCTGCCACAGGTAGTCTCTGTCGTCTGCGGCGATCCTGCCGAGGCGGTCCAGTGCCGCCATTATGCCGGGATTGTATTCCTGTTCCAGCAGCGGCAGCAGCTTGAGCCTTATCCTGTTGCGGGCGTAGACGGTCTCGCTGTTGGTGTGGTCGATGACCGGATCCAGTCCGTTGTCGCGGCAGTAGTTCTCGATCTCGCTGCGGGTGATGTCCAGTATGGGTCTGATGACCCTGAACCTGCCTTCGCTGCGGCTGTATGCGATCCCGGCCAGCCCGTCGGGGCCTGTGCCCCTCAGCAGTCTGAAAAGTATGGTCTCCGCCTGGTCATTAGCATTCTGAGCCACTGCGATCTTTATATGTTCCGGGGATACCGGCGACTCTCCGTCCTGTCCGGCGGCGATCTCCTCCGCCACACTGCGGAAGGTGTCGTACCGTACTTTGCGGCCCGCTTCTTCATCCGTCATCCCCAGCTCCGCCGCCAGCTTCCCGCAGTCCCTGACCACGGTGGTGCAGCGTATGCCGTGCTCCGCGCAGAGATTTTCCACATAGTCCTGATCGCGTTCCGCGGCTCCCGGCCGGAATTTGTGGTTTATGTGCACCGGGTACAGCTTCAGGTCCAGCTCCTCCTGCAGCGACAGCAGCACATGAAAAAGGCACACTGAATCAGGACCTCCGGAAAGGCCTGTCACAATGTGCTCACCGTATTTCAAAAGTTCGTTTTCCTTTATCGTCTTTTTTACTTTATCTATCAGCATACTGATATTGTACCACAGAAACCCGCGGCGGAAGATGTTTATTTGAAAGAAATCTGCGATATGTCACAGCAGTTTCGCCACTACCACCGTCAGGTCGTCGCGTTCCCTGAGGGCGTAGCTGTCCGCCGCCTGATCCAGTATCAGGTCGCTCATGACCTGGGGATTGTCGGATCTTATCTTTGCAGCTGTCTCGCTTATATCTCCCACCAGTGACCGGTTAGTGCCTCCGTCGCTGACGCCGTCGGACATCATAATGATCCAGTCTCCCCGTCTCAGCGTGGCTTCCATATATCTCACCTTCAGGCCGTTGACGATGCCCAGGGGCACTGCTGAAAGCTTCATCTCTTCGATATGGTCTTTCCTTCGCAGCAGTGTAGGCGCAGCTCCGATCTTGTAGAATTTCGCCCGTCCGCTGCGCTGGTCGGCGATGACAAGATCCAGCGTAGCGAAGGAGTCGCCGTCGTCTTTCATCAGCATCACGGAGTTTATCGTCTTCAGAGCGGTGTCTGCGCGGACTCCTGAACGCAGCAGGGACAGCACCGTGCGCACTACCATCAGACTTTCCGACGCGGCCTTTTTGCCTTTGCCCATGCCGTCGCTGAGGACGATGGCTATCTGCCCGTCGCCGATGTCCTGCCATCCGCAGCAGTCTCCGTTGATCCCGCCAAGAGCAGCGCACTGGGATGCTGCTATGTCTGCGTGGAACCTGTATGCGCCTTCATCACAGTCCACGCCGGTCCGTGCCCTGCGGGACAGTCTGCGGCGTGTTTTTTCCAGTATCTGTCGTGTCAGCTCGAACTGGTTGGCCAGCATCGATCTGCTGTCCAGATATGTGCTGTAAAGTTCATCCAGGGCGGCCATTTCCTGTTCTCCATCTGCCAGCAGCTGCAGAGCACTGCCGGATCCCGCGTCTCCGCCCGATCCGTAAGTCTGCCCTGCAGCGCCTGCCGATCCTCCCCATGCAAAAGCGCCTGCGATCTCTTCCATTTTCCTGCCGGCTTTCCAGTTCACCACCGTGAATGCGGCGGCAGCTGTCAGCAGCGTGTATGTATCTACCCCCAGGATCACTCCGTCCCCGGCGGATCCGACTGCGCCGCATGTAAAAATATATATCAGAGTAAGTATAATTATCCTCAGATCTTTCTTCAGTTTTGTGAGGGACGCCCGCCTTTTGCATGGCGACGTCCGGTCATCCTGCTCAGCTTCCGCAGAAGTCTGCCCGGCTGTAAAATACCGGTCGGCTCCGTGTCTCCATGCGACCATGCCCGATATGTCGTCAAAAAAGGAGGCCGCAGCTGTTCCGGCAAGAAGGCTCACCAGTATTCCCCACTGCGACTGTCCGGCCACTGCCGAAGTCACTCCGCCGATGAATGTCACCAGCATCGCCTGCGCCGGCGTCAGATAAGCCAGCGCCCAGAGGGATATGAATACGATGAATGCCCACACCATGAAATCGAGACCTGTACCGCAGAACGCAATGACACTCACTGATGCAAAAGCGGTCAGCGGCAGCATCGTGCTCCCTGCATATCTGTGATCCCCGGGGGATCCGGTCCCGTATGGAACAGCTGCTTTCATAGTTTGTATGGTTTGCATGAAAATATGAAAAATGAACACGAGGCAGAACACCGTCAGTCCCTCGACTATCAGGTCTTCCGGCCTGATCCTGTACACTGCGCCGCCTGCCAGTCTGCAGATGCTCTCGCTGATGATCATCACGCATGCTGCGATGATAGCGATATACAGCTGCCTGGTCACTGCCGCAGATGCCGCTGCGAAAAACACTCCGCATATGACCACTGCGGCCAGGCTTCCATAAGCGTCGCTGCCGCGTCTGATCTGCAGCAGTATCGCCAGCAGTGAAGGCACTGCAAGATACAGGTTCCGTCTTGATGCTGACGCCGTGCATGCAGTCAGCGCAGCAGCTCCCGGGAAGCACCCTCCGCCCAGGGGCACGCTGCTCATCAGGAATGTCAGCACTGTCATGAAAAACACTCCGGCGATACGACTGCGCACAGTCGACGTTGTTCTCTTTTCTTCTGATTTGGCCGGTCTGCATTCGGCAGTCCCTGGATCCTGCATAACTGTTCTCCTTGATCTCTGATCACAATAACCCTGTTTCCCTGCAGGAGCCTGTCCCGCAGGAACTGTAAGGTATTATACACGCGCCGTAATAGGAAATTTGTCGTAATCCGGCGACAGCAGAAAATTTACTGGATTTTTTCAGAGACGGGTTCATATAAACAGAAATGACCCTGACGGATCTGCATCAAACCGACGGGACTGCCGGCAGAGTCACATGAAACTTGCGCCGTTTACACCGTAAGTTTTATGTGGGCGCAGCATGAACAGATACTGCTGCACAGATATCGATCTCCCGGATGTCACCTTCGAAATCATGCTCCTGTTTAGCGATGCACTTTGCTGTTTTGGTGGAAATATCAGGGAATATGTGTACATTTCGCAGCAGATGCTAAAAAATGTGTACATGCGCCGGTTTGCTATGTTTTCGTCATGTATAGTTATACACGGAGTTTCAAGGGTTTTAGCTGTTGTGACGCATAATCATTCACCGTGACCGCATCACCATTTCGAAAGTTCCGCTTTTTACTTTGATCTCGCCATGTTTTCATGCGAAAAAGCTCGATCCATGTACACAAATTTGGGGTTTTTATTGATTTTGTACACATTTCCGGCAGTTTTACAGGTGTTTTTGCGGGATGTATATTTACTCATTAAAACTTCTCACATTATACAGAGTCCAGTGCAGGCAGGATCAGCAGACCAGCCTGCACCTGTTCAGCGATGCTCTTTGCTGCATCATGGTGCTGGGGATCCCGGCAGGCGGACCTGCCGGATCAGTTTTTACTTTATCCCGTAAAAACGCATCGCGTTCCGTTTCGTCTGTTCGGCAACGGTCTCGAAGGATATCCCTTTTATCTCTGCGATCTTTGCGGCTGTGTGTTCCACATAAGGCGGCATGTTCGGCCTGCCGCGGAAAGGTGCCGGCGTGAGATATGGCGAGTCGGTCTCCACCATCAGGAAGCTGAGGGGTATCTCACTGACCATCGCTGCAGTCTTGCGGTTGTTCTTGTATGTCACCGGCCCTGCCACTGAGATCGTGGCTCCCATCCGGACATACTGTTTCCCAAGCTCGGCGCTGCCTGAAAAACAGTGGAGCAGCACCCTGGCGTCATCGCACATTGAGACTGTGCTGCCGGTATTTTCCCCGGATCCGGTTTCTTCGCCGAAACCGGCACTCCCGTCAGAAGATAATGCTCCCGGTCTGCCGGTCACATACCCCTCCGGATCGGGACGCTTCGGGAACCAGCTTTTGCGCTCATCGGAAAAAGCCCCCTCTTCCTTCAGTATATCCATGACCTCCTGGTCGGCCTCACGGGCGTGTACGGCTATGGGCATTTTCAGCT
The DNA here is from genome assembly GCA_905193765.1 of uncultured Eubacterium sp. Lineage (GTDB taxonomy): Bacteria > Bacillota > Clostridia > Peptostreptococcales > Anaerovoracaceae > Lentihominibacter. The sequence goes on from CAJJPZ010000003.1 coordinate 25,249, forward strand.
CGTTGGCAAGGCGTATCTGCCTGCGGAACCACTCCCGCTGGACGTCGCGGTCGGAAAGATCGTAATGATAGTCGAGACCTATCTCACCGATGGCCATGACTTTGTCCCTTCCCGCTATCTCACGGATCATCTGCAGCTTCGCTTCATCCATATCCTTCGTGTCGTGAGGATGGCATCCTGCCGCAGCATAACACCATGGGTATTTTTCAGCCTGCTCCGCCGCCAGCAGCGAGCTGGCCGGATCGAAGCCCACGTTCATGACATAGTCCAGCGGCGATTCCTCTATGGCTCTGACCCAGGCCTGTCTTTCCTCCTCCGTTAACTCTCCGTTATTAAGATGCGCATGTGAATCAAACAGCATGGTTTCCTCCTGTATCGTTTATTGTCTATGTTGGATTTCTTTCTTATCTGCAATGATTTTACAACTTTCACACTGTAAAATCAATCCCCGCGGAAAAGCCGCACGGCTCTGGACCTCCGGTTCCATCCTGCTGCTTCGCAGCATCGTCATCATCCACTGTGACCCATCTGAATCCCCGCAGGCCGACAGCATGCCCGTCATACTGCAAAACAGGCAGCACCCGGATACCGTCCCGGCACTGCCTGCTGTCACATCATTTTTTGTTGAAAAGATCCACGGTTCAGTCATACAACTGCAGATCCGCAGTACTGTATCCCGCATCATACTGTCCTGGATCATTCACACTGGATCGATGCAGCAGCGTATGATGCGTCACCCCGATTTTGCATCACCTGCCACAGCTGTGGCTGCCGCAGGTATGTCCATGTTCATGTCCTTCGTGGCCGCTGCACTTTGCTTCAGGGTCGAAATCAAGTCTGCCTGCCAGCAGTTTTTCCACCGCAGCATCCGCACTGCCTGAAACTCCGCCGTAGAGTTCTACACCTTCTGCAGCCAGTGCATTCCTCGCACCGCCGCCTATACCTCCGCAGATAAGCATATCCACATTCATGGCTCTGAGTATCCCTGCCAGGGCTCCATGTCCGTTCCCTTCAGTGCTCACCACTTCCGAAGACACCACTTTCCCGTCTTCGGCATCGTACACCTTGAAATATTCTGTGTGTCCGAAGTGCTGAAAAATATCTCCGTTTTCATACGTAACTGCGATCCTCATGATTCCTTCTCCTTTCGGTCCGGCATATATCCGGCTGAATTCCTGTTTCCAGCAGGTATTGCGACAACACATGGCATTGCCTCCGTCACAGAGCTGATAATCTCCGCCTCCGATGCGCAGCGGTCTGCCGTCAACCAGTGCATCTGCCAGTTTCTTCCGTGCACTGGTATATATATGCTGCACAGTCGTCCGGGCGATCTGCATAAAATCGCTGCACTGTTCCTGAGACATACCCTCCTTGTCGATAAGACGTATAGTCTCGTACTCATCCACAGTCATCACAACGGTATTGCGTTCTGCCTCCGCAGCCCATGCACTATAGCCGTCGGCCGCTTTTTCCCGGTTATCGGATACTGTGCCGTTTTCAACAGACACATCGACCCCATCATCGTCCGGGTACTCCGGGGAGAAACCCAGTATATATGGAAAATGACATACTCTCCTGCATTTTCTCGGCCTTGACAAACTGCACACCTCCCTGCACTGGCAACATATCCTGCTTCATTTCATTAATTTCATATAGAAAGACCGCTTCTGATGCGATCCTTCTCACATCATTATCATACGCCCATTACTGACATATGTCAATAACCATTTTTGACATATGTCAGTAATGCACAGCGCAGCCTGAACTGTTCGATCCGGATCGCCTACTGATACTCAGACAGTATCGAGAACTCCACACAGCCGGGTGATTTCGGTACTTTTTCGCTCCCGAACCACGTCATATCAGCCTCCCTTCACTCCTGAAAGTATCGACAACTCCACACGTCCGGATGGTTCCGGTACTTTCAACTGCTCAGCACTGGCCGGAACGCTCCTTATGTGCGCCTCACATTGCGTAAATGTATCGATTTCTTCATTCAGGTGGATTTTAGGCCTGATCTGCAACAGAGACCTCTTTTCAAACGAAAAAAGAGCCATATTCCCATCTGCCGGTCTCCCGGCACAATGCCGGAGCCCGGTGAGGACTGGCTCTTTCGTTATTTTATCCCCGCCGCGTCGGGAGTTCTGCATATGACTGCCAGGGTCGCAGGCTCTGCGGTCTACGCTACCGGATTTCCGTCGGCTGCAATCGTAGTCACGAATTCGTATCTCACTTTGCCGTCTACTTCGTTGTCTGCAAAGAGGATCATGCCCTTTGACTCGAGGCCTCTCAGCTTTCTCGGCTTCAGGTTGGCTACTACGACTACTTTCTTGCCTACACATTCCTCCGGCTTGAAGTACTGTGCCACGCCGGAGATTATCTGTCTCGTCTCAGTGCCCATCTTCACCTGGAACACCAGCAGCTTGTCAGCCTTAGGATGCTTTTCAGCTGAAAGGATGGTTCCCACTCTGAAATCCATCTTGTCAAAATCGTCGTACTCGATCTCATCCTTCAGTTCCAGCGGGATGTTTTCTTCCTTGCCTTCATTTTTCATGGCTTCGAGCTCAGCCAGCTCTTTCTCGATGTCGAGGCGAGGGAAAATAGCCTTACCCTTCTTCACCTGCTCGCCCTGCATCATCTCAAACACGAACGCATCCTCCCATGCCACGTCTGAATACCAGAGTCCCAGCTGCTTTCTTATCTCGTCAGCTGTAGTATGCATGAACGGGTGGATGAGTATGGAAATTATCCTGATGGATTCTGCCAGGTTGTGGAGCACATTGTCCAGTCTCGGCTTCTGCGCTTCGTCCTTTGCCAGTACCCACGGCATAGTTTCGTCGATATATTTGTTGGCTCTTCTCACTACAGTCCAGATGTCTTCCAGCGCCATGTTGAATGCAAACTTGTCCATGTTGGCTTCCACCTTTGCAGCTGCGCCTGTTGCAACAGCCTTGAGGTCATCGTCAACTGCATCCTTTGCATCTGTCAGCTCAGGAACGAATCCTCCGTTGTATTTTTCTATCATGGAAACTGTCCTGGATACGAGATTGCCCAGGTCGTTTGCCAGGTCGTAGTTCATCCTCTTGAGCATGACTTCGTTGGTGAACACGCCGTCCTGTCCGAAGGTGTATTCTCTCAGCAGGAAATATTTCAGCGCGTCGATGCCGTATCTGTCGATGAGTTTCACAGGGTCCACCACGTTGCCTTTGGACTTCGACATCTTGCCGCCCTCAAGCAGCAGCCAGCCGTGTCCCAGTACCTGCTTAGGCAGCGGCTCCTCGATGGACATCAGCATTGCCGGCCAGATGATGGAGTGGAATCTTACGATCTCCTTACCCACCAGATGGACGTCCACCGGCCAGTACTTTTCGTAAAGTTCAGGCTCGTCAGGATACCCCAGCGCGGTGATGTAGTTCGTGAGTGCATCCAGCCATACGTAGATAACATGCTTGTCGTCGATAGGTACAGGGATGCCCCAGTCGAAAGTGGATCTGGAAATACACAGATCTTCCAGTCCCTGCTTGACGAAAGCTACCATCTCGTTCCTTCTTGTTTCAGGCTGCAGGAAGTCCGGGTTCTTCTCGAACAGCTCCAGGAGCCTGTCCTGATATTTGGAAAGTCTGAAGAAATATGCTTCTTCCTTGGCCTTCTGCACCGGTCTGCCGCAGTCAGGACACTTGCCGTCCACCAGCTGGCTCTCAGTCCAGAACGACTCGCATGGAGTACAGTACATTCCTTCGTATTCGCCTTTGTATATGTCGCCCTTTTCGTACATCTTCATGAAGATGGCCTGGACTCTCTTGATGTGTCTCGGTTCGGTGGTCCTGATGAAATCATCGTAAGAGATCTCCATAGTCTTCCAGAGATCCTTGATCCCTGCAACGACTCCGTCAACGTATTCCTGCGGAGTCACGCCGTTCTTCTTTGCGATGTCCTGGATTTTCTGTCCGTGCTCATCTGTTCCCGTCAGGAATCTGACGTCGTAGCCTGCAAGTCTCTTGAATCTTGCCATGGCGTCTGCCATTACCGTACAGTACGTATGACCTATATGAAGGTTCGAACTCGGATAGTAGATCGGGGTAGTAATGTAATATTTACCTTTAGTTTCTGCCATTTTGTAAAATCATTCCTTTCATCTTGCATCTGCGAATGGGCAGACACAGTAATTACTCTTTAGGATATCATTTATCCTGCCGGTAGTCAATTCGCAAAAGGCGGGATCCGGCGCAGATATGTGGCTTCGGATCTCTGTCGGGATATGTCAGCTGTATGCTGATCGCGGATCGTGAGTGAAGAGTTGCTCCATTCCACACTGAGTCTGTCGGGGCAAGACGGCTGCATGCCTATCGCGGATTTGGAAAATCTACTATCTCGACCACAACCAGACTGCCATCTCTGCAATTCCCCAGATTTTGCAAGCGTACATGATGCCTTAGGTAGATTTTTTATTTTTTTACCTGAGAAACTCTACCATCAGCGTGCCGTCCGATCATTTCACATCCGCCACTGACCTGGTACAGTAGGTTTTATGAAAAATTTTACGTAAAACTCTACCATTATGCAGTTCGTGATGTCGCACCTCCGGTCTGCCTTCCCGCCGGTATTTCCTATCCTATACGAAAAGCTCCGGATCTTTGCGATCAGGATATCCCAGCTCCAGTTCCTCTTTGTGATAAAGATATCCCGGGTCATCGAAATACAATGCGCCAGTCGGACATTTCTTCTCGCAGCCGCAGCATTTGATACAGATACCGTCCACCACTCCCGGCGCCTCCGGTTTTATGGAGCCCATCGGGCAGACCTCGATGCAAATACCACATCCGTTGCATTTGTCTGCATGGAGCTTCGGTTTCACTTTCAGGATGTTGATATGATTGCCTTTGCGGTCGCGGGGTTTGTAGTACGGCCTGATGGGATCGCAGCCCTTTACATACACAGGGCACGCCGCTTCAAGAGCCGCCTCGATCTTATCGTTATCACCGCCGGCTTCATTTATTATGCCCAGTATCTTGTCGGCTGCCTTTCCTGCAAAATCATCAGCAGTCTTCATATCCTCTGCGTCAGGTCTGCCTGCCGCCAGCTTTCTGGAAAATGAATGTTCCCCGATAAATGCTGCGCCGGCCACTGTATGGAATCCCTTGTTTTCCAGTATGTTCCTCAGCTCGATAAGCGCATCGTCGTAGTTCCTGTTGCCATAAAGGACAACGGGAATCGCCATGGCACCGCCGCCCGCGATAGTATCCAGAAACTTCAGAAGTACATTCGGTACTCTGCCTGCTATGACCGGCGTACCGAAAACGATTATATCGTTTTCATCGAATTTGTATTCACGTTTGCGTGCCTCCGGCGGCGTGAAGTTGATATTCCCAGCTTTCGTGAAACGTACCTTTTCACCGTCTGCGCCTGCTGTCTTCGCGGCATCCATCAGTTCCCACATTTTATATGCCACTGCCGTTGTCACTTTTTCTGTGGTACCAGTACCGCTGAAATACATTGCTCTTATTCTTTTCTCCATTACTGCACCTCCTGCAACAAACATTCTGTCCGCCTGTTGATCATACACATATGCCGGGCTGCCCGCTGCATACCCGGACAAAGGGCGACACTGCGCCCTTATTCACCTGATACGAGTATATCACCCGTTCCGGCGATTTTCAACACTTCGCAGCATGGCAGCAAGCACTTGCTTCTTACAGAACCGGCGACAATCGCCTGTTCTTTCGATGAGTCGCAGGCGATCTATGATGCTTCGACCGCTGATGAACTGTATCTACACTGAGCACCAACATCTCATCAGGGTAGATATTTTTTTGAAAAGACCTCATTTTTCTACCACTACCGTTCTGCCCCAGGCGATCTGCAAGGCAGAACGGAGCGGTGAGTTCCGAGCCAGATGAAGCTGGGGAACTCTCGCAGGGGACCTTCCGCCGAATCATAGCTTCGGGGACAACGCACTTTCAGTGCTCCGACTCGCTTCGCTTGGAGACTTGTCCCGGTTTGCAAAGCAAATCGCGGAAAGTCCCATGCGAGAGCCACAGGACTTTAGTCCGTGCCTTTTTGCCCGGAGAGCCATCGGCGATCCGCTTGGCAAAACGGACAGCAAGCAGGCGGTAGCCTGTTGGAGCGTAAGCGTTGGTGGCTTACCGCCGCTGCTGTCGCATTTTGCATAAGTCCAACACAATTCATCATATCCGCCACGATAGCAGTCTGATTCATACTCTCACCGCATCATATCGATAACCACCCATGCCCCGGTGCTTACTGTCCCGGCCGTTTCTGGGCACGAAAAAAGGACTGCGCAGCAGCGGATCTTTGCCCGCCGGTGCGCCAGCCCTCTCGCAGCCTTATTTATAAAGCTTCCTGTCTGTGTACATTATTATCAGATCTACTATATCGTCGATCTCTATATATCCGCTGTCTATAGAGAGGTTGTAGTTCACAGGTTCGCCCCACTTCCTGCCTGTGTGGTAGGCATAGTAGTTGGCTCTCGCCTTGTCTGTGTCCTTCATGAGCTTCTTCACCTCATTCTCCGGAACGCCGTACTGCTCCACAGCCCTCTTTATCTTGTCGGCCTCCTCGGCGTAAACGAAAACATTCGTCGCCTCCGGCATGCCTCTCAGGACATAATCAGCACATCTTCCGACGATGACGCACGATCCCTCGGATGCGATGTTCCTTATGGTATCGAACTGTGCCAGGAAGAATCTCTCGTTCAGGGAAAGACTCTCAGGGCCGGACTCTCCTGCACCCATTGCTGACGCCAGGCTGTAAAGGAAGCTGTTCTTTGCCTTCTTCTCTGCGTCTTCCATCATTTCCTTGCTGAATCCGGATTCCTCAGCGATCCTGTCCAGCAGCTGCTTGTCATAATACGGAACGCCAAGCCTGTCTGCGAGCTTCTGACCTATAAGTCTTCCGCCGCTGCCGAACTCACGGCTTATGGTTATAAGTTTCTTTTTATCCTTATTTCTTGAATCGTTACACATGGCAGTACCTCCTGATGTTTGTATACATTATAACATATTTTTTCAGATAAAGACAGAATGAAAATGTTCGCTTCTCGCCGCCTAAAAAACAAACACGCCGCATCCGGGGGGGGGAGTGTTGTTTGTCCCCGGTCACAGCGTGTCTGAGAAGAAGATTACTGTTTTAAGTTGTTTTCATTTACTTTATCTATCAGAAGAACAGGTGTATCGCAATGGCTGCGAGAGGGATCGCAACGATAGTTCTTTCCAGGAAGCATACCAGCAGCTCCCAGAACTTTATCGGCGACTTCGTTGCCAGCATAACCGTAGCTGTCTCCGAGAAAAAGATTATCTGTACCATCGACACGAGACACACGAACACGCGGGCCTTCATGCTGATGGCAACGCTGGCTGCCGTGCCGTTCATTACCAGAACAGGCAGGAACATCTCAGCGATACCGACAGGCATCGACGGTGCGATAGCAGCCGCATCCGGCACCTGACAGAGCATGAGCAGCGGCTGGAAAATGTAGCCGAGCCATGTGAATATAGGGGTGTATTCTGCGATTATCATTGCCGATACACCTACGCCGGAGATCATTGTCAGCACCTGAGGCATGATCACGACGCTGTCCTTGAGGCTGAGACCCACATCCCTGTGGAGGCCTCTGGATATCGCAGCACGCTTGACAGCTCTGCTGCATCCGCGAGGTATGGTCTGCGAATTGTACTTCACCTCACCTTTGCGCTCTTCTTCAGTCTGCTCCTTGCCGTTGTAGAAAAGGTGCGACTTGCGGCTCACAGGCGGGATTCTTACCATTATCATTTCAAGGATGAATACCATGATGAAGCTGATGAAATATATCTTTGCAAAATCCGAACCGCAGCCGGCCGTCTCGATGACCAGCCCTGCGAATCCGATACTTACCGCCGAGAATCCGGTCATGATAGCGACCATCTCCTTCTCGGTGTATACGTTGTTTTTCCATAATCTGTTTGTGATCAGGACGCCCAGCGATGATGAACTTACAAAGGATGCAGTCGCATCCAGAGCAGCCTTGCCCGGCACCTTGAACAGCGGTCTCATCAGCGGCTCCAGCAGAGCGCCTACGATCTCCAGAACGCCGTAGTTCAGCAGGAACGGCATGAATATCGCACCGATGATGATGATACCGAATACGCCTTTGCATACCGGCGGGATAACGTTGCCCCCTGTCGCATCGCTGACGATCATGTCAGGCGCATTGACTCCGAGAGTCAGCCACAGGGTATATACCAGGACATATATGAATCCCAGTGCAAATAGTACAGTGTGCACCACCGTATCGTTCTCGTAAACGTCCAGCAATATGTTGGAATGTTTCCCGCGGTCTATGTATTTGCGGTAAACATGGAGGCACAGGTTGCCGCCGATCAGGACAGTCAGCACCCAGTACACAGCATTCCCGAACAGGTCCAGGAACCCGTTGTAAAGGAAGCTGAACAGCGTCTCGGAGCTGCCGTCCCCTTTGGTGATCGAACAGAAAAATACTGCTATGCCTATAGCGCTGCAGATAAGGAACAGCAGCAACCCTTTTACTCTGCGTTTCGGATCGAGCTTTATGTCGTCCAGCTCTGCCGACTGCATGTCCGGATCCAGCTCAGGGACTATATCGTCGATGAACTCCTCTGCGATATCATGGGCGGGCTTTCTGATGTTTTCTGTATTCGCATCCATTTTATTTACCTGCCTGTTTCTTTGCAGCCAGTATCGAGAGGTATTCGAATACTATGTTGGCTGCCAGGTACGCCGTAGTCTCTCCGGCTGTATCGTATGCCGGAAGCACTTCAACAATGTCGAATCCGATGAAGTTGAGGTCCTTGATACGTCTTACGATATCGAGGGATTCGTATGATGTGAACCCGCCTACCTCCGGCGTGCCTGTTCCCGGTGCATATGCAGGATCCACGAAGTCTATGTCGAATGTGAGGAAGCAAGGTGTATCTCCCACACGATCCAGTATCTCTTTGATCAGAGCATCGAAGCCCATCTCACGGACTTTGTGTGCAGGGATCAGCTCCATGCCCAGCTCTGCTGCCAGTTTGTGTTCGTCAGGGTCGTAAAGTGAACCTCTCATGCCCACCTGGATGGAGTGTGACGGATCGATGAGTCCCTCTTCGATAGCTCTGCGGAACGGAGTGCCGTGGTTGTATTTCTGTCCGAACACCTCGTCACAGAGGTCGGAATGTGAATCAAAGTGTACCAGTGCAACTTTGCCATGCTTCTTTGCTACTGCACGGAGTTCGGCAAGTGTGATGGAGTGGTCTCCGCCCAGTACGATAGGGATCGCGCCCTTCTCGCATATAGCACTGACGCCTGCTTCGATGGCATCGTATGTAGGATGGATATATCCCGGCGTAACGTTGAAATCTCCCAGATCTGCGCCCTTGAGGCTGTCCATGATGTTCACCTGGAGTATAACGTTGTTCGGCTTCATCATAGCTGAGATGCTTCTGATGGCTGCCGGACCGAAACGTGATCCCGAACGGAATGAACTTGCTGTGTCGAATGGTGCTCCTGCTATTGCAAAATCAAGACCTTCCGCCGAATCGAGTCTCGGCATCCTCATAAAAGTGCCCATGTTGCAGAAACGTGGTGATGACAATGCGCTTGCCGGCTGTTTTACATTCATGTTAATATCCTCCTCTGTACTTTCCTGTGATGGCACCTGTGTGCCCTGCTGCATACTTCCTCTGATCGCTATACAATCAAACAAATGACGTCCGTATATGTGACATATCCCTTTGTTGGTGTTATACTAACACATAGAGACTAAGTTTGTCCTATTCCATATAACTATATGGTATATGTAAAATCATATATCCGCTGCCGGTCAGGCAGGATCACCCGTATCACATGAGGCGCCGCGGAACCACAGATTTCTGCCATTTGCGGATCGCAGGAGCTCTCATGACAACCTGTGTGGAAAGGGACGAACTCTTTTGGCTGATATGATATTTTTTGTCAAAGTGCTGTTTAGTACGTCTTCGCGCCTCCGTACATCTGTGATACCGGTAGGCTGAAAGGAGAAAAAATGAATCTGAATTCTTTCGTATATGTCGCTGAAGTCGAGCGTTGCGGCTCCATAAACAGAGCAGCTCAGAACCTTTACACGTCCCAGTCCAATCTCAGCACGGCGCTTAAGGCGCTGGAGGACGAACTGGGATATCCGATATTCAGGCGCACCAGCAATGGCAGCGTGCCGACAGCCGAAGGTTATCTTTTCATACAGTCGGCGAAGGCGATCCTTGAGGAGATCGAAAAAATAAAGGACATCCCGAAACGGACCGGGATCGGTGACACCATTTCCCTGACCTGCAACTGGTCAGCTCAGGTGCTGCAGAGCCTTGTGGATTTCAAGGAACGAAACCATCCCGAAGCCCATGATACTTACAGGGAGACCAGTATCATGCAGACTTTCGACTGCATATATGAGAACCGCTACAGGCTGGCAATGATCGACTGTTTCCATTCCAATCTGGATAAATACTGTGAGATGGCGAGAAAGACCAACATCGAACCTGTCATCATGAAAGAAGGGATCCCGGCTGTGGCTCTGATGTCGGACACTCACCCGCTGGCCGGACAGGAAAGTGTGACCCTGAACGAAGTCTATGGATATCCTCTGGTACTTTTCGAAGACTACAGCGACCCCTGCCAGATGGAGCTGATGAAGCTGCAGCCGTCCCAGCAGATACTCTACCTCTTTGACCGTGGCGGGCTGCTGGACGTTGTACAGACCAGCGACAGCATTTCCATACTCAAGAAAAACACCTTCGTGAATCCGGAGACCTATGGACTGGCTGAGCTAGCCATCAGCGACTTCCCTGACACCTACGATATCGTACTGCTGAAGCGCAGCTACTACCAGCTGAACAGCAGGGAGGAAGCCTTCATCAGACATCTGCAGGAGCAGCTTTAGCACCATCCCCGCGCATGTGTGGAAAGCCGGCAGACTGACCACCGGTGTTCATCAGAGCACTGTACTGCGTTGCCGTTCACCAGGGATTTCCCGCCATGTTCTGCAGCACCGATCCTGCAGCCTGCAGGATTCACTTTTTCTTACGGTTAAGGGTACATATTATCCCGCAGTCGGTTATCAGCCGTACGGTTGCAGTTCCTTTGTTCCCAAACCTGTCGTAAAGTCTGCCGGCGCTCATGCTCTCGCCTGCCACTGTATACGGGCTGTTTGCAACATATCCGATCTTTCCAAGCCCCGGCAGCTCCACTCTGATCGCCTCTCTGTCATAATCATTGTCCGGCTCCTTGATCAGCTTTACCTGCATGCCTTTTTCAAGGAAATCTCTGCCGTAATAGTGCTTCGTGCCCGTCAATGTAAAATAAGTCTTTGCCATTCTGTTCACTCCTTTCGCATACTTTAAGCTTCCAGCACCTCGTAATAATCCGTTTCATCAGCAAACAGTCTGTATACCCCGTTTACCAGACCCATGTATCCGTTTTCCGTAAAATAGCCTTTCATTTCATCGTCTCCTTTTCGAAAATCCCGTTCATTTATCTTATACCTGTATTATAAATAGTTTAGTGTCCCAAAAAACGGACTCAAACAGCGCCGGACAGTTTTTTTGAACCGGGATCATGATATTATTGATACGGAGTTTGCACGCAGCCATCCACCGTGATGTACATGTAAAACGCCGGAACATCGATAAACAATTGAAATCCTCCGGGAAATGATCCGTCACGTAAAAAACACTTGACCTGAACCTGACTTCAGGTCTTATCATTGAATCATCATGAACAATAAAATTTCAACACCGATAAATAAAACAGGACAGGAGTGATGGAAAATGAAAAAGACACTGACAGCTTATTTCTCAGTAAGCGGAGTTACCGCAAAAGCAGCTATAGCCGTTGCAGGAGCCGCCGGTTCCGAAATATTCGAGATAAAACCGGCTGTGCCTTACACCTCGGCCGATCTCAACTGGATGGACAAGAAAAGCCGGAGCACCGTTGAGATGAACGACCCGGCATGCCGTCCGGAGATCGCATCCAGAGTCGATGATATGGACAGCTATGATACCATATTCCTGGGATTCCCTATATGGTGGTACAGAGAACCCAGCATCATCGATACTTTCCTTGAAAGCTATGATTTCACAGGGAAGAAGATCATACTTTTCGCCACATCCGGCGGAAGCAGTTTCGGCAAAACAGCTCAAGGCCTGAAAAAGCTGGCTCCCGGCGCAGACATCGTCGAAGGCAGGCTCCTCAACGGCAGACCAGGCAGCGCTGCGCTCAAAGAATGGATCAGCGAGATCATATGATCTCAGGCTGAGCCCCGACTACTGAAATTTCATGAACATATTCATAACGGTACTTAAAACCGTGCTATGACAGACAAGAGTAGAGTTTTGGACATGTTTTTGTCGAAACTCTACTCCTGTTCATTTGTATTCTGTTGTGTTTTTTCTCTTCCGCTGCTAATGGTAGAGAATCCGATATGAAATTTTTAAAAATCTACTCATCACTTGTGATTTCGGTGCTTCATCAGTCTGTTCGCCAGTGTGATGATGCCGAAGAGTAGGTTTTCAGATAAAAAATCCTGATTATCCTACCATATCTGCAGCTTGCTGCCGGTCACGCAGGATGTTACGGGCTGCAGGGTAGATTTATTTCAAAAAACAGCCTGTTTTCCTACTCTGACGATATATCGAGCCGGTATCCTGGCATGTTGAAAGATATTCCTTCTTGCATATGGCTATTGACTGATCTCCGCAGCAAGATCCATCAGTACGTACCTTGTGGAATCCCATGCAACGCTCACCTGGAGACCTGCGGATTTTCCCCAGCTTCAGCTGGAGTGGAAAATGCGACAGCAGGGAGCGAAGCGAGTCGGAGCACCGAAGGTGCGTTGCAACGTTCGCTGGCGCTCACTCCTCCGCCTGCGGCTGCGCTGTCCAGCCTGCCATGCAAATTGCCTTACGGCTCTTTGGGCAGGATGGCGTTTTTCCCCAGCTTCAGCTGGAGTGGAAAATGCGACAGCAGGGAGCAAAGCGAGTCGGAGCACCGAAGGTGCGTTACCCCAGCGAATTCACGAGCTGAGGAAGGTCCCATGCGAGAGTTCCCCGGCTTTAGCCGGTTCGGAACTAACCGCTCAGGTCTGCTGGCCAGTGATCCGCCTTTGAAACTTCGGACGTCGCAATTATACAATAGGCCATCATGCCGCCGGACATGGCTCGTGCTGCGGCAAGTCTTTACTATGCTGTGAAAGGCCTTGGTCCTCACTTTGGCATCATCTCAGCATATGTTTTATGGCTTTCCCGATATCTGCATCTATACAGATCGAACGGCGGCGGATATCGGCCGGCGCGCCAGTTTCACCCAGGTTGATGCATGCATATACAGCATCCCGGTTCTGCGCGGTCATTTTCCAGAAAGGGTATTTGATTATCACCGGGGTGTTGCCACCGACCCCCAGCTCCAGGTAAACGACTCTGCCTTTCCTGTGATGCTCCAGGGAAGCGCTGTACCTTGCGGCGGCTTCGTGCCAGCCGTCATCCTCCACAAAGCTGCCGTCGGCTCTCAGGTTCATGGTCATCGGTCTGCCGCATACGGGACAACGCGGCACCAGCTCCGATGGTATTTCCATCTTCAATGGTCCGGAGCTGCCGTCACATCTGCTCACTAAACCGGTTTCGCGTAGAATTGCGGAGCTTACTGCCTGAGCAAGGCTATGCCCGGCACCGTGTATATCTGCGCCCCCAGTTTCGTGCGAAACTTCAGGATTATCCTGCGGATCCCGGATCTTCCGGTCCTCCGCCAGTGTCACCGTACCCACACCAGCAGGATCATCGCTAAAGCACTGCCCTTTCCATGAAAAATTGTCCGGTCCTGAAACGTCCGTTAGTTTATAGTCACCGGAATCCTTCATTATATGGTCGCCTGTCGTCATGATATCTCCATCGCGGTCTGGCACAGCGCCCTGGGCGCGAAGCATCTTCAGGATCCCATCCCGGTTGTCGTATGTTTTGTGATGACACGGCTTCGAGCACTGCCACAGGCCATAATCGCCCTGGGTGTAAAACAACCGCGTCTTGTCGAACCCGGCCTTCTGGAAGCAGTGGTCGACATTCGTCGTCAGCACGAAATAATCTTTGCGCTCGACCAGCTTCAGCAGGTCATCGTACATCGGCTCCGGCGCATCCATGTAGCGATTAATCCAGATGTAGCGACTCCAGTATGCCCAGTACTCCTCCAGCGACCGGTAGGGGTAGAAGCCCCCGCAGTACATGTCGTGGAAACCGTACTTTTGCTCGAAGTCCGCGAAGTATTTCCTGAACCGAGCTCCGGAATATGTGAATCCGGCCGATGTAGAAAGTCCGGCGCCTGCTCCGATCACTACGACATCCGCCTGATCTATCAACCGTTTCAGACTGTCTGCCATGGCTGCAGCCTCTCCCGAAAGCCATGTGTCCGGAGCTGCTATCAGCTCCGCATTGTGACTACCGTTGTCACGGAAATTCGTGTTTTTACGGGTCGCATCAGAATCCCGCGGCGTGTGGCCTGCCGGTTCTGCGGTATCTCCACACATCACTTCAGCCGGGGCTGCCGTCAGCGCCGCATTGTGATTACCGTTGTCACGGAGAGCCGCGATTTTGCAAGCCGCTTCAGACTCCCGCGATTCCCGCACTGCTGGCTCGGGCGCGCCTCCGCTCACCTTCTCTACCGGGTTCTCTGTCGCAGTTTTCCTGCCCTCATCCCAGCATCTGTCTGTAGATATCGTAGTCTTTTTCCTTGAAAACATTGAAAATCACCTCCGGGCTGTTTCTGTTTGCTGCCATGAATTCTTTTACTGTCCTGACTGCGATCTCCGCTGCGGTATCGTTTGGAAAATGGAATTCTCCCGTGGAAATGCAGCAGAATGCAACACTTTCCAGCCCCTTCTCCGCTGCAAGTTCCAGACACGATCTGTAGCAATCCGCCAGCAGCTCGCGATCCCTGTCCATCAGCCTGCCATGCACGATGGGCCCCACTGTATGCAGCACGTACCTGCAAGGCAGATTGTAGGCTTCGGTTATTTTTGCATGTCCGGTACCCTCCGCATGACCCTGCCTCTCCATGATCCCGGCGCAGGCGTTTCGCAGCTGGACGCCGCTGAAAGTGTGGATGCAGTTGTCTATGCACCGATGGTTGGGGTGATAGCATCCCGTCATTCCGCTGTTGGCGGCGTTCACGATGGCGTCGCACCGCAGAGTCGTGATATCTCCCCGCCAGAGATATATTTTATCCTGCAAAGGCTCCAGCTGGCGTACATCTGTGATGCCTTTGCGCTTCAGCTCCTCCTGCAGGTATCTATCCTGGACTTCGACGAAACCACGGGATATGGGCCCGGGCATGCGCACGTTCATGAGTCCGCGCAGCAGCTGCCTCCGGCCGTCTTCATCCTTAGGGATCATGATCCCTCGGTACTCGCCGCTTTCCCTGAGCAGTTCTTTGATGAGCCATAGTCTTCTTTCATTCTGTTCCATGAGGCTGCCTCCTTCTGTTTTCAGTGTACACTCTTCGCGCGTGTCCCTCAACCGTTTTGAATGCTCTGCCGTGATATTCGATGCGGAGGATGTCCTGTCCGGCGATCCTGCCCGACGGTCTGACTGACATCTGATGCTTGATCGTACCACCGGACTTGGAGAGCAGTTTCGATACTTTCTCAGATTTGACACTCCGCCAGACAGTCTTTCTTGCCCCCATTGTGATGAGGCTGTATCGATATCAGTGTCTTCCACAGGTTCATCGATACTTTCCACTGGCAGTAGGATGTGCGGGCGTCCGTCAACCCCTCCTGTGTTCCAAAGTTTATCAAAATACATAATACTGTGACTGATAGCCGGATCTACTGACCTTCATCACAAACTTCTTCGTTCCGAAGTGTATCTAGCCCCAGTATCACGCGACCGGTTTCGATACATCCTCACTTTTGAGACGCTTTGTGATTTTGCATACGGCAGTTCATCCTGCAGATCTGCTAAAATTCATATGGCGGCTCGCCCGAGAAGTCGGCTATGACGCCGTGCGGCGCTTCCAGATAGAACACCTCGAAAATCGGATTATCGGTGGAATCGTACTGCCCCTTCACGATCGGGTTCTGCATACACATCTCCTTTGCTGCCATATTGTTTTCGAAAATGGCTCTGCCATGCAGCCGGAGCCATGCATACGAGGGGCTCGACACCGATATCTCGATCTCCGGATTTGCCTGCATGTCCTTGTAGACTTCCTTCGTGTTGTTGGTGCAGAACCACAGTCTGCCGTCGAGCTCGCCTGCGAACATGAACGGGCGGCACTTCGCCTTGCCGTCGCGGCCTACTGTTGCCAGATACTGCACCGGATTTTCTTTCAGGAATTCTGCTGCTTTTTTCATTTTGGTTACCTCCGTTTGTCTGTTGCCGCCGGTATCGGCCCGGGCGGCTTCCCGACAGCCCGCATGAAACCTGTGACTGGACTGTCGATCCACAGGATGATATGCAAACTGTCGCTTTGTTGTAATATCGTTTGTTACAATCACGATCATAACAGACGTTCGTTGTAACGTCAATAGTTACAGCAAAACTTTTTATGATATATCGCTCTTCTATGTGCCCTCTACGCAGGATCTTGCCCCGTAAAACATTGCTGAGGCAAGCGCTACCACCGCTTCCGATGGCGGTTGACCACCTCGCATGTACACAAACCGCCCGATTAAAGCCAAATTGTACACACGCAAAAAAACCGCTGGTTTTTTTGCGCATAAACATACACGTAAATTCAGCGGTTTCGAGGCGTTTGTTGCATAATCATTCAGGTGTCAGGTGGACGTATCCCATCAAGATCCCATCAGTGATGATTTTTTCGCGCATTTTATATGTATTTTTGGTATTAAATAGCAAAACGTGTGTACATTTTGAGTCCGAACAGCGTTTTTGTGTACATAAACAGCATAAAAAAAGGTGTTTTTGAGATATGTATATTTAAACATTCGAAGTCTCATCCGATATAGTGCTGTGCGTCTTTCATCACATCCGCAAGGGTGATGGACGCAAGTTCCCTTTCCATGGCCTGCTGGACACGGACAAGTTTCTCGTCCAGGATGTTGTGGATGTTGCGGCCCACCGGACATTCGGGGTTCGGGTTCTCGTGAAAATGAAAGAGGCCGCTCTCCCCCACGCAGTCCACCGCTCTGTATATATCCAGGAATGTAATTTCCTCCAGCGGTTTCGTGATGGATGCGCCGCCTGAGCCCCGTGCGACTTCAACGAGTCCTGCGGCTTTCAGCTGCCCCAGTATCCGCCGCACCACTACGGGATTGACGCTGGTGCTCCCGGCCAGGAAGTCGCTGGTCACTTTGTACTCCCCTCCGAACGTGTCTATGCATGCAAAAATGTGCACGGCAAGTGTGAATCTGCTTGAGATCTGCATGGTCTGTGCCTCCTTTCCAGTATACAAGATTATACTCCGCTGCCGATGTAACGTCAATAGTAACGACGATGATCCTGTCCGGTATGCAAGCCGACCGCTGGTCTGCGGGGCGTCTGTCTTCAACAGGCCTCCCAGTTGTACGACAAAGCACTGTACCTCCGGCTCGCCGACTGTCTTCGCATTGGTCTATCCGGTGGCCGCTGGTCCGTGGGTCGTCTGTCTTCCGCAAAGCTCCCGGGTATATGATCAAGCCCTGCATCTGCCGCCGGCCACCGATCCGTGGGGCGTCTGTCTTCGACAGATGTCGCAGGTATACTACGATC
The DNA here is from genome assembly GCA_905193765.1 of uncultured Eubacterium sp. Lineage (GTDB taxonomy): Bacteria > Bacillota > Clostridia > Peptostreptococcales > Anaerovoracaceae > Lentihominibacter. The sequence continues at coordinate 42,987 of CAJJPZ010000003.1, forward strand.
CCTGAACATCCTACTCTCAACCAGTCCGTGGGGCGTCTATCTGACTTCACGGAGGTCTATGTATTCCATGAATTTTTTCACAGATGCTGATACTGCGTCCTGATTTTTCATGACGATCCCTATAGTGCGGTATGCCGGACGGTCCAGCAGCTTCACCACCACATCGTACGGTATGTACCGAAGGATCAGCTGGGGCAATATACTGATACCAAGCCCCTGCTCCACCATGGACATGATGGCATAATCGTCCCAGGTCGTGAATTTTATATCGGGGGTCAGGCCGTTCACGGTGAACACATTCGAGATTTCAGCCTTGTCGCCTTTTTCCAGCAACATGAAAGGTTCATTTTTCAGTGCGTTTACGGGAAAAGCCGATTCCTCCGCCAGCGGATGGTCCTTCGGGATGACTGCCATCAGCTCGTCTTTTGCAAGCTCGATGGTCTCGAACTCCGGGTCGGTGGGCAGCCGCAGGAAGCAGAAATCCACACGGCTCTCCGCGATCCATGTCTCGATCTCGCTGTAGTCGCCCAGCAGCATCTCGTACTCTATGTCTGGGTAATCACGGCGGAATGCACTTATGATCCGTGGCAGCCAGTGTGTGGCTACGCTGGAAAATGTCCCGATCCTGATGATCCCTGCCTGCAGGCCGTTCAGATCATCCACCTGCTCCTGAAGGCGCCGGAATTCACTGCAAAGTTGGCGGGGGCATAGGGCAGCAGCCGCAGGCCGTCGGAAGTCAGCCTGATCCCGATGCTGTACCTGGTATTTTCAGGAGGGTCGGCAGGAAGGGGTCGCCCGTCGGCAGACAGTCTGTCGGCAAATCAGAGACTGCAGGGCATTGGGGCTGGTTGGAATGTTTGAAGAACTGACAGTGGAGACAGCGTTGCCTGCGGCGGTGCCGGATGAAATGCATTATCGCTTTACAGAGTAGGAAAAATGGCTGTTTTGCAAAACAAATCTACCCTGCGGTCTGGCATGGCCCTTTAGTGCTGCCTCAGGCTGCGCATATGGTAGAATAATCAGCTTCTTTTCTACGAAAACCTACCATCCGGCAGGATCATGCTTGCAAACAGGCTGATGTAACTACGGAATCATGTGCAGATAGTAGATTTTTTTAAAAAACATGTCAGAAACTCTACCATCAATGGCACGAGAGCGCCATCGCAGCAAACGCGAAGAGAACAGGAGTAGGTTTCTGGCGGAAAACCGCCTGAAACTCTACTCACGCCTGGAATCTGCGCGCCGAATCGCGCAGTTTGCCCCATCGCAGAGGCACAGCCGTAGGAGCGAACGCAGTAAGTGTTGCCATCCTGTCCGGAGAGCCGGAGGTGATTCGCTCGGAGAAACGGAGCGGTGAGTTCTAAACCAGCTGAAGCTGGGGAAAAACGCCTTTCTGCCCAGAGAGCCACAGGCGATCCGCTCGGAGAAACGGAGCGGTGAGTTCTAAACCAGCTGAAGCTGGGGAACTCTCGCATGGGACCTTCCACAGCTCACAAGTTCGCTGGGATAGGCCTCCAAGCGTAGCCGCAGGCGGAGGAGTGAGCGTCAGCGAACGTTGCATGGGCCCTTCCTCAGCTCGCAAGCTCATTGTGATAACGCACATGCAAACACGATGGTAGAGTTTACAGCAAATGATCTGTAAAAACCTACTCTGCCTTTTGCCTGGGCCTTCATCAGCAGCTGTCAGGCTGTACAATAGTAGAGTTTTCGAGCATATACAAAAAAAATCTACCATTGTCCGCACATTCAATGTGATAATTTGTAAAACACTCAGATGTATGCCTTAAATATTAGCTGCAGAGTAGGTTTTATCACAAAAAAGCCCTGAAATTCTACCATTGGTCGCAGAGACAACTAAGGATCCGGTGTACTCAGTGAGTTCCCTGAGTACAAGCTTCATCTCGTGCCTTTTGAGGACGACCATGAAGGGATACTCAGCGAGATCGGAAAGCTCGGCGAGAAGTTCGATTTTCTGATCGGCGTATGCGATTCCCGGACCTGGCTGTCCATGTGTCAGTTCCTGCCGCTGGGACGGTACCGCAAGATGGTGGCAGTTTCCAGGGATCATCCGCTGGCTGCAAAGCAACGGCTGGAGATCAGCGATCTTTACGGCGAAACACTGATGATGGTGCGGCGGGGTGACTCCGGCATGAACGATTTTCTCCGCAATAACATAAAAAAATTCATCCTATGATATGCATCGAAGACACCGCCCAGTTCTACGATATGGCGGTGTTCAACCGCTGCGCCGAGACACGTAATGTCCTGCTCACCATCGAATGCTGGCAGGATGTCCACCAGGGGGCTGGTTTCCATCCCGGTGAACTGGGACTACAGCATCCCTTATGGCCTGCTCTACAGCAAAGACGCCCCGGAAGATGTGCTGAAATTCGTTGACGTCATTGAAAAAATGGAGCTGACCCGATCATAAGTTCCATATTCTAATACATGACGAAGTTACTTTTGTTCTGACATATGACAAAGTATCGAGAACAGCTTTTATCTTTGTCATTTCGATACTTTCTGAGCTCCCTGAGACTCCTGTATCTGCAAAATGCATCGAAGCAAGCTGCTTTTGGGGTATATTCGATATATTTTCCTTATATTTTCCTTTGCGATGAAGGCATTGTTCTTTGATTTGCTGTGAAAAGTATCAAAAACTACGAGTTTCTGCTCCGTTTCGATACTCCCTCACTTTTCGGCGGACTGCCCTCACATATTATTGGCAGCGGATACTTCGTGATCCCTTCCATTTAGAACGTTCTATTTTATGTAAAATTAAGGAAATATATATTGACATTTTATCCCATCCAACGTATAGTATATTTGTAAATAAATTACATGCGCATGTTTTAGCTATCAATCTTAAAAAATTGAAAGGAGTATTATGAACAAAGAGAAAAACAAACAAACCAATACAACTACAGAGCTGGAACAGACGCCTGTCAAAGCCAGACGAAACTACAAGGATTCGATATTCCGCAAGCTGTTTAACAACAAAGCCGCCATCATCGATCTGTACAACGCCCTCTCCGGCAGCGACTACCCGCCGGATACCTATGTGAAAATCGTCACTCTTGATAACGTCATCTTCGGCGACCGCAAGAACGACCTGGCGTTCATGATCGAGAACCGTTTCATCATCCTCATTGAGATGCAGTCCACGGTAAATCCCAACATGCCACTACGGTTCCTTGTGTACATAGCGAAGGAGTTTGAGAAACTCTTCTTCAGCCAGCAGATATACAGCTCGACACTGGTGAGTATCCCTACGCCTGAGATCTACGTCTTCTACGATGGAGCTAAAGACATCCCGCTTGAATCGGAGCTGAAACTTTCTGATGCATTTATCGCAAAATGTGATAAACTATATTTAGAGTTGAATGTCAGGGTCATCAACGTCAACTATGAGAAGGGCGCTGAACTGTTGGAAAAATGCAGGCTGCTATCTGACTACAGCCAGCTGGTACATATCGCCAAGATGAATTACCAGCGAACACATGACCTTGACACTGCAGTATCCGAGGCAGTCACCGAGTGCATGGAAAAGGGCATACTCAGGAACTTCCTCAAAGAAAACGGTGGTGAGATCATGAGCTTTTTGTACGATATGCTGACAAAAGAAGAAATGGAAGAGATCAGGGAACACGACGGTTATGTCAGAGGCCTCAAGGAGGGCCATGCTTCCGGTGTTCAGGAAGGCAAAAAACTCGGCATTGAGGAAGGCCACGCCTCCGGCGTTAAAGAGGGTCTTGCCCGTGGTATCGCCGAAAATCAGCGTGACATCGCCGCAAACATGCTGGCGAAAGGTATGGATGCGGCACTGATTTCTGAACTCACCGGCTTATCTGAGGAAGATATACTCGAACTCAAGCAGACTGATACCTCTAAGTGAGGCATTTATCGCAAGAAGTCATAAGCAAACAGACGCCGGGGAGTGATACATCCACTGCCAACGTCTGAAGCCTATGATCGGGGCCACATGCCCCGTGCTACATAACTACCATTTTACAAAAGCATACGAATCTACGCAGAGCTGTCCGTTGCGGACAGCTCGTTTTATCATGTGATCCTGTGATCTCAGATCCTGCAACCAAAACTCCCCCGCTCCGAGCAGGGGATAATTCGGGTGTATTCTTAAAAAGTTCCACCGATTTCTTGATGAGAAATGTCATATGTTATAATACGCAGAGTCTCCCGCATAGAGTGTGTCTCTTTTGTCATAGGCACCACGCATCCATGACAGAACTCATATTCCCACATAAGTCAAAGCACCGCCCTTATGAGGGGCAGTGCTGCATATTCGATCTATAGATCCCTCTCTGACTATATCAAGGTAAAGTCTGCCGCGCACGATATCTCGATTCGACGACTCACCGCCCCTGCGGTCTCATTCCCAAAACCAGCCGGATCCGGAGATCTTGGAGGAAGGAACCGGGGTAAACCCCAACGCCGTGACCTACGACTTCCTCCGTCTCGTCACGATGACTGTGGCTACTCCGCCCAGCGCCGCCAGCGCGATCAGTCCGTAAACCAGCATGTTGCTGTCATCGCCGGTCTTCGTTTTGTTAGTGTCATCGGGGTCGTTAGGTCCATTCGGATCGCTCGGATCCGTTGGCGTGCTCGGATCGTCCGGGTCCAGCGGAAATTCCTCCGCCATGAACTGCCAGTCCAACGCACCGATCCGCTCCTGATAATCGTTGCCCATCGTGATCGGCACCTCCAGATCCACGTTCAAATCCACATCAGCCCCGGAACGGAAAGTCCCCAGGCATACCCAGTCCGTGAGCCCGGCAGTCTGATCCGCCGGTGCATCGAACAGCTTTTTATCACTGTCAGTCTCCACCGTCAGCTTCATCTCCTTCAGAAAATCCGCCGAATCGTCCGCACTGACTATTTCCTCACCGTTGTTATTTTCCAGTTCAGCAGGACCCAGAGCCCTTATGTAAATTTTCACGTTTACTTTCTTCGAGGCTTCATTTCTCACATTGATCTGCTGCGTCAGAGTATCTCCCGGCATAACGCCCTTGAAGTTCGTGAAAAGGTCAGTCACGGAATAGTCACTGCCCGGCTGGAAAATGAACTCCTTCGCCTTGCCCTTGTATGTGACGCTGGATGACCCAGTCGCAAAAGACACCGCCGTACTGCACAGCAGCATCAGTGCGAGAACCAGAGATGAGATTATTCTAAAAGTCTTTTTCATGATCACACCTCCTTAGTTCCCTGATGGCTTAATCTTGCCATCTGCAACTGTAACGTTCCATGCGTCACTGACCGCTTTATCAGGCACGCTCTGGATAGCATCGGCTATGATCTCCACGGAAAGTGAATAGCCTTCAGGAGCCTTGTCGTCAACTGCTTCGCATTTACTGATCAGCGTCCCTGTCATATCTTCTGGTGCGACTGCTGATGAATAATAGTAATATCCATCACGCTCCCACCAGCCACTGTTCGAGTCATAATAAGTAATCTTATAATCCGTGTCTTTGACCGGTTTCTGTGCTGCTACATTGCCGTCTTTATCTACCCAGTTGATAACAACTGTGGCTCTGATATAAGCGTCGATGTTGCTTGTGTTTTTTATCTTGACCTCTGACTTGATTCCATTATCCGTCTTCTCCTCTACCTGGCTGGTCACCCTGGCCGGTTCGAATGTATTCACTACCGGGCCGCTGGATGCCTTGAGCCATGCGAGGGTGGTCCCTGCTGTCAGTGCCAGTATCAGTATGGCAACTATGGAAATCAGCAGGATAAGTTTCTTGTTTTTTCTAACTGTTTTTGTTCTCATTTAAACCTGCCTCCTTCCTTAGTTTCCTGTTGGTGTAGTTGTTTTGTCTAACTCTATCTTATTGTCCTTGAAGACGTTCTTACACCATGAGCTGCCGTTGAGCCAGTTTGTGGTCTCACGTTTATTCACGAAAGTGATTTCATTTTTCTTATCTACATCCAAAGTGATCCTCTGATCATTCTCCGTCGGTTCATACCTCCAGCTCCATTCAGTTTTCTCTGTTACAGTGTACTCACCTATCTGCAGGTCTTTTATCGTAGCTGAACTATTACCATGTATCGTTACTGTAGTAATAAGTTTGCCGACCTTATCCTTGACATCGAATATGAACGACTGGTTTTCATCTGCATCACTACAACCTGTTTTCTTGATAGTCAGGTCGGCAACGTCCTTCTCGAACTTAGCGTAGTAAGTAGCTGCCTTATACATCGCAGGATCCGAGCCTTCCTTCTTAGGAGTCAGCTTGTTAGCATCGATCCAGTCACTGTCAACAGCCTGTTTGCAAGCTTCGTCCTTATACCAGCCTGCAAATTTATATCCCTTAGCAGGCGTCGGCGCTGAACCCTTCACTGTACCTGTCTTGACTTTTACGCCGTTATCCTGATAATTGTCAAGTGTTCCGCATCCTGTCGGACCAACTACCTGATACTTGATATCTACTGTCTGCTCCGTGTAGTAGAAATTCTTCACGTTCTTATTAGCTACATTAGCCGGATCTTCGATGGCAATGTTTATTGCCTGATTCTCAGGACTGACAAGCGTGTAGCCCGGGATATCCTTAGCAGTCTGTGTTACCTGCGCCTGATATCTGGCATTGCCGGTTACCGGATCAGCTAATTTTTTGTCAGTGCCCTGCTCGAGGAACCTGAACTCGTAAGGATACTCGATCCTGTCGTAGTACAGATTGAGTACCAGACCTGCAGCTGTCAGTTCTCCGCTTGCATTGCTCTTAGTCCCATTATATTTGAATCCAGACATATCCAATGGATCCTCAGAATATGTCTTACCAATTACTCCATTGAGGTCAGTTGAGCTCTGATATTCTGTATACCCTTCACCTGCAATGTTCTGCGTCCAGTGGATGATCTGTACAGGTGCATGAACATCATCCTTCGTATACCAGAAAGTGATCACATTATCTTCATCCTTTGCGGAGAGAACAAGTCTCTTCTGATATGCGTCAGGAGCATATCCAGTTTTCGGCTTAAACGTCTCAGTTATTACAGCATCACTTGTTGCAACTATCTTTTCTTCATGAAGAACCTTATTAGTTCCTTTTTCAAGGTATCTGACAGTGTAGTTGACCTTCTCCTTTTGAACATATTCAAATACGTATTCATTGTTCCCATCTATATCCATTGTCAATGAATGGCTGGACGTAACCGGGAAGTAACCTGTCTGATAATCTGCATCCAATTCAGTTCTGGTCTTAGCATCAAACGTTTTAGTGCTTCCTGCTAATGCGCTTCCCACAGTCTCTGACGCAATTGTGACACTGTGATCATCTTTAAGAACATATTTGATTTTATATTCTACAAGTGTATTCGAACTCCACTTAGCATAAAGATTGAGATCCTTATTTACCGGCATGGAGAAATCAAAAGCTTTCTCAACTCCATTCTCCTCGTAGAACCAGCCAACGAAAGTATATTTGCCATTCTTCGGTTCATCCGGTACTGTCGCCTTGCTGCCATGTAAAACTGTCTGCACATTGCTGTCACCTACATTAACGGCCTTATCCATCTTGTCAGTCAGCCATGTAGTTACCTTGTGAGTCTTAGGCGCCCACTTAGCGTAAAGCATTACATCCGAAGCAGGCATCTTCATCGTATCAAAGTCCACCTCAGACCCTTCAAAGCATCCTGAAGTCGTATACCAGCCCTTGAACTCATATGCATTCGGCTCAAGATCTGATGGATAATCCGGCGTGAAATTATAGCCTCTTAATGAAGCCTCATATTGTACTTTCCCACCCTTTCCTTCAATCTCTGCATTGTAACTGTAGAAATTCAGATCATAGCTGTTACGGGTATAATATAAATAGTTGTTACTCTGCATCTTAACCTGACCGCCAACTGGAAGCTTAGGATTAGAGTCACCCTGTTTAAATCCTTTTATGTCGTGAAACTCCTCAGCATATGTCAAACTAGTACTAGAACTATATTCCAAATCTATATTCTTGTATAATTTATAACTTTTCCCATTATATATCGTATCACCTTTTTCACCATTCAAGGTTTCAATATAATAATAAATATTCGCTCCTGATTCACTTGCATACTTTGTAAAAGTAATATTTTCTGCAGGCATTGTGTCGATACTTCCTAAGTTATTGTCTGGCACAAAAGATTTACACCCTTTAGGAACTTTCCACCATATCGTTTTACTGCCTTCTTTTATCGGAAAGTTACTGTGTATATCCTGCTGATATTTAGCAGTTATTTTCAAGTCAGATGATACATAACATTTGCTATTATGTGTATGTTCTTCTAAACCCAATTTGCAACAGCTATCTCTATGATACCAATGAGATAAACTCGTATCACCATATTTACAACAGGAATCGCTATGTTCGTGTTCTACCTTTGTACATTCAAGTTCTATTTTTCCACCTTTAAACGTCAATGTATATTTATTCCTCGTATAATACACATTCAGCACTGTCGAGCCGTCGCCTTTTACGGTAACTGTTTCTGCTTTAGATGAGTTATAAGTGAAGTGTTCTTTATCACGTCCTGTAAAAGGTTCATCTTTGTAATCACTGCTGCTTAAAGATGTTCCTATCTCTGCATTTTTTTTCACATCTCCTGCATAGCTGTAATTATCGTCATCTGCGTTCTCGTACCAGAAAACTACAGTGTAATCGACATTGCCAACTGCTGTCCATTTTGCTTTATATGCGGTGTTCTCTGCTAGCATCGTTTTTGGTATTTCTTTATCCCAGCCATCAAATGTATACCCTGCTTTTTTCAGTTTGGTATTGTCTACTTCGATCTTTGTCCCGTATCTGGCATATATCTTTTCTACTCCATATCCGCCCTCGAGGTCGAATGTTCTGACGCAGTAGTTTCTGTCGTAGTAGATCTCGACTACTGTTGAGCCGTCTGCTGCGATCT
>CAJJPZ010000004.1 GCA_905193765.1 uncultured Eubacterium sp.
GTCGAGGACTATCACATCTGCCAGTTTCCCCGCTTCAAGTGTTCCGAGTTCATGTTCACGTCCGTATACTCTGGCCGAACCGAGAGTGTTTGCTGTCAGCGCCTCTTCCAGCGTTATATTTTCATTATTATCTGCTCCTGCCGGACTTCCGTCGTAGTTTTTTCTTGTGACAGCTGCGCATATGCCCGGAAGCTGGTTATATTTCACTACAGGGAAATCCGTTCCGAATGCCAGCGTTGCCCCCGAATCCAGTATGGATCTGAACGGCCATTCCCAGCGGCACCTTTCCATGCCGACCCTGGCAGGCTTCTCGTTATTGTCAAGGGGCAGATGTTCGCCCTGCATAGACGCTATGACATCAAGTTCCTTAAATCGCCTGATATCGTCAGAATCTACAGTTTCTATGTGCTCGATGGAATTCCTCAGTCCGTGCCTTCCATTCACTCTGATAGACTCTTCGAATGCATCCAGCGCCATCCGGACAGCAGCATCGCCTATACAGTGTATCCTCACCGGCAGTCCGGCAGCATTACCAGCAATAACGCTTGCCTCAAGATTTTCTTTTGTTGCAAGAGGTACACCCTCACCACAGGTTTCAGGTTTATCAGTGTACGGCTCCAGCATATATCCTGTATATGTCGATGTCACACCGTCCAGGAATCCTTTCAGACCACTGATACGGAAAGTATCCGAACTGAATTCATCAGCCCACGCTTTAGCCTCCGAAAAATCAGTATGCCCCATCAATGCTGTATATACATGCACTCTGCTTGTAAATTCCCCATCATCAGCCATGCGCTTGAAAACCCGGTACCGGTCATGATAAAAGTCCTTATATTCATCGGCGCTCATCTCGCTCAGTGAGGTGACTCCGCAGGAAGCCAGACCCGCCATAAGATTTCTTGTTATCTCTACGATCTCATCCTCCGGGAAATCATAGAGCTTCTCCCACGCGTGGATCATGGCGTCTGGTTCATATATCAGACCGTTCATTTCACCATTCTCGTCCACACCTATGGAACCGCCCTTGACCTCCATATCAGGATGGTATCCCGCCTCTTCCAGAGCCTTGCTGTTGAGCCAGCATGTGTGGGCGTCAGCGCAGTTCATGTATGCCGGTCTGTCAGGAACGATCCTGTCCAGTGACTCTTTTGTCGGCAAAGGTGCATCGTTCCAGTTCGCCGGGAACCAGCCGAACCCTCTTATACGCTTCTCTTCCGGATGACTGTCGGCATACTCTTTTATCATCTGAAGAGCTTCTTCTTCCGAGGTAGAGCTGGTGATATCCACCATATGATCACTGTCTGCAACAGCCCCCCACCAGAGGTGATCGTGCCCGTCAACGAATCCCGGCATTATCAGTTTATCACCGAAATCATATACCCTGGTGTCCTCCGATATGAAATTATCTATACTGTCAGCAGTTTCAACTGCCATGATCCGGTTGCCCTTTATTGCTACTCCGCCGCCGATCAGCTTACCGTCTGCTGCGGTGAATATCGAGCTGCTTTTCAAAACTATGTCTGCCGTGTTTTTCATAGAGTCATTCACTCCCCTTTTTCTTTCTGCTGAGTGTTGCAAGCATTGCGATGAGGCCTACAGCCAGCCATGCAAATCCGATTATCAGCGCCCACTTTCCGAGGTTAGCCCAGAGATACAGGCAGATACATGCTCCGATCAGTGGCAGAAGGATGTATTTTATAAAAGCAGCTGCGCCTCTTTTCTTCTCCTTTACCCAGTAGTGAACAAATACCGATACATTTACAAGCGTAAAACCAAGTAATGCTCCGAAGTTGATCATCGTTGTACCAAGATCCAGATCTATCCATATCGAAAGCAGTGATACGATACCGATCATGATTATATTGTTGCTCGGCACCTTGAATCTCTCACTGACATGTCCGAAAAATTTCTTAGGCAGCTGATTGTCTCTACCCATGCCGAACAGTATCCTTGCACATGATGCCTGAGATGATATTGCTGATGCAAGACATGCGATTATCATTATGACGCACAACAGCGTTGCCATGAACTGACCTGCCAGATATCCCAGCAGCTGATATGAACCGTTGTCAGGATCCAGTTCTCTCCAGCCTTCTGGCCAAGCCAGCTGGAACAGGTATGTCGAGATAACAAACAGACCGCCTGCACAAAGACAAACTATCACAAGTGCTCTGCCTACTGTCTTTCCCGGATCTTTAGCTTCTTCCGCCAGTGTAGTCACTGAATCGAATCCGAGGAAGCAAAGACACAGAACTGAAGCTCCGGCTACTACGCCATTCAAACCTACATTGCCCCATTCAGCTGCATTGTATATACCACCGATGTCTATAATGTTGTAATCGTGCTGTCCGATAACTTTTATAGCGAATATCACTGCTGCTATAACGAATGCCAGCTGCAGTATTATAAAGATGTTGTCGAAAGTTGACATTATTCTTACACCGACCAGATTGATCACTGTCACGATGGTGATCAGTATAATCATGTCCAGCCATACCGGTATCCCCGGTAACAGGATCGGTATGTAAGCCGATGCGATTATGTAGTTGATCATTGGCAGCAGAATGTAGTCGAGAAGTATAGCCCATCCTGCCAGGAATCCAAGGTTTGGATGCATCGTCCTGCTTACATAGTTATAAACAGATCCCGCTATAGGATATGCCATTACCATCTGTCTGTAGCTCAGTGCTGTAAAAAACATTGCTGCTGTGGCTATAATATACGACAATGCTATCATGCCATGTGTACTACCATTTATCAGGCCAAAGTACGAGAAAATCGTACAAGGTGCCAGATATGCGAATCCGAACAGACATACTGCCGGAAGACCGAGAACTCTGTTAAGCTGCTGCTCATACCCGAATTCTTCCAATGAGTTTTTTCTAGCTTCATTACTCATAAGTTTTAACTCCTTTCAACAGGTCCAAAAGATATGATACTCAACCCAGTTAGCCTAAAAACTGATCAGCAATTAAATTTATGTACTATTTACTGAAAAAATTCATTTTTGTTTACAAATTACCTGATTATCATGATTTTCTTGATGTCTGAGACCCGTAGATGCCGCAGTCAGCAATGGCTGTGAGTATACGCCGTGATTTACATGTGCAAGTTCATGTACACATATGGTTTTCTGTGATTTTTTGCACCAAAAACCGGCTTCAGATGTTACAATGGGAGTACACCGTTTTTTTGATTAGAAACGCAGTACAGCGTCAGAAGAACAGGAGGTATTCATGAAAGGAATTTCCTATGACGAAATGGAATACTACCTTGAGAGTATTCCCGGTGTCGTCGTGATAGATATGAACGGGATCGTCACTTACATAAACCAGCAGTGTGCGGATTATTTTGGCAGGACCAAGGATGAGGCGCTGGGGGCGCACATACTGGAGACTTTCCCTAAATCGAAGATGATCGAAGGGCTGGAGCGGGATGAGCCCGAGCTCGTATTTTACAGTTCGTACCTGGGTATCGGCATCACCATTCAGGTGCCGCTGTTCAGGGACGGTCGCAAGATCGGGCTGCTGGAATACGACGCCACCCAGAGTTCCCACCGTCTCTATGAACTTTCCAAAGGCTACAGCAACTTCATCGACCAGGAGCTGCTGAACGCGGAGAACGAACTCATCAACCTGGGCGAATCCAAATACTCCATAGACAGTATCGTTGGCAGGTCGCAGCCTGTGCAGAAGCTGAAGCAGGAAATCATCGCTGCATCAAAATCCAGTTCCACCGTAATAATAACCGGTGAGACCGGTACCGGCAAAGAGCTGGTAGCCCATGCGATCCATGGACTGAGCACCAGACGCAAGGAACGTATAATCAAAGTGAACTCAACTGCATTCCCCGAAAGCCTTGTAGAATCGGAACTCTTCGGCTACGAATCCGGTTCCTTCACCGGCGCTGTCAAGGGTGGTAAAAAAGGCAAATTCGAGCAGGCCGACAAGGGCACGCTTTTCATAGACGAGATCAACCAGATGCCGGTCTCCGTACAGCCCAAGCTGCTGCGCGTCCTCCAGGAAAAGGAAGTGGACAGGATCGGCAGCGATCACAGCATACCCGTAGACGTCAGGATCATCGCCGCCACAAACCAGGATCTGCAGAAGCTGGTGGCAGAGGGAAAATTCCGTGAAGACCTGTACTACAGGCTCAACGTTTTCCCGATCCATGTGCCGCCGCTGCGGGAGCGTCTGGACGACCTGGAGCTCCTTATCGAAGCAAAGGTAAGCCATCTCAACGTGGAGCTGGGCAAAAGTATAACCAAGGTGGACGATGCGGTCTACCAGCAGTTCCGCCAGTACGACTGGCCCGGCAACATCCGTGAGCTCCACAATAAAATAGAGCGCGCCATGAACTACGCATCCGACGACGCCGATGTGCTGAGGCCGTATCATTTCAACTGGCGTGCCAACAACAGCTCCATCGACCTGGAGGAGCTGACGCAGTTCGACAACCCGATAGAAATGATAAAAAAAGAAGCGGAACGCAAGCTCATAAACGAAGTGCTCATGCGTTTCGACAGGAATAAGACAAAAGCGGCGGACTATCTGAAGATACCGCGTCCGCTGCTGTACCAGAAAATGAAGAGACTGGGGATACGCCTTTAGGGCATTCCCCGTTTTTTGTTGTAAAATCTTGAATTTACACGATCCTGTGTCCCATCAGATGTAAGCATACAGACACACTGTCAGCAGTCACATACACGAGGTCTTTTGATGCTGTCAAATACAGTCTTCCGGAGATACTGTCCCGGCAATATGTAAGCCTGTACTTACACTGTCAGACAAGCCTTTTCCCCGAAAAAGGCTTGTTTTTCGACTTTTTGTGAAAAATCCCGTCTGGCATGAAACTTGCATTATAATTTTGTGTTGCAAAGGACGGCACCCTGCAGCCATTGGGAAAGCCGCATTGTCATCGAGTGTACACTGAAGTTATATCATATTTATTTACTAAGGTAAGGGTGTTTCGTGCACCAAGCAAGGAAAGGACAAAACAATGGATGGAACAACAACTTACGGGATACTTAGTCTGCTGCCCGTATGTGTCGTTATCGTAAGCGCGATAATCACCAAGAGAGCTCTGGAACCGCTGATCCTGGGTACTCTCGTAGGCTTCATCATCATAGCGAAGCAGAATTTCGTTGTAGCATATCTCGATTCACTTTACGGTGAGCTGGGCGAATCTTCATATTTTATCATCGTTTTCGGCCTCTTCGGGATCTACATCCACATGCTTGAGAAAGCAAATGCGATCTCCGGTTTCACACGTCTGGGACTGAAGTTCGCCAATAATAAAAAGAAAACAGGTTTTCTCGCCTGGATCATGGGTATCATATTTTTCCTCGATAATTATTTCAGCATCCTCGGTGCGGGGATATCAAACAGAAAGATCGCAGATGAGAACAGGATGTCAAGAGAAATGTTCGCCTTCGCCATCAACGCGGTTGCATGCTGTACATGTATACTGGTACCGCTGTCTCTGTGGGGCGTGTTCATGAGCGGTCAGATCGAGACCACACTCGGACTGCCTGCAGGATCAGGACTTGCAGACATCATAAAGTCCATACCGTTCATGTTCTTCGCATGGATACTGCTGATCTTCGTACTCCTCTATCAGTTCAGGATCATCAAGCCTTTCGGCCTGATGAAAAAAGCGGAGTACCGTGCCGAGACTACTGGCGTTCTCCTGCCTGAGGATCTGGCCGAAGAGGCCTCATCATCAGAAGAGGAAGAAAAAGCAGAAACAAGTATCTGGAACTTCATTATCCCGATGGCAGCGCTGATCGCAGTCACTCTGATAACTCAGGAGCTGACATATGGCCTGATCGTAGGCATCGTTCTTTGCTTTATCCTTTACATACCGCAGAAACTCATAGGTTTCTCAGAAGCCTTCGATGCCATCTGCAGAGGATTCGAGGAAATGTTCGTGGTAACGGCTATCGTTATCAGTGCCTTCGTGCTGCAGAACGCCAACGATGAACTGGGACTGGCTCCATTCGTTGTAAACAGCGTCGTTGATGTCATAACTGCTCCGCTGCTCCCTGTGATCGCCTTTGTGATCCTGATGGTCCTGGGCTTCGTTACAGGCAGCTTCTGGGGAATGGCCGCAGTATGTTTCCCTATCATGCTGCCGCTGGCGGACGCACTGGGCGCCAACCTCTATCTGACCATCGGTGCAGTGATCGCCGGATGCGCCGCAGGAAGCGCCACTTGCTTCTACGGTGACTCAGTCACTCTCACATGCGGTATCGCCAAGATCAGGAATATAGACTATCTCAGGAATGCGCTGCCGATGCTCGTACCGCCTATAGTCCTGACTATGATCGTATATGTAATTGCAGGTTTTGTTATCAAGTAAAAAGGAGGAAATGACAGAGATGAAAGCAGATCTTATAATCAGAGGCAACGCTATATTCGATGGTGTCGCAGACGAACCTTTTGCAGGATTCGTTGCGGTGAACGGCAACAGGATAGCTGCCGTATGCAAAGATCCGGCGGCGGTCCAGGTATATGCCGGTCCGGAAACCAGGGTATATGACGCCGGCGACAGGCTGATCATGTCCGGCTTCGTTGACGGACACGACCATCTCTGGTGGGGCGCAGTTGCCGACAGCGACCACATGGTGGATCTCACCAGCTCCAGGTCGGAAGAGGAAGCACTGCAGATGATAAAGGAATATGCTGACAGCCACCCTGACGAGAAACGTATCAGAGGTTTCGGCTGGTTCCCTGCAAACTGGAACGATGCGCCGCTCCCTACGAAGCACTCGCTGGACAAAGTGGTGCCTGACAGACCGGCGTACATGAACTGTGCTGACGCCCACACATGCTGGGTGAACAGCAAAGGTCTCGAGGAAGCCGGCTATACGCCTGACATGGAGATCAAGGGCGGCTATATAGGACTGGATGAGAACGGCGAGATGAACGGACTGATCTACGAACCGGACGCTATGATACATGCATGGGAGAAGCTCTACGATTTTCCTGAACATGAGATCAGAGACATCACGAAGAATTTCATGAAAGGCCTCGCCTCCAGCGGAGTTACATCCCTGAGCGAGATGAGTGCCGACGAATACAAGGATTTCTACTACGACCGTTACAAAGTCTTCAAGGACATGGCCGACAATGGCGAGTTCACCAGCAGAGTCCACGCTTACACAGCGCTGATGGGTCACACGGATTTCAGAGACGCTCAGGCATGGGCTGATGAATTTTCCTCGAACACTTTCAAGGTCAACGGTCTCAAGGGATTCCTGGACGGCGTGACATCGACACACACAGGATATATGCTGGAACCGTACACCGACAGACCTGAGACAAGCGGCGAGGGCGTTCCTCTCGCGACCAGGGAAAGCCTCGAAGCCAGCGTCATCGCCGGCAATGCTGCCGGACTGCCGGTACGTATCCACTGTATCGGTGATGCAGCCGTAAGGATGGCTCTGGATGCTTTTGAAAAATCCCGCGAGGTCAACGGTGATCACGGTCTGAGGAATTCCATCGAGCACATCGAGACCATCGACCCTGCGGATATCAGGCGTTTCAAGGAGCTGGACGTAATCGCATCGCTTCAGGGCGAACACCTGCCGCTGGACAACAACGAGAAGCTGACCAGAGTAGGCGAGGAAAGGTGCCGCTGGGCATGGCCGTTCAGATCCATACTGGATTCCGGAGCTACACTGGCATTCGGTACAGACTTCCCGGTGGTGAACTACAACCAGTTCCCGGGCATACACGCTGCCGTTGCAAGGAAAAACTATGACGGAAGCCAGGCCGGTATCGACAACGGCGAGCACATCACGCTGAAGGAAGCGCTCCTTGCCAACACTCTTGGTTCAGCCAAGGTATACGGCAGAGATCACGAGCTGGGTACGCTGGAGACAGGTAAACTCGCAGACGTGATAGTCGTTGACAGGAACCTGTTCGAGATCCCTCATGACGATATCCTCAATGCCAAAGTGGATATCACCGTAATGGACGGCAATGTCATCTACAACAGACACGACAACTGATGCCGTCATACAAAATGCCAACTTAAGATATCAGGCATATTGCCCGATAATATGATAACATAAATAGTACAAACGCAAGAGGAGCCCGGTTGCCAGACCGTATGGGCTCCTTTTACGTTGCGTGCGGAAGTCCCTCGCCGTCCCTCGCCGGCTGGCGACAGATCCGGCCACCGCTCTTCCATGCAAAGGCCGGGCGTATCGATATGACCCAGGGGGCGATGTGCGATGGTAGATCTTTGCGGATTTCCTGCGCAGAAGCCTACCCATGCGCCTTTAGCCTCTTGTAACAATGGCTGTCGCAGATGCAATTTGAAAAATTCAGCAAACCAATCACGAAAATCAGCTTTGCTGAGTATTGGTTTTTTGATTTTGCAACTGGCAGGTCTATTTCATCAGCCGCAGTTTCCTGCAGAGTGCCAGCAGTTTCGCACCTTTCGGCAGCGTCAGCATTTCTTCTGATGTTATCATCTTTGTTCTCAGTGCGATGAATCCGTATACCGCTACACCTGTCACTATTGCTATGAACGTAGGTACCAGGTAGCTTCCTGCCGCCATGTAGAGGGCCTTGTACGCTGCAAAGACGATGACGCCCATTATCAGCGATGCGACGAATGGTTTTATCAGCACGTTCTTTATGTCCAGCTTTGCCTTTGCATACTTCCTGACTGCCAGCACGTCCATCACTGCCGCGAACATGTATGCGCACACCGTACCGATGGCGGCGCCGCGGACGTTGATCACCTCGACGCCTGTCAGCAGCCAGGTCACGCCGATCTTTATAAGCATGCCCATGAACAGGTTTCGTACCGGGATGGTCTGTTTACCCAGGCCCTGAAGGATCGCCGTGGAGATGCTGAGGATCGCAAGGAAAATGAAACTGACCGCATATATCTGCAGCGACGGTGCTGCGTTGAGGGCGCTTTCCTGCTGTCTCATGTAAAACAGCGCCAGCACAGGGCTTGCCAGCACGAACATTCCCACGGCACACGGCAGCGCTATGGTCATGGACATTTTGTAGCTGTTGTAGATGTCCCTGCGGAATCTTTCATGATCGCCGAGCCTGTTGGATTCGGAGATCATAGGCACTATGCTCATGACGAAGGCCTGTATGATGATCTGCGGGAACCCGATTATCGGCGCTGCGAAGGATGTCAGCTGGCCGAACAGCGCTTCCGCCTCGGCTTCCGAGCAGAACGCTGCCAGTCTGTATTTGACGATGACCACGTCTGCTAGATTCACCAGCGGCATGATCGACGCTGCGATGGTTATAGGTACCGCGATCTTTATGATCTGCATGATTATATCTCTGCCGGATTCTCTCGTTCCTCCGGTCATCATTTCCTGTCTCGATACCGGGAACCTGCTACGGCTGTATATTATCAGGATCACGATGAGACCCGCCAGCGCGCCCGCCGATGCGCCAAGGCTTCCGCCGCCTGCGCCGTGCATGATGTCACCGCCACCCGCCTGTTCTCCTCCCGGCAGGAGTCCTTTGAAGAGCACGTATGCAGCACTGAGTCCCACTGCCACGCGGAACAGCTGCTCCACTACCTCAGAGACCGCCGTCGGCTGCATCCGCTGCATCCCCTGGAAAAATCCTCTGTAGGACGACATCACCGGAACGAATAGCAGTGCCGGCGCGATGGTCTTCATTGCAAATGCCGAGTTAGGCATATGGGCGATATGGACAGCGATGAAGTCCGAACCGAAGAACAGTATCACGAACCCCATGGTCCCCAGCACCCACATTATCTTTCTTGAAAGGGTGAACACTCTGTGAGCCTCGAAAAATTTTCCCACGGCGCACCTTTCCGCTACCATTTTGGATATGGCTACAGGCAGTCCGCTGGTGGCTATGACCAGCAGGAATGCGTATATGTCGTAGGCCGGGGTGTAGTATGCCATGCCCCTGTCGCCCAGTGTATTGGTCAGCGGCAGTCTGAACAGAAAGCCCATGACCTTGACTATGATCCCTGCCGCCGCAAGGATCGAAACACCTTTTATTAGAGATTTGTCTGATTTCATAAATATTCCCGTCCCTTGAAAATCGTTTCGTTGAATCGTTTCACTGATATTTGCTGCGGCTGTATTTCGCGCGGGTCTCCCTCGTGCGCTGCTGCCTGTCCCATGCGAGAGTTCCCCGGCTTCAGCCGGCACGGAACTCACCGCTCCGCCTTCCGGGTCCATCTGGTTCTCGATGTTCACCAGCTCCGCTTCCGCAGCCGCCAGATGATATTGTATCACATAAACGACCACGGTAAATGGAGAACGCGTAAAGTTTTGATTTTGTTTAACTTTGCGCACCGGAAACTCCCCATGCAAAGTCTCGGCGGTGGATGGGCAGGTACGGGACTTCTGGTGCTGACTGAGATGCTTGCGGAACGGCCGGTGGCGGCAGCCCTGCCTGCGGTGAGGATGGATGAAGCACGGTGAGGGTAGATGAAATGCGGTGCAGCTTTGCAGAGTAGGAAAACTGACTGTCTTTCAGAATAAATCTACCCTGCAGCCTGACATGGCTCTTCGCAGCCACCTCAGGCTGCATGTATGGTAGAATAATCAGCTTTTTTTCCATGAAAACCTACCATCCGGCAGGCTCATGCCGATAAACAGGCCGATGTGACTACATAATCATGAGCAAACGGTAGGCTTTTTAAAAAAGTATATCAGAAACTCTACCATCAGGGACATGAGAATGCCATCGCAGTAAATGAGAAATGAGCAGCAGTAGGTTTCTGGCGAAAACATGCCTGAAACTCTACTCTCGCCGGAAACCTGCACGCCGAATCGAGCAGTATACCGCCATGCTGTCGCATTTTCCACTTCGGCTGAAGCCGGGGAACTCTCGCATGGGACCTTCCGCCGAATCGAGCAGTACACCGCCACGCGCTAAAGCGCTGCGGTGCTTGCCATCCTGCCCAAAGAGCCGCAAGGCGATTTGCAAGGCTGGCTGGACAGCGTAGCCGCAGGCGTAGGAACGAACGCAGTGAGTGTTACATGAGACCTTCCTCAGCTCACAAGTTCGCTGGGATAGGGCTTCAAGATTCGGGGATAGGTCTCCAAGCGTAGGCGAAGCCGTAGGAACGAACGTCAGTGAGTGTTGCATGGGACTTTCCGCGAGTTGCTTCGCAACTCGGGACAAGTCTCAAAAAAATCCCCGGCCGTCTGCTGTTATGCAGGTCGTGACCGGGGATCCGTGTTCCTGTGCTATGCGCGTATCGTCGTTGTTTCCATCAGCTTCTGTTTCAGCTGGTTCTCTATGTTCACCAGCTCCACTTCTGCTGCCTGACGCTTCTGTCTGCCTTCCTCCTGGATCTTCATGAGATCGTCCAGGGTGGCGATGAGCTCATTATTGGTGTGCTGCAGTGTCTCGATGTCCACGATGCCTCTCTCGTTCTCTGTCGCGATCTCCACTGTTGACTGGTGGAGCATCTCTGCGTTTTTCCTGAGCAGGTCGTTGGTTGTGTCTGTCACCATTGTCTGTGCTCTGATGGCTGCCTTGGAGTGAGCCATGCCCAGGGCTATGACCATCTGGTTTTTCCAGAGCGGTATTGTGTTCACCAGCGTCGAGTGGATCTTGTCCGAAAGCACTACGGCATTGGACTGCACCAGTCTTATCTGCGGTGCGTTCTGCAGGCATATGGTCCTGGTGAGATCCAGATCGTACAGTTTCTTCTCGAATCTCTCACACATAGAGGAATAATCCTTGACCTCCTGAGCGTCTTCGGGCAGTCCCGATGCGGCTGCTTTGGCCTGGAGTGCAGGCAGTTCCTGTTCTCTTGCTCTTTTCAGGGCGATTTTCCCAGCTTCGATATACATGGTTATTTCCTTGAAGAAGACCTTGTTGTTGTCGAAGAGCCTGTCCTGTATGGAAATATCCTTCAGCAGTGTCTCCTGATGTTTTTCCAGATTCCTCGTTATCGACTCGATGTTCCCCTCAACCTTGGTGTAATGAGCTTTCATCTGTTCTATTTTATTGGCTTTCTTTGCAAATAGCCCCTTGAAGCCTTTCTTTTCTTCCGGATCGTATTTCAGATCTGCCACCAGCTGGCTGATCATATCGCCGACCTCATCCATATCCTTGGCACGAACGCTTTCCAGTACGGAATCCGAAAAATCCGCCAGACGCTTCTGGGCGCCTGCTCCGTATTTGATTATCAGATCCGAGTCGTGAAGATCTATCTTCTGTGAAAAGTCGTTTATCTGCTTCATCTCCTCCGGTGAGAATTTCTGAAGTCTGAATGCTTCGGCATCTTTCGGTTCCAGTTCTTTCACTGCAGGTACATCATCTATGTCCAGCGACAGTGTAGGTGTCAGTGTTTCTGTGTTCATGTTATCTGTCATTTTTTCCTCCTATTTTATATCAAAGTCGGATCCCAGGAGTCCTTCCCGTTCAAGCATCTGCGTCAGCACGTCCACGTCTACCTGGGTCTCGGTGTTGTCGCGTTCGAAGATTTTGTTCTCTATTTCTCCGAATGCCTTCGCGCAGTTTTTCAGCACTTCCTCCACTTTCAGAGTGGTTTCGGCGTTGAGGCTGCCTTCATTGTATTTCTTTAAGAGCGCCATGGTCTTAGGTATGTAGGACGTTTTCATCCTGGCTACGCTGTCCATGGATCCAAGCTCGGGCTGCTCTCTGAGTTTCTGTCCGACACGTTTTATGGAGCGTTCTATGCCGGCCAGCGCCTGTCTCACGCTCTCATCCTGTGTCTTCGCTGCAGCTGTATGTATCAGTTCCGCATATGTCGCCGGTCTGTCTGTCTTTGCGCTCTGCTGCGTTCCCTGCTGTGGACTGCTCTGGCTCCCGGCGGCTGCACCGGCTGTGTCCGGACTCTGTCCGCTATTCAGCGGTTCCAGCGGTATACCGTTCACGGACAGGATAAGCATATCGTACTTGCCATTGATGTATGCATCCACATTGCCGTTCTGATATATGAAAAAGTTCCTGTTGATCATGTCCTGCACGTCCGCTCTGACCTTTTCCGGCGGCAGTCCCATCTTCTCTGCAAGGAACGGGATCGGCGTATTACCGTGGTTGTTTATGAAAGACTCATACCTGTCCCACTTCCTGACTTTGCATCTCGATGTAATGAGCAGCATCACTCCCGCCACGATAAATATCAGTGAGGTTATGAACATCGACAGTTCGAAGGATCCGGTATCTCCGAACAGACTCATCACCCCCATGACCAGCAGTATCCAGCCCCAGATCTTCGCCGTCCTGCAGTTCCTCCTGTTTTTTATTTTTTTCAATGCTGACGCATCGTATATCATTCTTTGCTCCTTTCGTACAAAAAGTTCTTGCTTATATTATAAGAAAATCCTCCGGTGTCAGCAATACATCGGAGGAAAATATTTTACATCGTTTTACATTTGTGTGGAATCTACGTTACTAAGAGGTTTTATCGTTTATCTGCTTTCATCTCCCATGGCGTCTTCGATGATGTCGTAGTGTTCGTCGATGGCGGCTTCGCAGGCGTCCCGGTCCTTTGCTTCGAGGGCTGCCAGGATCTTCTGATGAGCGTTGTGAGTACGGCTGCGAAGGACGCCGCCTGAACTTTTCAGGACGTCCCTGACCCATTCCAGATAAACGTCGCTCACTGCATCCATCATCTCTATCCAGAACCGGTTGTCGGAGGTCTGCACCAGCAGGTAATGGAACTGCCGGTCCTTTGCAGCCAGCTCGTCTGTGTCCTCCGGCGTCGCCTCAAGGAGCCGCTGCATCTCCGACAGATCCGTATCGCTGCGCTGTATTATGGATGCGCAGACCGACTTTTCCATGGTGCGGCGGAAGTCGCAGATGTCTTTCTGGGAGACCAGCCTTATCTGCACCAGCATCCTTATCATTTCCGAAAATTTCTTCGAGATATTTCCCGTGAAATAATTCCCGGATCCCCGGCGGCTCTCGATGAGGCCCATGTTTTCCAGCGTCCGCAGCGCTTCCCTTGTGGAGTTACGGCTTATGCAAAGCTGCTCCGCCAGTGCCCGCTCGGTGGGGAGCCTGTCCCCGATGTTTATGTTCCCGTCTCT
The DNA here is from genome assembly GCA_905193765.1 of uncultured Eubacterium sp. GTDB lineage: Bacteria > Bacillota > Clostridia > Peptostreptococcales > Anaerovoracaceae > Lentihominibacter. The sequence continues at coordinate 14,042 of CAJJPZ010000004.1, forward strand.
TATTTCGCTGCTGAGGTACTGCACAGCTTTCTGGTATTCACGGCTTCCTGTGTCCATGATCGTCTCCTTTTCTGAAATATACTGCTGCTGCCGGCTCCTTCATCTACACCGGCAGCATAGGTGTCCTCCGAAAGACGCTTCAGCCCACTAGCAGTCCGGTGCCATCTTTTCCTGGTCACCTGAGTTCCGGCGTCCCGGTACGCAGGCGAACCCTCTGCTGCGTCTGCCCTTTACATGAGCTGTGCGAATACCGAAGCCCCCACTACTGTCAGCATCCCCGATACCGCTATGGAAAGGCTGCTCATGGCCCCTTCGATCTCGCCCATTTCCATGGCTCTCGACGTGCCCATGGCGTGGGAGGATGAACCGATAGCGATCCCTCTGGCGATGGGGTCTGTCAACCTGAACAGTCTGCAGACTGACGGTGCGAATATATTGCCGATGAGTCCCGTAATTATGATGACCGCCACTGTCAGCGTTGAATAGCCGCCCAGTTCCGCTGAAACGCCCATGCCGATGGCTGTGGTGATGGACTTTGGCAGCAGCGTAACATATTCGCTGTGGGAAAGTCCGAACAGGACGCTCATAGCCAGTATGCAAAGCAGCGTTGTAAGAACCCCTGACATTATCCCTGCGATGATCGCTTTCCAGTTGTGTTTCAGCATGTCTATCTTTTCATAAAGGGGCACTGCCAGACAGACCGTGGCAGGCGTCAGCAGATAGCTCAGGTATCTGGCGCCTTCGTAATAGGTATCGTAGTCTATGTGCGATACCGCCAGTATGATGATGGTCACGGCGATGGAAATCAGCAGCGGATTGAACACTGCCAGCTTGAACCGGCTCTGAAGGAAAGCCCCCAGTCCGTATGCGGCTATGCTCACCGCCACACCGAAAAACACCGAGTTCTCAAACAGTTCCATTGCCTTCTCCTTTCCTGATGCCGCAGACATTTACAGATTCTATGATACATACTGGCTCTTTAACGACATCTATCTCTGATGCCTTTTCAGTTCCTTTGCCATGTAAACCCGGCTCAGCCGTTGATGTCGGACATTCCCTGCGGGAACCTGATCCTTTTGCGGCGACTGCTCCCGGCTCCACGGCTTCCTTTCTCCCCAGACGCAGAGCGAACTGAGTCACATGCCCGCAGATTATCATTACTGCGAAAGTCGATACCACGGTTATCACGCCGTATGCGATCAGATTCGGTTTTATCACGTGCCACAGCGTCATCAGCTCCACCGCCGCCGGAATGAACATCAGTGGCATTATCTCTATGAGAAAATCCGCAGTGCCTTTCACTGTGCCGACCCTGATGATCCCGAAGTGCAGGCACAGGAACATTATCACCAGCCCGTATATGCTGGCAGGCACAGGCAGCGGGATGAAATAGTTCAGTATCTCCCCCACGAATGAAATGACTAATATTATACCGAATTGTCCGATGTACTTCATAATATATCCTTTCGAGTCGTTTTTATATTGGTAGTACCAATTATACTACCCGCCCTGCAGGCTGTCAATCGATGCAGAGCATACTGCATAAAGTCGGAAAAAACAGAAAACCGACTATATAGAAAAAGCCTGTATGGATATGGTATCCCACAAGCTTTCATAAACAAATTTCAGTTTTTCAATGCCGTTATCGGGATGACATAGACACCATCCGGCCGCTGATATGCCGCATTGGCCAGACCGCAGACCACCCCCAGGACAGCCGGCAGCCTGCCCTTTTCCTCTTTCTCTATTTCCCTTTTTATTTCAAGCAGAGATGCAGCTGCCGTGTCTATCTGATTCGCTCCCAGCTTTATTTCAAAAGCGCACCAGCTGCTGTCGGGAAGTTCAACGACCGCATCGATTTCTCTGCCGTTATAGTCCTGATAATGATACAGCTTCGCTCCAAAGGATTCTGCATATATCTTCAGATCCCGCTCACACAAAGCCTCAAACAGGAAACCCAGCGTTTCAAGATCATTGATAAGACTCTCAGGCGTGACCTTCAGCAGTGCACAGGCCAGTGACGGATCTGCAAAATGTCTCTTGACAGCCTGTTTTACACGGACTGACGACCTGACCTTTGTTGCAAAAGGCGGCTGATCATCTGTTATGAACAGCCGTGCAAAGATATCAAGATATTCTTTGACAGTCTCTACATCGATATCCTCATCATCTACTTCTTTTATGTCATTCTTCAATGTTTTATTCGTTACTGTCGTACTTTCGTTCCTGGCCAGCGAACGAAGCAGCAGCTTCATTTTTATCGTATTGCGTTTGATACCGTCCATACGATATACATCGTCATCGATAACAGCATTGAGATATTCCATCGGCAGCAATGCTGCCTGATTGACAGGCAGCTCCAGACTGCCAGGCCATCCGCCCCGAACGATAAGTCTGATCAGTTCCCTGAGATCGACTTCACCTGACATCACAGGCGTTATCTTTCCATGGCAGATCTCCTCAAGAGAAACCCTGCCTGATGAATCCCCCGATTCATACAAGGACATAGGCCTCATACGCAGCTTGGCGATGCGCCCTGCACCGCTGTGCATGATACCCTTATGGTTAGGTGTTGCTGAGCCGGTCAGGATATACTGTCCTTTCTGCGGAACCTGATCTACCTTGTAGCGTACCGCATCCCAGACAGGCGGCACCTCCTGCCATTCATCGATCAATCGCGGAAAGTCTCCGTCAAGGATCAGATCAGGTGACATTTCCGCCAGCTTCCTGTTCTGAAAATTTCCGGCCGGATCGCCAAGAAAGATACTGCTGTTGCTGTGGTACGACGATGTCCATGTCTTACCGCACCACTTAGGCCCCTCGATGCATATCGCACCAAAGGTTTGTAAATATTCGCTTATCTTATTGTCAATAATACGATGTATATACTTTTCTTTATCCAAAATGATCACCTCTGGTTATATTATGCCCCAACCCGAGTGATTTTACAAGTTCAACCCGAGAGATTTTGACTTTTCAATCCTATTGTTTTTGCAAATCCAACCCGAGAGATTTTGAGATTTGAATCCGAGAGATTTTTCTACCGTTCCGTGTCTGCTTTTATGATAGCATTAAACTTTTTATGATCTTTGTATGTCACGGCTCCCGATAAAACTATCGCCGGATCGCCCTGCATAAGATGCTTCCCCGCTGCCTGCAAGGGATTTCTGCCATAAATATATTACAGCAGTAGAGTTTCCGGAACTTTTTTCCTAAAAAACTACTGCTGTTCTGATTTCTGTATTCATGTTGCTGTGACAAGCAAGTCGATGGTAGAGTTTTGTGTGATATTTTTCAGAAACCTACCATTGACGTGCGCTGAGCGGCTTCCTCATGTAATATATCCGTGAAATCATGCTTTAAACTCATGGAATGGTAGGTTTTCCCGGATCACATGCCCGAAAACTCTACCCTCGCTCAGCCACCTGACCTACTGCACCAGCTGTCATAACAATAACGGTAGGTTTCTGCGAAAAAAAGCCTGAAAACCCTACACTCCGGCACGGGCTGTCCTGAGAATACAGTAATGCCACAGGTCCGGCTCCGAAAAACAGGAGCTCCGTAAACGGAGCTCCTGCATCTTTGTTTTTATATGTCAGACCGATCACGAGTTCTTCTTTCTTCTGTACAGTGTGCCGCATGCTCCTGCTGCTGCAAGAAGAGCCAGCAGGCCGTAGAGAGCGATATTCGTATCGTCGCCCGTTCTAGCTGACTTGCCGTCTTCATCTGCCGGTTTCTCCGCCGGTATCACAGCTGTTTCTGTGTAGTCACAGTTTTTGCATGATCTTTCCTTAGCGCCCTCGACGCCCGGTTTTGCTTTCTTAGTCACTTTCCAGTCGCCAAGATCGTGGCCCGTTGCCTTGATGACCTCAGGGTTGCTTATCTCGGTCTTGCCCTCTTCGTCTGAGAACATCTTGTCGCATTTGCTGCATGTCCAGTACTCTTTGTAGCCGTCCTCTGTACAGCTTGCTGCTTTTCCTTCTGTCTTCGTCAGGTCATGGCCTGTTGCGTCGATGGTTTCAGGCTCGCTTATATAGCTCTTGCCCTCCTGATCTGAATACATCGTGCCGCATACGGCGCAGTTCCAGTATGACTTGTAGCCGTCCTCCGTGCAGCCCGGGGCTTTCCCTGCTGCTTCAGTCAGGGTGTGCCTGTATTCGTAGTCGTGGCAGATGTTTCCCTTCACCTGCTGTGTAGCTGCGTCCTGGATCCCGTCCTGAGCTTTCGGATCGCTTCCGCCGATAGCTGAAAGCTTCTTGTTCAGAGTATTGTCAAAAGAGCAGTCCTTGAATGTACTGTTATCGTTCACTCCGGCAAATCCGCCGGTTTCATATTCAGTCGATACCACTGTGACCGTTCCGGCAGCGTGGTTTGCCTCAACTGTGGAATCGACCAGGCTTCCTGCAAAAGCGCCTGCCTTCGGCTCCCAGCTGTCGACCGTACTGTTCACGTTTCCTTTTGCCACGCAATGAGAGATCTTCGCGCCTTCACTCAGACCTATGAAGCCGCCGGAATTCCAGTCACCTGCTTCAACTTTGACGTCTGCAAGGCAGTGATCGAACTCACTCTTGAGTGAACCGTTCGTTGTGGCGTAACCTGTGAATCCGCCCAGTCCCCAGTCTCCGGATACTTTTCCTGAAGCCGTACAGTCCTTGTAAGTCGATCCGCTGTCCATTCCGACGAATCCGCCGCTGTTATCGACTCCGGAGATGTCGATATTCTCCACTTTGCAGTTGGCAGCCTTTACACGGTTAGCGTTTCCCAGCATTCCACCGGTAGGTCGGCCGTTTTCACACGATCCCTCGATCCGTATCGTGCCGCCGGATACCGTGATACCGCTGAATTCCACAGTGCAGCCTTCATTGGTCATGATGAATCCGGCCAGGATACCGTTGTTCGTCTCCATCAGTCCATTACCTTTGTTGTATACGCTGCCGCCTGCGATCGTCAGATCCTTCACACCGCACAAAAGCTGCTGGTGCTGTCTATGCTGCCCTGCTTCCCGGCCAGTGAGTGTTCCTTTACGGATGAAGCCTGGGAATATCACCATTTTGCCCGGAGAGCCATCGGCGATCCGCACGGAAAAACGGACAGCAACGAACGCAGTGAGTTGGAGTGAGCGCAGCGAACGTTGCGGATTTTCCCAGAGAGCGAAGCGATCTGCATGGAAAATGCGACAGCAGGGAGTGAAACGAGTCGGAGCACCGAAGGTGCGTTGCCTTTTTTCCCGGAGAGCCATCGGCGATCCGCACGGAAAAACGGACAGCAGGGAGTGAAACGAGTCGGAGCACCGAAGGTGCGTTGCCTTTTTTCCCGGAGAGCCATCGGCGATCCGCACGGAAAAACGGACAGCAGGGAGTGAAACGAGTCGGAGCACCGAAGGTGCGTTGCCTTTTTTCTCGAAGTGTCGCAAGGCGAACTCGGCCTTCGGGCGTCCACAAAAAGAAAAACTGCGGCATCCCGCATTATTGCAGCCGCCGCAGCTTTCCCTGATCTGTCCCGATCTCATCAGTCGTCGTCACGATCTACATCCTTGCTGATGATCCTGCCGGTAGATCCGTCGATCTCGAATTCGTACTCACATCCCCCGTACTCTATCTCTATATCATACTCCACTCCGCCGTCATCGTGATCACGTTCTGACTTCACGATGTTGTTCTCTCCGGCCCCCTTTACCTGCGCCAGGGCGATGGACTCAGCCTCACTTTTACTTATAGCACCGCTGCTGTCCTTCTGCGAAACTGACTTGTCTTCGTTGTAATCTCCACTTACCACCACGTTCTCAGCGCCCGTGCCGTCTGTATTCTGCGAGATGGTCTTCACCTTCTCGCGGCTCTGATCCAGGATGCTGCCGTCGGATGCGATCTCGAAATCATACTCATAGCCGTCGTGAATGATTTCGATATCATACTCGGTCCCTGCTTCGTCTCTATCGATTACGCTCTCGGTTATATCCTTCTCGGTGGCCCCTTTTACATTTTCCAGGGCGATCTTTTCAGCGTCAGCCTTGGTTATGCTCACCGGCGTCTCATCCACCACTGTCCTGAATCCGTTGCCCCCGGAACCTATGGCATAAGCCGAAACTCCTGCAAGTATCAGTGCGATCACCGCCGCTGCCCCTATCATTACCGTTTTTCTCTTTATTTTTATGTTTTTCATTCCTTATACCTCCTCGTATCTGTCTGTATATGTATAATATGATCCGGCGCCCGCCGGTCGTTTATCTTGACATTATAATAAATGATGCGGATTAATGTGAGATTACTGCAAAATTAAAATGAGATTAAAATCGCAGCGGCGGGTCTTCGATCGACCGAAACACCCCGGTCGCGCATCTGAGTCCCGGGACGTCAGCGGCGATCTCTGCGACTATCTCTGCTAACCGGAACTTACGCCCATCTAAGCTCGCGGATGGTTTCCTGCAGATATTCCAGAAATCTACCTGCGTGAGCACCGTCCATCTGGGTATGATGGAACTGGAATGATATGTTCAGCGTCGTTTTGAAAAAAGTCCTGCGGTACCTGCCCCATATAATGAACGGATTGTTGAAAATGCCGCTGTTCATGCCGACCGCACCATCGATCATGGTGTCCACGATGGCGGATGTGCCGATGACCATGCTGTTGGTCAGATCGTGGTTCTCGCAGGTTTCGGCCACCTGCCCGGTCAGACGCAGGTAGTCCTCATTGAACTGCCTGAGGTCACCGGAGAAGGGCACATCGCAGGAGCTGACCTCTCCTTTTATATTTTGCACGATAGTATTCACCGCAATGGAGCTATACTGCACCAGTTCGCGCCCCACGGGGAGCATGTAAAATTCCTCGATCCTGCAGGCGGCACTGCCGATGCAGAAGCAGAGCAGCATGTTGAATTTCAGGCCGCGTCTGCGACTGAGCCTGACCAGCGGCGTCACGTCCAGCGTTTTGAAAAACGTCACCATCGGATCTGGCGCGTCCATCCACAGTTCGAAAGCTTCCGCCCGGGATGTGGTTTTCGGATCTGTGGCGACTGGCTTCGCATGGTTGCCTGTCAGGGACGTCACCGCGATCTCCGGTCCTGCGCTGCCTGTCATTCCGTCTTCCCGTCTTTCCTGTAGCCGGTCTCGACCCTGGCGATGAACCGGTCGATGTGTTCGTCCAGCATTCCCGGGACGGCTTCCTTTTCCTCCGCGCTGTCATAAACGCTGTAGAGCATGTACATCGGCCCGTAAAAATCCAGCGCCAGCTGCCTGGCCTCATCGTCAGTTTCCGTCAGCTTCCGGAAAATCGCCGCCATGTATTCCAGTGGCCCGGAGGCAAGATAGTTCTGATAAAGCTTCCCGAACTCGGGCGTGCGATACTGCTCCAGCGTCAGCATCCTGCGGAAATTTGCAGAAAAGGGCTCCTCCGTCCAGTGGTAAAACTGCGCCGCGCTGTAGGCCCGTATCTTTTCGACGGGAACGCTGAGATATGCCTCCGCGAAACTGTCCGGCTCTGTCTCCGGCATCTCGTACTCTTTTGCACGTTCAAGATCCATCTCGTTCATCCGCTCCACGATGCGGTCCAGTATCTCCTGTTTGCTGGTGTAGTGCTTGTACAAAGCGGCCTTGGTGATCCCCAGCTGCTTTGCGATATCGTTCATCGAGGTCCCCAGATACCCGCTCTGCGCGAACGATTCCAGCGCGACCTCCAGGATCCTCTCTTTAGTATTCCCTGCCATGATCATCCTCCTTCATCACATTGAATGTCCAGTAGTTTTTATTATAGTTACCATATGGTTACTTGTCAAGAAACTCTTTATGCAAAATCTGAAAGCCCGGCTCCCCATTTTTGCTGCATACCCTCTTCTCTGACTTCATGCCGGATACAGAAAGTCCATATCTGAAGCAACCCTGCGGATCACCTCCATGGACGCACCGGCAAGGCACACCACCGATACATCAAAAAACAGCACATATCGATGCAACTGATACAATCCCGGCGTCCCGGTAATACCAACGGCTGACAGACTTTTTTCGCCAGCATACTGTCAAAGCCGGATCCAGTATCTTCCCTCGGCCGCCCGCCAGTGGACGTCGGGGACATCCTTCTATACGGAGTCTGCGGTTCCCGGTTATTAAGACTCCCGGGTCACTGCCCTGATCCACCCGGCGATGCAGACTCCCACGCATGCTGCCGCACATGCAGCTCCCGACCTGCAAGATCCCTCCGCGATTTTATTTGCCGGCGGCCCCCGAATCTTCCAGCAGACCGCCGTTCCTTGTAATACCCGGAACAGTATGGTAGCATATTAGATATATTATTGCATATAGACGCAGCGCAGTATCTGCAGACGTATCAAGATGTTTCTTTGAAAAAGGGGGAAGTGTCCGATGAACGACAGATTCATACAGAGCGTTATTTTCGACTGGGACAGGATAGACGACGACAGCTACCTGAAGGAAATCGCAGCATTCGACGGCATCCGGCAGCTGGATTTCAACAGCCCTGTGACTTTCTTTGCAGGCGAAAACGGCAGCGGTAAATCCACACTGCTGGAAGCCATCGCAATAGCTTACGGATTCAATCCGGAAGGTGGGACTAAGAACTATGTTTTTTCCACACATGACACCCACTCGGAACTTTGCGACGCCATCAGACTTTCCAAAGGATACCGGCGCGAGAAATGGGGCTATTTCCTGCGAGCTGAAAGCTTTTACAACGTCGCCACCAAAGAAGAGGAATACGCCGACATCGCGCACCCTTCTGCCCGATACCACCAGCGCTCCCACGGCGAGAGCTTCCTGGCGCTGGCTCAGAACAACCTGCGCGCGAACGGCCTGTACATCATGGACGAACCGGAGGCAGCGCTGTCCCCTCAGAGGCAGCTCACACTGCTGGCTGAGATCTGCCGATGTGCGAAAGCAGGCGCACAGTTCCTCATAGTCACACACTCCCCGATCCTGCTGGGACTCCCCGGCGCGGACATCTACAGCTTCGACAGCGGCAGCATCCACCTTTGCGCCTACGAAGACACCGAGAGCTATCAGGTCATGGAAATGTTCATCAACAACAGACATGCCCTGCTGAACAGGCTGCTTGAGGAGTAGGTCGCTGCGAGAGATGACCGCCTGCAGGCTTTCACAGCTCCTTTTTCTAAAAATGTATCGATGCGCTCCGCTTATCCGGCCGCTTCGATACTTTCCCGCTCCCGTCGTACTCCGTCCGGTGCGCTCGTCGGCTATTCCAGGGCAGGATGTATCGACGAGCGTATCATATAGCCGAGTTTCGATACTTCCTCGCTCTCAGCAACACTGGCTTTGACCATCAACAGGCCGTTACTTCCCGAAAAATCTCAAAATCTTATGTCGTGCAGTATTATGAAACATTACAAAATCATGAAAGCAACTCTACCAGCACAAAAATAGAGTGTACCGCTTGGTTACACTCTATTTACACATTGATTTTATATTATTCTTTAAGTTCATCCATGATCATATTGCAGTATCTTTCAAGCTCGGGGATATCATCATTTATGATTTCCCACAGAACTTCAGGGTCAACAGTACCATAATGATGTGCCGCCTCTTATCCTGCCCTTGTCGATATGTAGATCTATATCACTGTTTTCAGTTGCCTCACCTCTTGCATACGAACCAGACAAATATACCCTTTCAGCTCCGTATTCCTCTGCTCTTTTGCTTACAAACTTTCTGATTTCAGATATCTGTTTCATCACACAGACCTCCTCCCTATTACGCTTATACCGCAATCCGATACCAATGTGCAACAAAGATCGAGGTTGTACTTTTATTTCGATAGATCCGTTACTGAAATTTTTCATTGGATCCCTGCACAGTTATCAAAACTGATTTAACACACTCTCCATCGCAACGCCCCATATCCATGCAGCCGCCGGCCATCCCACTGCCGGCATTCCCCGTACCATCCTGCACATATCGCCACACGCCTGCCGATATTTCCCCTTGCCCCCGCCCGCGAAATGGGGTATACTGTTTCTCAGTCAGGTCCGTGTGCAAAATCTGCGAAGCGCATCCACGATGCTCCACCCGCGATACCGTCGCAGACCTGCAGAATAAAAACAGAATAAGACAGTTCGGAACCATCCTGTCTCTAAACAAAACTACGGGACAAACAGCAGACTTACAGACAAGTCCATGCTGTGATTTAGGATGGTGCTTTTTCAAGCACCGTTTTTTTATGACCTGCCTAAATCTATGATTTAGCGCGCAGGTCAAACACAGAATTGCAGTGCTTTAGCACGTGGCAATTTTTCAGTGCATGACCTGCCCAAATCTTGAAGCCCTGCGGATTTTCCCCAGCTTTAGCTGGTCCGGAAAATGCGACAGCAGTGGCGGTAAGCCGCAACGCTTACACTCCAACAGGCTACCGCCTGCTTGCTGTCCGTTTTGCCAAGCGGATCGCCATCGGCTCTCCGGGCAAAATGGCAACGGACTAAAGTCCTGTGGCTCTCACATGGGACTTTCCGCGATTTGCTCCGCAAACCGGGACAAGTCTCCAAGCGCAGCGAGTCGGAGCACTGAAAGTGCGTTATCCCAGAGAACCTGCGAGCTGCGGAATGTCCCCAAGCGCAGGAAATCGGCGCACAGGAAGTACGGTGGCACAGCATGATGGTAGAGTTCTAGGCGAAAAAATCGGAAAAACCCACTGCGCACGGTTAGACAAACTCGCGAAATGGTTAGTCATCATGCCGAGAGTAGAGTTTTTGCAGTAAAAAAACCAAAACCCTACTTCCGACGCCGGATATCCCGCCAATAGCCGGGATGCAGCAATGCCAGCAGCCTGCTTTTGAACTTAATAGTAGGTTTTCCTGAGAAAAGGCGCTGAAATCCTACCATTGAAAACTGCAGCCGACAATGAAGACAAAGGTTGCCGGTGCAGCAGTAGGTTTTTGCACAGAAAAGCTTCAAAAGTCTACCATCGCGATATATTTACGGACGGGATCCCTGACCGCTCAGGTGGCTGCAGGGTCTATCACCGCAGAGTACGCATGGACATGCATAGCTCCACACTAGACTCCGGCGACCCGCAGAATACCGCTGGCCGATGAACGCAATTCCATCCCCAGCTTTATCCACCGCTGTGGACAAAACGGGATATTCCAAGCCATCTGCGACGCCAGACTGTCCACAGGTGTGGACTTCCGGACTGTATGATTCAAGAAAGGATAAGATTTTTCATGACTATGGACCGATACAGTATCATCCGCGAAAAAAATCCACGGGAGATCGTTCTCCTGCGGGGCCGTGGCTGCCGGTGGCGGCGCTGCCGTTTCTGCGACTACCATATGGATTTTTCAAAAGACGACGATGCGAACCTGACGCTGAACCGCAGTGTACTGAGCAATGTGGCCGGGATCTACGGGACTCTCGAAGCCATCAACTCCGGGAGTTTCTGCGACCTTGACGACGGCAGCATCGAAGCGGTGCTGGACACCTGCCGCAGCAGAGGCATCAGCCAGCTGCACATCGAGTGTCACTGGCGTGACAGAGACACCCTGCACGCCATCCGCAGCAGATTCAACAAATCAGGCATCTTACTAAAAGTCAAGACCGGCGTGGAAACTTTCGATGAGATTTTCCGTGACGATGTTCTCCTCAAAGGTATGGAACATGCGTCGCCTGAAGACATCGCAGCATACGCTGACGAGGTCTGTCTGCTTTTCGGACTCAACGGGCAGACGGAGCAGTCTATGAGGAACGACATCGAAACAGGTCTGAAATTTTTCGAAAGGGTCTGCGTCAATCTGATGACGGAAAATTCCACAGACATGTATCCGGACCGCGAAGTCCTGGACATTTTCATGAAAAACATATATCCGGCATACCGGGACGATCCCCGTGTAGACATACTTATAGAAAATACAGATTTTGGTGTAGGAGGTAACAACGATGCAAAATGAGATCTTACTGGCGGCTTCGCTGGTCTTCATATTCGGAGGGGTACTGGTGATGTACCGCATTTTCGGCAAAACAGGACTGTACTGCGCGACAGTCATCGCAACTATCACAGCAAATATCGAGGTGCTGCTTCTGGTGGACGCCTACGGCATGGAACAGACCCTGGGCAATGTGCTCTTCGCTGCGACTTTCCTTGTCACGGATATCCTCAGTGAGAATTACAGCAAGGAGGATGCTCAGAAGGCGGTGAACATCGGCATAGCCACGTCCCTGAGCTTCATCCTGATATCCCAGTCCTGGCTGCTTTACAAACCCGCCGCTGCCGACTGGGCCCACGACAGCTTCGTGACCATATTCAGCAACACGCCCCGTATCATGATCGTCAGCCTCGTGGTCTACGCCATATGCCAGCGTTTCGATGTGTGGGCGTATCACAAATGGTGGGCTTTCACTAAGAACCGTTTCGGAGATGCAAAGTCATTCCTCTGGCTCAGGAACAATGGATCCACGATGATATCCCAGCTGATGAACACAGTGCTCTACAGCTTCGGTGCATTCTGGGGACTTTACGACATACCTACCCTGATAAGCATCTGCTTATCCAGCTATGTGATCTTTATCGTCACCAGCCTGGCAGATACACCGGCAGTATACCTGGCCCGCAGGATGAAAGAGAAGATGCCGGAAGGAAAATAACTGCATCAACTTCAGATGTATCACGAAGTTTCGCTATATATGTCCGTAAAATATCACATTGGTCTATGCCTGATGTGTACATTTCCCATCAAAAATCAAAATTTGTACACATGAAAGCAACATCCACTTTTTGTTATGTATGAATATACACGAAGTTTTCAGTATCCGTCAGCATTTCATGCATGGTTATTCATACGTGAATCACACCATCCGCATCAGCGGCTGTCTATATATGGATTTTGCATGATCCTGACCCTGAAATACGAGTTTTATGTGTACATTTTTGAAATCCGGCCCCGATTTGTACACATAAACAGCCCGTTTCCAGTTGATTTTTGCAGATGTATATTCATACACCCGGGAAACCGGGCCCTGTCAGCTTTCCGGTGTCTGTATCTTATCCAGTATACCTGTGAGTTTTGCCAGCACTATGCCGTAGTTGGTTATCGGCACGCCTGCTGCTTGTGCCTGCGCGATCCTGCTGAGCACGTGCCTTCTGTTGAACATGCAGGCTCCGCAGTGTATCACCAGATCGAATCCTGTCAGCTCCTCCTGATCAGGAAAATCATTGCCGCACACGTTGACGATCTCCATTCCTTCGCCGAACTTTTTCCTTAAAAGATTCGGGATCTTGACTCTGCCGATGTCTTCAGAAAGCGGCACATGAGTGCAGGCTTCGGCTATCAGAACCCTTGAATTTTCAGTCATATCGTCTAATGTCGATGCTCCTGCGATAAAAGAATCGATATCTCCTTTGTATGCTGCGAACAGCACCGAGAAGGACGTCAGCCTGCTGCTTTCCGGCTTCATATCGTACACGGTCCGGAAGCACTGGGAGTCGGTTATTATGAGATCCGGTTCACGGCTCAATGCCCCCAGTGCCCGCTCAAGTCCGTCCGCAGTGGTGCATACGGTGGTGCACTTCCCGTCCAGCAGCTCTCTGATGGTCTGCACCTGCGGCAGTATCAGCCTGCCTTTCGGTGCCTGTATATCCTGAGGCATCACCAGCAGTACGAGGCTGCCTTCGTCGGCCATGTCTCCCAGTATCCTTCTTCTCAACAGATCCTCCGGCACCGATTCCTGGATAGCTTTCCTCAGACTGTCCATGCAAAGTGCGGACTTTGCGCTTACTGCTATGGCTTCACCGGCTCCTACCGCCTCTGCGACTTCCGCCTGCAAAGTGCTGAGCTGTGCTTCCGGCATGTCTTCGCATTTATTGACAACGGTTATTACCGGGATATTCTTTGCCTTCAGGCCTGCCGCCCATTCCTTCTCTCTGGCAAGGAGCGGCGCCAGCGCAGATGTTTCTGACTGGTCGCTGCATGTTTCGCAGCCGCAGGCTTTATCACTGCCTCCCGAAGCAGCAGCTCCTACTGACGATTCACCTTGCTCGGCAGCGTCAGTTCCTAACACAGCCGTACCTGCACGGTGATAAATTCCTCCGTTGGCTTGTGATGCCTGACTATCGGAGGCTTCGCAGCCGCATGATCCGCTGCTGTCCCCGATATCAGCTGCCGGCGTCCGGTCATTCCCGCCTCCGCTGCTGCATGAGCCTCTTTCCGCTTCAAGGCATTTCCTGCCGTCCACAACTATGATGCCGATGTCGGCCTTGTTCACCACATCTTCTGTCCGCTTCACTCTCAGCTGCCCCAGCTCTCCCTGATCGTCGTCGAAGCCTGCGGTATCTATGAAGACCACAGGCCCCACAGGATGCAGTTCCATTGACTTGAAAACCGGGTCCGCCGTCGTTCCCGGCGTATCCGAAACGATGGCGATGTCCTGCCCCGTCAGTGCATTTATCAGCGATGACTTGCCGCTGTTACGCTTGCCGAACAGACCTATATGCAGCCGGTCGGCTCTTGGTGTATCATTAAGACTCATAAAAATCTCCTTTTTGTATCTTATTATCTGGTCTGAGAAACCGCTCTGCATAGTGAATTGGCTGGCAGCGTACACTCGCCGGTCACGATCTCGGTACTCCCGGATCCATATACAACAACATGCGGTGATGCTCTGTCACCGCATGCGTTATTTCTCCTTATCCTGTGCCTGCCTCACTGACGCACGGCATCATCAGCCGCCGCAGCCCCAGACACTCTGTCTCTTCCTGTATCTCTACAGTCTGAAATCTCTCATTCCGCCATCGATATCATTGAGATGATCTTCAACGATTTTTTTAACTTCAGGGTTCGGTATCATCTCAAGACGCTTTGCGATCAGTGCCAGACCCTTCTTCTTAGTCTCCTCTGTCGCATAATCTTCCAGATACTCTTTCAGCGTCATCAGTGCATTAGGCTGACAGATGTTGGCGATCTGCCCTGTCTTTACAAGGCTCATGAACCTGTCGCCGGTCCTGCCTTCCCTGTAGCACGCCGTACAGAAACTAGGCACACATCCCATATCGATGAGCCAGTCCACCACCTCATTGAGAGTACGTGTATCATTGACGTCGAACTGTGCCGAGTTGTCCTCTTCGGACTCCTCCTCCACATATCCGCCGACGCTGGTCCTGCTGCCGCCGGAAATCTGTGAAACACCGATCTTGACAGCTTCGCCTCTCATTGACTTCGACTCTCTCGTGGACATGATGATGCCGGTGTACGGCACAGCTATCCTCAGGATCGCGATTATCCTTTTGAAAATATCATCAGGCACTCCGTTGTCGAAAGTATCCGGGTCTATGTCGTCTGCCGGTCTGACTCTCGGAACGCTGATAGTGTGCGGTCCGCAGCCGAAAGTGTCCTCCAGGTGCTTTGCATGCATCAGGATGCCGACGAAATCATATTTGTAAAGGTTCAGGCCGAAAAGCACTCCGCAGCCCACGTCGTCGATGCCGCCCTCCATGGCTCTGTCCATGGCCTCCGTGTGGTATGCGTAATCGCTCTTAGGGCCGGACGGATGCAGATCCTCGTAGGCTTCCTTGTTGTATGTCTCCTGGAAAAGGATATATGTTCCGATGCCTGCTTCCTTTAGCTTCCTGTAGTTTTCCACGGTCGTTGCTGCTATGTTGACGTTGACTCTCCTGATAGCGCCGTTCTTGTGCTTGATGCTGTATATGGTCCTGATGCTCTCAAGGATGTATTCCAGCGGATTGTTCTTAGGGTCTTCCCCCGCCTCGATGGCCAGTCTCTTGTGACCCATATCCTGCAGCGCTGTGACTTCCTCTCTGATCTGATCCTGAGTCAGTTTCTTACGGCTGATGTGCTTGTTCTGGCCGTGGTACGGACAGTATTTGCATCCGTTGATGCAGTAGTTGGAAAGGTAAAGCGGTGCAAACATCACGATCCTGTTGCCGTAGAATTTTTCCTTGATCTCCTCTGCAAGCCCGAAGATCTTCTCGTGGATCTCCGGGTCAGGACATTCCAGAAGCAGCGCAGCTTCCTGATATGTCAGGCCTTTGCAGTCCTTCGCCCTGTCCAGTATCGCATTGATGGTGTCCAGGTCATTCCTGTTTTTCTCTGCATAGTCCAGCGTCTTTAAAATTTCCTCATGGCAGATGAATTCTTCTGCTTTTTTCGATTTGCTGTTGTAAACAGTCATTTTCTCCTCCTGTGATAATAACATATATGGTTTTCTGCAAAATTGAAGTTGTTTTTCTTTTTATGTAAAATCCCGGCGCGTGATCTTTTTTCTTTGTTGGTTATGTGCTCGTGTGGCACTTCCGGGATCTTTGCTTTGGCTCGATCCGGTGTCCGGAAACTGATCACCGAAAATGTCCGCAGATTCAGTGGATCTGTCACCTGAGCTGGCGCCTTTGGGAATCGCTTGTTATCTGGCAGCCTTGCGCCGGCTTTCACGCTGCATGATCTTGTCAAAACGAAAGATCTGCATCCGGCCTTGTCCAGACACCGTGACCGTATCGAATGATCTCCTGTCCAGCAGCGGCGATCTGTTTCGGCGCATCCCCCGAAAGCTTCTTTCCCGGCTGGCCATGCTTTCAGGACACTACGTGGTCCCTGCACACACTGCACTTGCCGGGGCAAGCATTATATTCCGGCTCTTTATAACCATTCCGGATGAGATGTGTCGCTACAATGGCACACGCCCCAGCGCTCTCAGTGTCTCTTCCAGCTCCCGCCTGTCGCCTTCGATGTCCGTAGGCTTGAACTGAGCCGGGTATATCTCGTATGACCGCTTGTACTCATCCGGCGTCACTTTTTTCATGATGACATTGGCGCCGAATGAAAACGGGTTTTCTGCTTTTCCCGGAAGTTCTGCGTCAGGTGATGCATAAGAATTTTCTGTGCCGGACCCGGTGATGCAGTCCGGCGGATCACTGTTACCGCCACTGTTTCGTGATATGTTGCGGTATACATCTTCGTTGTTCTCACTGCTGACCGATGATCCGGGATCATTGCAGTCTGCTGTGTTGCTCGGCCTGTATGTTCCAGTGATTCCACTGAACTCTGACTCACCTGCATCTCCCGCTGCACAGTCCGACTCATGGAATACCGCTGTTTTTGACGACCCTGGAGAAACTGCGATTCCTGCTGTTCCTGTACTGTTCTCCGGTGGATGTTCTTTCTGATTTTTCCCCGATGCCGACAGCACCGAAAGCGATGTAGTCACCGGCAGGTTCGCATGGGGCAGCAGCAGTCTCGCTATCGCCACAGCCCGCCTTGTCAGCTCCGGATCACCGTTCCTGGCCCCCGCCAGCGGAGTCTTTGGATTGGCGATGAAAGGGCCGATGCCTGCCATGTGACATCCGATGTCCTTCAGCAGCAGCAGGTCGTCAGCTACAGTTTCCAGCGTCTGTCCTGGAAGTCCGATCATAAAGCCGCTGCCAGTCTCATACCCCAGAGCTTTAAGATCCCTGAGACATTTTACACGATCCTTCAGCGTCCCGCAGGGATGCAGTTTCCTGTAAAGTTCAGGATCTGCGGTCTCATGTTTCAGCAGGTATCTGTCAGCACCCTTCTGCCTGAGATACTCGTAGTCCTCATGGCTCATCTCACCGCAGCTCAGCGTCACCGCCGGAGGGTCGTAGCCGATAGACTTCACCGCCTCCACTATCTCGCCAAGACACTCCACAGGATACGATCTGTCCTCTCCCGACTGCAGCACTATCGTTCTGTACCCTGCATCCACAGCCGCCTTCGCCGATCTTACGATCTCATCTTTGCTCATGCGGAACCTTTCCAGCTCACTGTTCCCGCAGTTCAGCCCGCAGTAGATGCACTGCCTGCTGCAGATATTGGAAAATTCTATGATAGCTCTGATATGGACCGTGTCCCCCACAGCCTCTCTACGGACTCTGTCCGCCTCCCGATATACCGGAGAAAAATCCTCCAGCGCCAGAAGCTCTGCGATCCGGTCTCTGTCGAGGCTGTCCGGGTCTGATATGTAACTGTTCAAATCCTTTATCATGATCTGGATTTCCTTTCGTTTTAAAACGCGTGCATCCACAGCTTGCAAAAATGTATCGGCAGCGCCACCGTTTCGGCGCTTTTCGATAGTCCACCACCTCACCCCGGCGAGTTACTCCATGACCCGGGCCAGGTCTCCGGCAATGAATTTGCTGCCGTTCAAAGTGCGTACATCTCCTGTACAGCAATTGTATCCGTTTTTAAAAATCTAAGACCGTTATGTGGAAGCATGTCGTTAAGAATGTGCTTCGGTAGAGTTTTCGGGACTTTTCCCGGGAAAACCTACCCATGCTTCGAGCTCAGCCGAGTCCTGTCGTTGCCCGCGGTGTCAATGGTAGAGTTTTCGAAGTTTCTTTCAGAAAAATCTACTCTCCTGTCCGGAATCAGGTGCTTATCTCCGGCACTTTCCGGTTGAAGCTGACAAATCAGGTACCAGGAGTAGGTTTTTGGATTTTTTGCCTTAAAAATTCTACCCTCGGCATCACACCTGACCATTTCGCAAGCTCGTCTAACTGAATACAGTAGGTTTTCTGAAAAATTTCACCTGAAACTATACTGTCATGCCATTGCACTCCCTGCAGCTGCCGCAACGCTCCTCCGTCGCTCCGACTTGCTGCACATGAGACTTCAGTTGCGGCTTACCACCACTGCCGTCGCATTTTCCAGGTCGGCTGAAGCCGGGGAATATCGCCTGTTCTCCCGGAGAGCTTACAAGCGATTCGCCCAGAGAACAGGACAGCGTAGCCGCAGGCGTAGGAGTGAGCGCAAGCGAACGTTGCATGGAACCTTCCACCGAATCATAGATTCGGGGATAGGTCTCCAAAAAAACTCTGCCGGCAATAACCGGCAGAGTTTAAGACTTCTCTTTATGCTTGTCAGCTATCGTTTCTCCGGCTGGTATTTTGCTGTTTTACCTGCTGTTCATGATATCTGACGTTTCTCTGTTATCTGGTTACCGCCTTTCCCCTCGGTCATACCCTCGGGGTCAGTACGAAAATTTTTATTCTTTATTCTTATGTTTATATTTTAACATATGATCTCTGTCCGGTAAATCCTTAATCGATACAGGACAGAACTTTTTTGGCAATATCCGCTCTGATCGGACCGGATCATCATTTCGTCCTTACCGCCTTCTTGCTGCTCCATTTCGAATAGTACTTCTTGCCGTCTTTCTTCATGTATGTTCTGATCTGAACATAGTATTTCTTATTTGACTTGATATTCCATACTCTCTTGAAAGTGCCGCTTTTGTGGATACTGTAGTATTTTGCACCGCTCATGTTCGACTTTGTGGAATATCTTACTTCATATCTTGTCATCTTCTTCTGGGCAGCCGTACTTGCTTTCGTCCACCTCACGACAAAGGCCTTCTTCTCACCCTTGACCCTGTAGCCTTTGACCACATATGCGGCGTATCCCGGAAGGGTCTTCACGTTTTTCTTCGTCTTGCAGACTGTGCAGTAATCATACTCTGTGCCGTTGTACAGATAGCCGCCTTTTTTCTTGTAGTGCTTCCATTTATGACTCAGCGCCGGTATGGTCTCTATCGTGTTCTCGTCAACAGTATTGCAGAAAGCACAGTGGATCGATCGGCTTCCTGCCCCTGTGCAGCTTGTTTCCTTATCGATAGTCGGCTCACTGTTCCAGCTGTGTTTGATACACGCCCACTTTATACCGTTGCTTCTGGCATGGTCCGCCGCATATGAGTCCGGTTCACACCGCACAGTCAGTTCCGGACAGTCAGTGAAAGTGCTCTCAGCTATGCTGGTAACGCTGGTCGGGACAATTATCTCTTTCAGCCCCGTACATCTTTCAAACGCAGCGCTGCCTATGCTGGTGATGCCATTCGGGATCGTTACGGCAGTCAGGCTTGTACAGTTGTAAAAAACACAGCTGTCTATATTGGTAAGGCTGCCGGGAAGCGTTATTTTCTCCAATCCGGTGCATTTGTAAAAAGCGTTGCGACCTATGCCGGTGACACCATCCGGAATTTTGATCTCACCAAGGCTTTTGCAGCCATTAAAAGCATATTCTCCTATGTTCGTTACGCTGTCAGGGATCACGATCTCACGCAATCCTTCGCATTCAGAAAAAGTATAGTCGCCTACTTTTGTTATACTTTCAGGAATCTCTATGGACTTTAATCTCTTGCATCCGCAGAATGCTCTGTTCCCTATACTTATAACACCGTCAGGGATGACCATCTCACTCAGACCGTCGCACTCACCGAAAGCATGGTTTCCTATACTTAAAACACTGTCGGGGATAGGGATCTCACTGAGGCTGCGGCAGCCACGGAATGTACCGTTTTCTATTCTCGTGAAACTATCCGGGATCGTTACTTTTTTCGCACCTGAACAACCGTCAAAAACATTCTCGCCCATCTTCGCGACACTGTCAGGGATCACGATCTCGCTCAGGCCTTTACAGTAGCAAAAAGCAAACCTGCCTATCTGAGTAACGTTATCAGGTATCTTCAGCTCACTGACGCTACTGCAGCCATAGAACGCTGATGATTCTATTTGGGTCACACTCTCAGGGATCGTCAGTTCTGTGAGACTCCAGCATCCTCTAAAGCATCTGCTTTGTATTATTCTGGTATCTTCAGGGATCTTCATCGCCTTCAGACTCCAGCACTCACTGAAAGAGCCCTCTGATATCGCCGTGATTTTTTCATAGTTAGTTATCTCCACCAGATTCTTGCAGTTATAAAATGCATAGTCTCCTATACTTGCACCGCTGTCCGGCAGCATCACTTTGTACAGATTCCCACAGTCTTCAAATGCATATCCACCTATACCCATGTCGTCCCCAAGCAGCGTTGCAGTCCTCAGATTCATGCAGCCATTGAATGCATAACGGCCGACGAATGTAACATTTTTCGGTATCGTTATATCTTTCAGCCCTGTGCAGTCCCTGAAAGCAGCCGTTTTTATATCCGTGACACTGTCGGGGAGCGTCACCTCACTCAGCCCTGCGCAGCCGTTAAAAGCACTTTCGCCGATACTCACAAGTCCCTTATCTGGGATCGTTACGGAGCTCAGACCCGTGCATTTGTAAAAGGCCATCTTACCTATGCTTGTTAAACTCTTCGGGAACGCTATCTCTCTCAGATTGCTGCACTCATAAAAAGCCTCTTCTCCTATGCTCCTGACGCCTTCTCTGATCGTTATGGATCTCAGCCCGAAACACATGTTAAAAGCCTGGTATCCTATACTCGTAATACTCTCCGGAAGAGTCACGTCCTTCAGACTGCTGCTACATAAAAAAGCACCTGATCCTATGCTGGTGATCCCGTCTTTTACAATGACACTCTTCACTTCGTTTTTGTATCTGCGCCATGCGCTTTTCTCATTTATCGTCCCTGTGCCTTCGATGACAAGCGTACCGTTTTCGTATATGGTCCATATGACTGTACCGTCGGTGCCGCTGTACTTTATCCCGGCGTCAGTATCAGAAGTATCTGACAGTGTATCAACCGTTTCCGGTCCTGCCGATGCAGCACCTTCCGTTCCTCCCGCCGGTTCCGCTACAGCAGATGCCTCACTTACGGCTTCACTGCCACCGGTCTCGCCTGCGAATACCGGCGTGCTGTATGCCATGGCGACCAGGATACACATGAACACCGCCATCGAGTTTTTAAATCTTTTCCTCATTCTTAAATAATGCCCTCCCAACCATAGATATTCAAACGTTCGGTTTTATACAATAACTATTTTAAGGTATGTCCTCTGATAAGCCAAATACACTGACCCCATCGATCCTGCCTGTGACTTTACAAAAAGTGCCAAGTCACAGTTTCATAACTGTGGCCTGACACCTTTCTGTTTGTCTTTATCCCTGATCTGAAACTCACCCGTTACTTTTCAGCCTGCATTTCACCACGCGGTCGCGGCCGGGCAGGTCTTTGACCACCTCGGCGGGGGTGTATTTCTTTGAGTCCTTCAGCATTTTTCGCAGGTCTTCGCCCTGGTCGTGGCCGATCTCCATCATCAGCCAGCCTTCCGGGGTCAGATGGTCAGCGGCCTGCTCCACGATGGTCCTGTAAAAATCCAGGCCGTCTCTGCCGCCGTCGAGGGCTGACAGAGGCTCATGCTTTTTCACCTCTTCCTGGAGTATCGATATCATGTTGGTCCTGATGTACGGCGGGTTGGAAACGATCATGTCGAATCTTTTGCCGTTCAACGGCGCGAACATGTCACCCTGCAGGAACTTTATTTTAGTGCGCAGGTTCTCTGCATTTTCCTCCGCTACCTTAAGAGCGGCTTCACTTATGTCCGTGGCTGTCACCTTTATATTGGAATACATCTTCGTCAGTGAGATCCCCACGGCTCCGCTGCCGCAGCAGAGATCCAGCACTTCCCAGTCACCGCGGCCCTTCAGTTTATCCCAGAAACCGGCCTTCTTCTGCGGATTCGCCTGGATGGTCCGGCCCGCCTCCAGTACCAGAGTCTCCGTATCCTGCCGCGGTATCAGCACGTCGGGACTGACTTTGAACGTATGCCCCATGAATTCCTGCACGCCTGTGATGTGCTGCAAAGGTATACGCTGAGCTCTCCTCGCGATGAGCTCCATGTATTTTTCTTCTGTTTCAGGATCCACTTCTTCGTTGGCTTTCAGGAACAGATGGACCCGATCTATTCCCGTCAGAAAGCAGTAAAGCTCTTCTGCATCGATCTTCGCATCCATGCAGAAAGCCTTTGCCAGCCTGTATTCTCCTTCCTTTACAAGTATCCTGGTTTTCATTTTCTATCCTTTCCAAGCTTATATCCGATCTGATCACTGCGGTCTGCGTCGGCCCGTCATAGAACCGCCGGATGTCACCGATCCGCGCTATGTCCCACGCGCCTTACAGAACACGCCAGACATCATGCGCCCAGTGCTGCCTCCCCCGGGCCTTCTGTGATTTCCAGGCTTTGCCGCCCGCTCAGGCTACCGTGAACAGCTGTCGCGAACATCCGCCATGAACATATGCTCCGCGCATCCGCCACGATCGCCTGTCACCGTCGGCCCCGGCTGTACCTCGCATTCCCCGGCGAAGTCGTCGGAAGCTTCCGCCCATCCGGGCCATGATCATCTCAAGACCCGTCGGCCCGTCATAGAACCACCGGCTCAAGCTGTCCACAGCCCGCCTCAGTATTCAGATCAGCAGTCCTATATGAATCGCCGTTTGCAAAGCCATGACTTTGCATATCCTGCGGTATTGTCATTCTCAGTGTCATCAATGTCGCATCCGTCGTCGCCTGACGTTCCGTCACTCAGCGACCTGATATCTTCTATGGCCTCGTCTCCGTAGATGATCCGCGACACTTCATCTCTGCTGAAAGTCCCGTTCACCGGCTCGCCCTCTGCCAGCACTGCCTTCACTGCAATTATCGCAACTTCCAGCTGGCTGTCGTCCGGCTCCTTCGTAGTCACCTTCTGCAGGTAAAGCCCCGGCAGGCTCAGCACCTTGACCACGATGTTGTCGCTGCGGCCCGCCCATTTGAGCAGCTCGTAGGAGATCCCCGCGATCACCGGCAGCAGCAGCAGTCTGGACACTACCCTGAACACCAGCCCCGGCCAGCCCAGCAGGAAATGCAGCGCGAACGCTATTATGAACACGAACATCAGGAAGCTGGTGCCGCACCTCGGATGCAGCGTCGGGAACTGCCGGCAGTTCTCCGGTATCAGCTTCAGCCGGTTCTCGAAACAATGTATCGTCTTGTGCTCCGCACCGTGGTACTGGAACACGCGCTTTATCTCACTCATGAAAGATATACCCCACACATAGCCCACGAACAGCAGTATCCTGAACACGCCTTCTGTAAAGTTCAGCCAGAACACGCTTTGTGTAAAGTGTTTCATCAGGTTCACTACGCCTGTGGGCAGTATTATGAATATCCCCACGGAAAATATTATGGCGAAGATCACGGAAGCGTAGACCATCATGTTCCACACAGCCTTGCTCCCGAATTTTTCCGTCAGCCATTTCTCGAATCTCGATTCTTCGTAATCCTCGTCGGTGCTGTCCTCCAGGGCCTCCGCCGATTTCATCAGTATCCTTGTACCGGTCACCAGCGAATCGACAAAGGCAAATACGCCTCTTATGATGGGGATCTTCGTCCATTTTCCGGGCTTCTTCGTCATCTCTGTCTCGACTTTGACACTGCCGTCCGACATCCTCACCGCCAGAGCTGTCTTGTCCTCGCCCTTCATCATGATGCCCTCCATGACCGCCTGACCGCCCATTTTAGTAGGGCAGGCATCCTTGAGGAAAATTTTGCTTAAATCCATGTTTACCTTCTATTCGATCTATAAATCTTACAGCTTTATTTTCTTTATGACTTCGATGAACGTCTTGTTGTCCCTGGTGTGTGCCAGATTGTCCAGTATGAGTTCCGTGACTTCCTGCGGGTCTCTGTTGCCCAGCGCGCGTCTCATGTACCAGATGGCTTCCAGTTCGTCCTGGTTCATCAGCAGATCTTCACGTCTCGTGCCTGATTTGTTCAGGTTGATAGCCGGGAAGATACGCTTTTCCGAAAGTTTCCTGTCAAGGTGCAGCTCCATGTTTCCTGTGCCCTTGAACTCCTCGAAAATCAGGTCATCCATACGGCTGCCCGTCTCCACCAGTGCCGTCGCCAGTATCGTGATGCTGCCGCCCTCTTCGATTTTTCTTGCCGCTCCGAAGAACTTCTTAGGTTTGTGGAAAGCTCCCGGATCGAATCCGCCGGAAAGTGTCTTGCCTGACGGCGGTACCACCAGAT
The DNA here is from genome assembly GCA_905193765.1 of uncultured Eubacterium sp. Taxonomy (GTDB): domain Bacteria; phylum Bacillota; class Clostridia; order Peptostreptococcales; family Anaerovoracaceae; genus Lentihominibacter. The sequence goes on from CAJJPZ010000004.1 coordinate 38,750, forward strand.
TGTAGGCTCTTGCCAGTCTCGTGATACTGTCCAGCAGGACCACGACGTCCTTGCCGTGCTCCGCCAGTCTCTGAGCTCTTGCCAGCACCATCTCCGCCACCTTGACGTGGTGCTGCGGCAGCTCGTCGAAAGTGGAGTATATGACCTCGCCGCCTTTGAGGCTGCGCTGCATGTCCGTTACTTCCTCAGGTCTTTCGTCCACCAGCAGCACGATCATCTCAACATCCGGGTAATTGTGCTCGATGCTGTTGGCGATCTTCTTCAGGAGCACCGTCTTACCTGCCTTAGGCGGCGCAACGATCAGACCTCTCTGCCCTTTGCCTATCGGCGCCACCAGGTCGATGAGCCTCAGAGAAAGGTCGTGTCCGCGCTCCAGCCTGAATTTTTCATTCGGAAAGATCGGCGTGAGGCTCTCGAAGTCCGGCCGCTTCATGGCCACGCCCGGCTCGTCTCCGTTGATCGTCACAACGAAAAGCAGGGCTCCGAACTTGTCGCCCTCGTTGGCCGGCCTGCATATGCCCTTTACCTTGTCACCTGTCTTGAGGTTGAACCTCCTGATCTGGGCAGGCGCCACGTATATGTCCTTCTCGCTGGTAAGGAAGTTGTGGAATCTCATGAACCCGAATCCGCCGTCCGCGAGTTCCAGGATCCCTTCCGCCTCGAATCTGTCAGCGCGGTCAGGCGCGATCTTGCCCCTCGGCCTCCTGCCGCCTCTGGTGTGACCTCTCTCCTGATCCTGCCCGCCGGCTGCTTCAGTGTTCTCGTCCGTATCCGGTGTGTCTTCGTTCTCCGGATACGCATCTCCTGTACTGTGTCTTGCGTTATACAAATTCTCAGCGCTGTGTCCGCTGTCTCTGTCCGATCCTGCGTCTTCTCCTGCCGGGGCAGCCGCTCTGCGCACCGGATGCCTTCCTGCGGTGACTTTTTTTCTGCCCGGTTTCCTTATGCTTCCGGCAGTTTCCGCTGTGTTCTCTTCTGAAGTCTCTGCTGCGGCTGTATCCACCTTGTCCTCTGCCGGCATCTCTGCCACGGACTGCGCTGTTCTGCCTGCAGCATCCGTTTCATCAGCCTTAGACTTTGCTGTCCGTTTCCTCCTGACAGGTCTTGTCTCAGCTCTGACGTTCTTCGTCTCCTGCGCTTCGCTGTCTGTACCATCTGTATTATCTGCTGCCGGAGCTCCGCCGTGTCCTTCCTGAGACTTGTCTTCCGCTGGCGCAGGCGTTTCCGGAACTGCCGGTGCTGCAGTTGCTGCTGACTTCACCGCAGACGATCCCCCTGCTGCTTTTCTGCCTTTCTTCGGTGCAGCAGCTTCGGCCTTCGCTGCATCCTTTTTATCATCGGGCTCATCCTTCATGAGCGCTGCAACGAGCTCCGCCTTTTTCATTTTCTGATACCCCTTCAAACCAAAGGTCTTAGCTATCTCCTTAAGTTCCACGACTTTTTTCGACTTAAGGGTTTCCTCATCCATAGTTTTCCACATGAACCGTGAATCCTTTCTAAATTTACATATTAAAACTGATACAAATACCCACGAAAGAAACAAAGCCTGACTTGCCGCCGCTTCGGCCGGCCGGCTCTGTCGATGTTTCCTACAAAAATAGAATAGAGTTTATTCCGACAGGACTTCAGAGTATATTACATACCTATAATATACTCTGAATCGTGACAATATACAACCTGTCAGTGTGGATTTCTCAAAAACTTCATACATGCGGAGCGTTGTGCTGCCGTGCTGTTGGACCGATTCCCGCGGGCCGGTATATCCCTGCGGTTCAGCTGATCTCTGGGGGGGTGGGACATCCCCATGCGGTTTAGCTGATCTCCGGGAATCGTGATGTCCGAGGAGTCAGAGGATCGCGGTGGAGCAGTGGCTAGAGCGGCGGAGCTGGATGCAATGTGGTACCGCTTTGCAGAGTAGTAAAAATGACTATCTTTCAAAATAAATCTACCCTGCAGCCTGACATGGCTCTTCGGAACTGCCTCAGGCTACACGTATGGTAGAATAATCAGCTTCTTTTCTATGAAAACCTACCATCCGGCAGAGCCGTATAGGCAAACAGGCTGATGAAGCTCCGGAATCATGAGCAGATGGTAGATTTTTTTAAAGAACATATCAGAAACTCTACCCTCAATGGCATGAGAATGCCATCGCGCACCGGGTGAGGACTTTCACAACAGACTGACGTCATGCCCGTCATAAATGAAAAAACTCCGGATCCATCATGCTGAATGATGCTCCGGAGTTCTTATATCCATTTATGATTTTTCCGTGCCTTGATTTTGCAGACAGGATGGTATGCCTGCCAATGGTCAGTCCCCCGCGAAAGGGATGCTCGCTGCGTCATATCAGGCCGCTATCGTGCGTACTTGCCGTTGATGAACACGACGTCTTCATCGCTGCCGAACGAGCCGCCGTAGGCTTTTGTCAGCGATATGATCCAGTCCACCAGCGTCCATACGCCGCATCCGCCGCCGGTCAGGATCCTCAGTATGCCAAGGCCGATCTGTCCTCTCAGAAATCTGTCAACTCCTATCGATCCGAACAGAAAATTGCCTACCCACACGAATATATGCTTGTTAATGCGCTTCTCGTTGGCCGTATACATTCTCGTCTGGCCACCGCTCTGGTACGCCTGACCTGCACTGCCGTAAGTACTGCTGTCGTTGCCATAGCTGTAGCTCTGATATGTATCCTGCTGCGGCTGAGCCTGTGCCCGCTGCACATCGTTGTCCTTGACGATTATGACTGTGTCCTCGTTCTTGTATATCCTTACTCTGTCTCCTACCTGCGGATCATCGTACCCCAGCGTGCTCTTCGGCACGTTGACGATCCTGTTGTCATCTGTTCCGATCGCCACGGTCGTTTCATCGATCCGAATGATCTGGTACATAAATACACTTCCTCTCTTATTGATTTTTTATAAATCTTATCTTCTCTATTTATAATTTTAACCGCGGCATATACTTCCTGTCAATATTTTCTTTCGGCGGCGGTATGAGGCAGTATGGGCGAGGCAATATGGCATGCAAAGTCTATGACAGCGACGACCTCTGTGGCTGATAGTGCGGCAGTATGGCTGGTATAGTATGACGTGCAAGATCCATGACAACAACGACCTCTATGGCCAATGGTAGAGTTTCTGGTGTTTTTTGCGCAGGAACATACCCATGTGCCGGGGACTCATGGTCTGAGTGAAATTTGCGAACAGCAATGGTAGAGTTTCACAACCTTTTTTTCGAAAATCCTACGCTTCAGCTCAAAATCAGGCTGCTAGCTCTACCTATGTCTCAGGTTTCTTGAAGAAATCACAGATCATAGTAGGTTTTTTGATTTTTTGTCTAAGAAACTCTACTCTCGATGCATACTCAGGAGCTCCGGCTGACGCAGCCAGCCTGACGCAGTAGGTTTTCATAAAATTTTTCTCTAAAACTCTACCATCACGCCGGCTTCTCTACCAAATCGCGCAGTACACCGCAACGCGCTAAAGCACTGCGGTGTTTGCCATCCTGCACAAAGAGCCGTAAGGAGATTTGCAAGGCAGGCTGGACAGCGTAGCCGCAGGCGCAGGAACGAACACAGTGAGTGTTGCCTTTTTTCCCAGAGAACCATGGGCGATCCGCATGGAAAAACGGACAGCAACGAACGCAGTGAGTTGGAGTGAGCTTCGGCGA
>CAJJPZ010000005.1 GCA_905193765.1 uncultured Eubacterium sp.
TCTGCTCCCGGGTGAGACATTCAGTTTCATATACAGTCTCGCACCGGCCGACTGCTCGCTGGGATATTTCCACTGAACTTATTCCGTTCATCGCATCTTTATTTTTCCTATGTGTCTAATTATATGAGTTTGAGCAGACCATGTCAACAGGTTTTTTGCATGATTTGCAGGAGGCGCCTGACCTTTACATACGCCTCCTGCTGCGACCCGCTGGCAGCCCGTTCAGTATATATAGATGTACATATACTCTCAGAGTTGATATATGACCATGCAGCGGATGCATACGCCGTGATCTTTTTCAGATACACTTACGACAAAGTGAAGTTTTGCGAAATATCAGGGGAGGTAATCAGCATGGAAGAAATGCATCTCAAAGAACTGGATAATGCCGCGATAGGCGCCCGCATACGGGCACGCAGGGAAAGTCTGGACATGACCCGCGCCGATCTGGCCGGCCGCATACCACTCAACGAGAAGTCCGTGGCTGAAATAGAATACGGCAACAGAGGACTGTCGCTGAAGACACTGTTCAGACTCAAGCAGATACTTGGCGTTAGCACCGACTACATCCTCGAAGGCGATCCCGAGGGCCTGACCGAGGAGGAGCAGAAAAGCATACTCAGGGACAACATCATGGACTCCCTCAGCATCTGTTCCGAGGGACAGCTTGTCTGCATGGAAGGGATCGCACGGCTCTGCACAGAAAGCATCGTAATGGGTAAATGAAGCCTTTCTGCAGCTTTCAAAGGCTTCGACTTTAAGGTATAATGTATTTACCAGATACAGTCGAAAGAACAGAAAAGGGAGGAACTTACCATGTTCAGAGAAATGAGACTCAAGGATCAGCAGCTGGATGCCACTGAAGCAAATGAGATAATGAACAGATGCACCAATGGCGTTCTGAGCATCAACGGAGACAACGGATATCCCTACGGCGTACCTGTAAGCTACGCATATGCAGACGGCAGGATATATTTCCACTGTGCCAGAGAAGGCTACAAAGTGGATCTGCTGAAGAAGGATCCCCATGTGTCATTTACCGTGGTGGCTCAGGACGATATAATACCGGAGGATTTCAATACGCTGTACATAAGTGCCATAGCCTTCGGCAGAGCAAGGCTCGTGGATGATCCCGAAGAGATGCGTAAGATCCACGGATATATAATAGATAAATATTCAAAGGGACATGAGGAGAGCGGCGGCAGATACCTTGATTCTTCCATCAGTGAGATATACATGGTGGAAATAACCGTAGATCATATCACAGCCAAGGCAGGATGCTGACAAGATCCCGCCGGTCAGCAGACGGCACACCGGACCGGAGCACAGGCTCCGGTTTTTTGATGATCTTTTACGCAGCGTATACTCCCGGTTTCAGGATACCTTGCCGGGATGTTACACAGACCATCTGCAGCTATCCGGATATCTGCGCGATTTAATTTTATCCATTCAAACTATATTTTTCCATAACTTTGTTTGCAAAAACTATTTTTCAGAAATTTGTTTGTTTTTGTCCACAATTTTTGCGTATTTTTTTCAAAAAACGGGTTGATTTTCTGTTTAAACGCTATATAATAGGTGTTGACGGTACGAAAAAACGATATTTGTTCCGTGATCACAATAATCTGACGAATTTTTAGGAGGTAAACATGAGAGTAACAGGATCACAGCTGGTTGCAGAAATCTTGCTGGAACATGGTGTAGATACAGTCTTCGGTTATCCGGGAGGAACTGCTCTGAATCTATATGATACTCTGTACGAGTACAGAGACAGGATCAAGCATGTGCTTACTGCCCATGAACAGGGTGCTGCTCATGCTGCCGATGGATATTCAAGGGCTACAGGCAAGACAGGCGTCGTATTCGCCACAAGCGGCCCGGGTGCGACGAACCTCGTTACAGGTATCGCAACTGCATTCATGGACAGCATACCGATGATAGCCATCACAGCCAATGTACCTGACAGTCTTATCGGAAGAGACGCTTTCCAGGAGATCTGTATAACAGGTGTGACTATGCCCGTGACAAAACATACATTTTTCGTAAACAGGATCGAGGATCTTGCAGATGCGCTGAGGAATGCATTCAGGATCGCCAACAGCGACAGGAAGGGACCTGTTCTCATCGATATAACCAAGGATGTCACTGCGGCCAAGATATCATATACGCCGCAGGAACCGCTTCCGCTCAATCCGCCTCCTGTTTTCACTGATAAAGAGGTAAAGGAAGTCGCAGCCATGATCAACGCTGCACAGAAGCCTGTACTTTACATAGGCGGTGGCGTTGCTGCTTCGAAAGCCGGAGATGAAGTCAACGAGCTCATCGAGATCGCCGATATACCTGCCGCATACACACTGATGGCCGCAGGCATCGTGGGATACGACAACAAGAGAAGCCTGGGACTTCTGGGAATGCACGGCAGTATCGCTGCCAACAAGGCTGTTGACAGAGCCGACCTGGTAGTGGCGCTGGGTGCGAGATTCAGCGACAGAGTCGCCCTCAACCCCAAGAAATTTGCAAAGAACGCACAGAAGATACAGATAGATATAGATACCAGCGAGATCAACAAAAATGTACTGGTGGATCTGGGTGTGACAGCTGACGTCAAGGAATTCCTCCAGAGACTGATCCCTCACATCAAGAAAAAGGATCACAGTGACTGGATCTCCATCTCCACTGAATGGAAGAAGCGCACCGGCGATGTGAAATGTCAGGGGGCGCAGCTCCATCCTGACGAGATAATCCACGCTGTATGCGACCTGACAGATAAAGAGACAGTTTACGTCACAGACGTAGGTCAGCACCAGATGTGGGCTGCACAGTATATAAAGCACCAGAAGACCGAGGACTTCATCACCAGCGGCGGTCTGGGAACTATGGGATTCGGATACGGTGCTGCCATCGGAGTCCAGATCGGATGCCCTGACAAAAGGGTGATACATTTCACTGGCGACGGTTCTTTCCATATGAACCTCAACGAGGCCTGCACTGCAGTGAGCCAGGAACTGCCGATCATAACGGTCATCATGAACAACAGGGTCCTGGGTATGGTATACCAGTGGCAGACTGCTTTCTACAACAAGAGATACGCGTCCACAACGCCTGAAAGGAAGACTAACTTCCCTAAGGTGGCTGAGGCATTCGGCGCTAAAGGGTTCTCCGCATCGACGCCTCAGGAATTCGAAGAAGTCTTCAGGAAAGCACTTCAGGAAAAAGGCCCTGTATGGATCGACTGCGCTATATCGAGAGAAGAACGTGTTCTCCCTATGATACCGGGCGGCGGTACTGTGGAAGATATGATAATAGGTTAGAAGGAGGAAATCATGGACAAGGAAATGCGTAAAGAAGTTATAAGCATACTGGTAGAGAACCAGGCGAACGTTCTGACAAGAGTCATCAGTCTTTTCGGAAGACGTGGTTTCAACATCGACTCCCTGACGGTTTCGACTACCAATGATCCTTCCCTCTCGAGGATAACTATAGTATTCAGCGGAACGGCTCAGAGCCTCCATCAGATTCTGACGCAGACAGCCAAGCTGGAAGTCGTGAAAAAGATCTTCACCCTGGATCCGAAGAAGAGCATATACAGAGAGCTGCTGCTCCTGAAGGTGAACGCCGACAAGAACGAGCGCTCGGGTATCAAGGAGATCGTTGAAATATACAGAGGAAAAATCGTGGATCTTTCCAAGAGCAGTCTTATAATCGAGCTTACAGGAGCCTCAGAGAAGATAAACGGCTTCATGGACATGATGAGCTGCTACGATATTTCGGAAGTCTGCCGTACTGGTATAACGGGCATCAGCAGAAGCGCCGGAACAGACATGTATTAAGATATCAATTGAAATGGTAAAATAAAGAAAAAACAGTAAAGGAGAAAGTAAAATGATAAAGAAGTATTATGATCAGGACTGTAATTTAGGAATGTTAGACGGCAAGACAGTTGCCATCATCGGTTTCGGAAGCCAGGGACATGCTCATGCAATGAACCTCAACGAAAGCGGAGTGAACGTTGTAGTAGGTCTCAGACCTGGTTCAGCTCACACTGCAAAGGCTGAAGCTGCAGGACTCAAGGTAATGGGTATCGAGGAAGCTGCTGAAGCAGGCGATATCGTAATGATCCTCACACCGGACGAATTACAGGCAAAGATCTACAAAGAACAGATCGCTAAACACCTGAAGGAAGGCAATGTTCTGGCATTCGCACACGGATTCAACATCCACTACAACCAGATCCAGCCTGCTGACTACCTGGACGTTATCATGATCGCGCCTAAGGGCCCTGGTCACACAGTAAGAAGCCAGTACGTTGAGGGCAAAGGCGTACCAAGCCTTATCGCTGTATATCAGGACGCTTCAGGCAAAGCAAAGGACTACGCTCTGGCATATGCAAGCGGCATCGGTGCTGGCAGAGCAGGTATCCTCGAAACTACATTCAAAGAAGAAACTGAAACTGACCTCTTCGGTGAACAGGCAGTTCTCTGCGGCGGTGTTACAGAGCTGATGAAGGCTGGTTTCGATACTCTGGTAGAAGCAGGTTATGAACCTGAAATGGCTTACTTCGAGTGTATCCACGAAATGAAGCTGATTGTTGACCTGATCAATGAAGGCGGTTTCGACAAGATGAGATACTCCATCTCCAACACTGCTGAATACGGTGACTACAGAACAGGCAAGAGACTGATCACTGAAGATACAAGAAAAGAAATGAAGAAAGTCCTCACTGAGATCCAGGATGGCACATTCGCAAGCGAATTCATCCAGGAATTCAACGCAGGCGGCAAGGCAAGATTCCTGGCTACAAGAAAGCTGGAAGCTTCACATCTGCTCTGCAAGGTAGGCGCTGAACTCAGAAAGATGATGAGCTGGCTGAAGAAATAGTCCGCTCACACCCTGACCGGAAAATCAATCAATGAATAATACAGAAAAAAGTCTGCTTCGATGATCGGCTGACAATGGAGTACAAAGTTCCAGCTGCGGGAGCTGATCCTCAGCACTGCCTGCACATATGCTGCAGGCCGGTGTCTGCGGGGCAGCTCCCGGTGGCCCTGCTCCTGCCGGTATCCGATCGTCATTACAGACTTTTTTCTTTTACCCGAAAGGAATAACAACATATGAGAAGTGATAAAGTAACCAAGGGTGTGGAGAAAGCACCTATGCGCAGTCTTTTCTATGCCATGGGATATACGAAGGAAGAGCTTGAACGTCCTCTCATCGGAGTGGTTTCTGCCAAGAGCGAGATCGTTCCGGGACACATGCACCTGGACAAAGTCGCTGAAGCAGTAAAAGCCGGTGTCAGGATGGCTGGCGGAACGCCTGTTGAAGTACCTGCCATCGGCGTATGCGACGGTATCGCCATGGGACACATCGGAATGAAATACAGTCTTGCCAGCAGAGAACTCATCGCTGACAGCGTTGAGACCATGGCTATGGCTCATGCCTTCGACGGTCTGGTGCTGGTGCCTAACTGCGACAAGATCGTTCCCGGTATGATCATGGCTGCTGTAAGAATGAACCTGCCTGCAGTGGTATGTTCAGGCGGACCTATGATGTCAGGCCTTGTAAACGGCGAAGAGACCAGCCTTTCAAAGATGTTCGAAGCTGTCGGCGCCAGAAAGGCCGGTATTATAGATGATGACGAACTCCTCGAGTTCGAGGAAAACGTATGTCCCGGCTGCGGATCATGTTCGGGCATGTACACTGCCAACAGCATGAACTGCCTTTCAGAAGCGGTAGGCATCGCTCTTCCGGGCAACGGCACCATCCCTGCAGTTGACAGCGGCAGGATCAGACTTGCCAAGCACGCAGGTATGGCTATCATGAACCTCGTTGAAAAAGATATAAAAGCACGCGATATAATAAATGAAAAATCACTCAGAAACGCTCTTGCCTGCGATATGGCACTGGGCTGTTCTTCAAACAGCGTGCTGCATCTGCTGGCTATAGCCAATGAGGCAGGCGTGGAACTCAACCTGGACATATTCAACCAGTTCAGCGCTAAAGTCCCTAACCTGTGTCACCTGGCTCCGGCAGGTGGTACACATATGCACGATCTGAACAACGCAGGCGGACTGCCGGCTGTGTTCAGCGAGCTTACCAAGAAGGGCCTTATCGATGAAACCCTCATCACTGCTACCGGCAAGACTGTAGGTGAGAACATCAAAGGTGCATATGTAAAAAATCACGATATAATCAGACCGATAGATGACCCGTACAGTGAGACAGGTGGCATAGCCATCATGTGGGGAAACATCGCTCAGGACGGCTGCGTTGTAAAGAGAAGCGCCGTTGCGCCTGAGATGCTGTCACACAGCGGCCCTGCCAGAGTCTTCGACTGCGAGGAGGACGCCATCGCGGCTATCTACGACGGCAAGATCGTGGACGGCGACGTGGTTGTCATCAGATACGAGGGACCTAAGGGCGGCCCGGGAATGAGAGAGATGCTCAACCCGACGAGTGCCCTCGCCGGCATGAAGCTGGACAAGACAGTGGCTCTGATAACCGACGGCCGTTTCAGCGGTGCCAGCAGAGGCGCATCCATCGGACATGTCTGCCCTGAAGCTGCTGCAGGCGGCAATATAGGTCTGCTCAGAGAGGGCGATATCATCGACATAGATATCCCTGATGCAAAGATAAACGCCAGGGTATCCGATGAAGAATTCGATGCAAGACGCAAAGACTACGTTGCTCCGCCGCCTAATGTTACATCGGGCTGGCTGGCAAGATACATGAGGAACGTCGATTCATCAGCCAGAGGCGCAGTGATGAAATAGTTCCCCGGCTGCGGCTCTGCCGCATCGCCATACAATAACACAGACAACAGTAAAAGCGCATCATGGATAAAATACTTCTTATCATTTTATCCTGATGCGCTCTGTTATTTTTGTGATATCATGCGTTCATTCCGGGATCATCCACCGGTCACACGAAAGCCTGCACAGTGTAATCTACAGTCTGCAGGATCTGCGTGTATGCTACATACAGTACGATGTTTATGCCCACTGTCAGCGCCGTGCTCCTTGAAGTGTCTCGACCTGACCGTACTGCTTTTACCGTCACGGTTATCAGCATCGCCAGTATCAGCACGCTGAAAACTGTATTGCAGATATCCATGGCATATGCCATATCCGTCTTCTCCATAAACCAGTCCATATATTCCTTCACGATCTCCGCTGCAACGGAAACCACCATACAGATCATGATCGTTCTCATGTTTATCAGACTTCTGCTCATATCACACCTCCTCATACTACCTCGCAAGTCTTTGCTTCTGCATATATAACAGTTTCGGGCTCTGAATGTTACAGTTTTTATTTTTGCCGGTCTGCTGCCCTTTGCATTGCCCCGGCTCTGCGATGTGCCGGAATCTATGGTCTGAACACGCTGGGGCCCAGTCCGCGGAGATATTCGCCGACCCTGCCTGCTATATACTCGTGTCCCGCCGGGCTCAGATGTATGCCGTCGATGTACCAGGCTGTGCTCTGATCGCCCGCGGCCATCTCGCTGAAATCCTTATAAAGATCCATACAGTAGACGCCGAAGGTGCTGCTCATCTTCAGCAGGAACTCTCTGAGGATCTCGTATTTCCTGAACACTTCGCTGTAATCCGCCATGCCCAGCCAGTTGTCCCTGACCTCTGACGGCGATATCGGCGGCGCCGTCACCAGCACCGGTATCATCCCGGTATGGTACGCCTGATGCACCATCGCCATATAGTTGTTCTGCGGGATCCCGCACTCGCTCCCGGCGATGAAGTCATTCACGCCGCCCTCGATGAATATGTAGTCCGGCTTTTCCAGCTGACCGTCGCGATGGAGACGCGCCAGCATCCCCGATGTGGTATCCCCGTTTATGCCCTTGTTCACAAGGGTCTTCTTCGTTTTGCTTTCCAGTAGAGAGAACCAGCTTTCGTTCCTGCGGACTCCGAATCCCCTGGTGAAGCTGTCTCCGATAAATACGATCTTCATATGTTCTCACGCTCCGTTTTTTCTTACTATTCTATCATACAAAGTGCCGGTGGCGGGACTCTCACTGCTGTTTTTCTGTCGTGACCTTATCTTTTCACGAATGGATCATATGCCACATCCACATATACCTGCTTGTATTGCATATGGATTTTTGCTGGCATAAACCGCCAGTTTTTCCATACTTGATTTGATTGAGAGGTTTCCTGACAAACAGAAAACTCCCGGAAATATCCGGGAGGTCGTCACTTCTTCTATATCAGCGGGAACGATCCTATGACTGTCGTACCGTCCTTTTTATAAAGCGGTATCCTCACAGGGTCTTCGAGGGTCCTGCTGAACCTTACAGCATCCCTGAGCATCGGGATATCATCTATATTGCCGTCGAACCTGTCGATGTCTGACCGTTTCACATATCCACACTGACCTCTCGTGCCGGTGGCTGCGATGAGTCCGGACATATCCTGTGAACGTGTGCCGAATACCGGTGCCACCACCATGATATACACTGCGACGATCAGCACAGCAAATACTACTATTTTTCTTATGTTTTTATCTTTTTCCGGCATTGCAGCATCTCCTTTCCGCATGTCGTTCATAGCCCTTTACTGATATTACACCTTCAGACGCAAAATGTTACATGATCATCAAAATTTTTCACAAAAAATTTCTGCCGGAGCAGTTCCTGCTCCCAGTCGTGATTTGATCCTGTGCAAGCTGCCCTTTCCGGGTCCTGTAACGGGGCCCGCCGCTGTGACAGACTGCTGCTTATATCCTGCTGCGGGGTCCGGCACTACTGCGGATCTGCGTCTCTGAACTCGATGCTGAAATCGCCGAACTTTGCCGTGTCCACAGAAAAAATGTAGGCTGACGGATCATCTTTATCCAGAGCGAATGACCTGGTATCCCCGTTCTCGGCCATTATGCCGACTTCCACCGACTCGCTGTTGTCGACCACGCAGATGAGTGTTTTATTGCCTTCCGTCTGCGAAAAATATACCTGCGGCACCTCCGCTTCCAGCCTGCTCTGCTGTATCTCGAACTTCCCGTCATCGTTCTTCTTCATCAGCAATCCGCCCGTAAGCTTTTTGCCGCAGCTGACTGCCACAAGCCTGAACCCGTCCTTAGTCGTCGCCTCGTCTGTGATCTTCACATCAGCACCGTCGCCGTACTCGCTGATCTGATCATCGAAAGTATCGCTGACATACGCCGTGATGTCCTCATCCGACTCCATCACATTGCTGCGTCCGCATGATGTCATCATGACCCCCGCCGTCAGCAGTACCAGCACACATATCACCGTTCTCATAAAAGTTTTCTTCATCATCATAACTCCTTTTCATCATCCGGCAGCTGCATAGTTTCCAGCAGTAGCTGCGCTCTTTGCTGTATGTATTTTTCTATCACCCTGATCGGACGACATCATCGTGGCCCCGATGACATCTTTATGATATCTATTGTATCACGCTTCCGGCATAAATAAAATACGATGAACATCACCTCATATAGTTCTTATTATATAAGATACTCCTGCAGCCGGATAATTTCAGCGGATGAGCAAAAACTATGATTTTTTTCTATGTTTTTTTACTGCGGCGGCTGCCAGGACGGTCATCACCGCTACAATGGTGACCAGGATGAACATCATTAGGATGCGCATTCTGTCACCTTTCTATTTATCGACGGACAAAACAGTGATATCCGTTTCTCTGATCCTCGTGATATATGCATGCCAGCCGCGGGACAGCACGATGGTATCATCATCATTCAAAGTTCCTGCACTTTCCCGATGGTATAGATCTCCCACCGGCAGCCTATCGTACTGCGCGTATTTTGTTTTCCCATCTTCTCTGAACAGAACGACTATCGAGCCGTTGATATCCTCTGATGTGATCACGCGCACACTGCTGCGCCGGAGATCGTCCTGTATATCGTCTCCCGTGACAGTGACTCTGTAACCGACAGCCGTCAGGATCACTGCCGATAATACGATCACCAGCAGATATACCGTCAGGATCCGCTTTGATATTTTTGCCATACTCCTTTTTCTTTCCCGTTGTCCTGCGGCTACTGAGCTATGGAGAACTGCTCCGTTGAGATAACGCCGAACACGCCGTTTTCGTCAAGGCTGACCCGGTCACCCAGAGCTGTGGCGTTCGTGTCGTCCGGAGCCTTGCCCAGCGCAAAATATACCTCTGTACCATTGTTCGGATCTTCGACGCTGCCGTATATATACGTTGCTGTTTCCAGCGTGCTTCTATCCTTAGTGTTTACATTGAAAAACGCCGAGATGCGATCGGTCCTCCATTTGCCTTTGCGCTCATCCGTTTTCATGATGAATCCCACAAAATCCTTGTCCGCTTTGTCTTTGTACGGCAGCAGAACGAGGTAATATGTGACCTTGCCTGATGTGACCTTGTCCAGTATATTGTCGTCAGGCTCCGACGGCAGGCTGAGTTCGAGATCAGGCTCAGCTACCAGCGAGCGCACCGCTTTATCTATCGACGCCTGCTGTGTGCTGTCCGTATAAAGCTCATCCTTTTCACTGTTTACTGCCGTTGCGATCATATATCCCAGCAAGCCTGCAAGCAAAATGCTCAGTATAATTATGATTTTTTTCATAGTCCTCACCTTCTTATACTTTCTTTTAACATTATCGGCATCTATTCTTGATCATGTTTATTAGCCTGGGTTGCATATCTTCCTGTCACTGCAAGATTCAGCAGTGCCCATATCACGAGCAGCCATGCCAGTGGCACCGCCGTCTGTTCTCACCGAGCTTCATGATGGTAGAAAAACAGGCTGTGTCTGTGCAAAAATCTACCCTCATGTCATGGCCAACGGGTTTCATCGTCATCCAGGCCTGTTTCTGCTGCTGGATCAGAGTCCAATGGTAGAATAATCACGTCTTTTTTCGCAAAAGCCTACCCGTCTATGGATATATATTGCATTATTTGATATTTTTTACATCCATCTGATCCCGCATGGTAGGTTTTTAAAAATTTATTGCTGATTTATCTACCATCGGGCACCTGCCGCAATGATTTTGCATGTGCTCACACCACCAAATTCATGCCCGCTCAAAGTGACGGTAGGTTTTTCATGAAAAGGCCTCTGTTTTCCTACTCACCTTATCATGCAGGACACTTCCACAGCTCCTGCACCGCCCGCCGCACTAATCTCCGCCGCTGAAGAATAAGTCTCCGGTAGTCCCAGTGTGTATCGGGCAGAAACCATAATACTTACGCAGTTGAAGATGATCATGCAGATGATCACAATAAGCCATGGCCTGGAAATCCTGTCGTCGGGCCCGTGATGTCTGTTGTATATTTTAACGCTCATCACCGAAGCAGCCACAAATGACGAGATCAGCGAAAACCAAAGTCCCTCGTGATTCCAGAACATGGTTTTCCCGGCGATACCGTATTCATCGACAAGCCAGCCTGTTGCGACCAGCAATGCCGCACTGATCACAAACATGATCAGGAAAATCACAAAAACACAGATATCTTTTTTCCTGCTGTCCATCTGTACTCTCCCTTCCATTCATTGAAATACATTTACTTTTTACATGAGATCCCCACCAGCAGATATATGCTCGGGATAAAGAAAAAAATCATCGCAAAATAGTCGTAATTGCAGTCAAAAACTGCGCCGTCTATACATGAGCCTGCAAAACTGCACGCTGCAGATATGATCAGGACCAAGATGAATTTTGCATACTTCATCATTCCACCTCCCCGCAGGTCTGTATACACACGTTCCACCGGACAGTCCGCTTCCGTCATGATCCCGTGTGTCACCGAAACTGCCCCATGGCCGGCCGTCACTTCCTGTCTTCGACCAGTTCCTTATAAGCACGCTCCCGGTCTGCCTTGTAGTGATCGGATGCGCGGAGAGACCCACTTTTCATCCCGGCGTATTTCAGCAGCAGCAACGGGAAATCCTCATTACGCTCGTTGTCGTCATCGTACGCCGTATCGAAACCCACCACTTTGACGCTGTCCTGCTTTTTCTCAGCATACACGACAGCCGGGTAGCTGACGTCGTCATCTTCGACTTCATCGGTCAGCTTATTGTTATCCGCTATATAAAATTCCAACGCCTGATACAGCACGAAGTATTTCTTATCCTGATCATCACCTTTGCTTTCGCCGATGACTTTGATATGGCAATACGATCTGGTATCATCTCCCAGCGATTTGCCGTTGAGGTCATCAAGCTGCTTCTCGATGGAAGCCACCTCCCGGGAAGTTATATCCGAAGAATATTTTCGCACCCCTGAATAACAGATAATAACGATCATAAGTACGATAAGCAAAATGCATATAAGCGTTCTTTTTTTAGTTCCTGACATTGTGCACTCCCCTTCCCGGTATCAGATAACTGTTGAATATAACTGCTACTTTACAGATATAACACCCCGACTCCCTGACATGTTACACTTTATCATGCAAAATTTCAGCGGCCGGTCACCATATCGTCCGTGATCATCGGGACCCCTGCCCTTGCTTCATCCTCAGACCGACTCCACCCTTGCTCCCGGAGCATAAATGTGATATCATGTAAATATCATAATATTCACGCAATAAGGAGGTCAGGCGAATGAGTGCAAATACAGAAAATATCGTCGAAGCGATAAACAAAATCAGGCAGGTGCCGATCTATACTGACTGGGAAACACCGCCGGAAGAAATCGAGGTCCATCCCAATAAGGGCTTACCGGTGGAACGACTGAACCTTGTCCAGTTAAAATACGGCCTTGTGTTCTCCAAAAGTTTCAGGGACTTTTTCAAGGCATTCAACGGTATGTATTTTTTCAAATACGCTGACTGTCGTATCTATGATCTCGCCACTGCCGTCGAATCATCTATGGACCTTGAAACCATGGACAAGAAACTGCTCGTACTGGGTTACTTTTATGACGACCAGATACTCATGGACTGCTCATCAGAAGAAAACCTTATGTTCTACTCCCTTGAGGGCCTGGAAGAGCCTAATCCCTTTGACCTCTCATTCGAACAGTTTATCAGAAAATGCATCGAAAAAAGGTTTGAGATTTTCTGGGCCGACTATGTTATGAACCCTATCGATTAGCCCCTGGATTTTATACAGTTCCTGCGTTACTGACACCTCAGCAGCGCAGTTTTTTTATCGATTCCCTGTCTTACCCATCGCTGCTCCTGCAGCCGTCACCCGTGTTCCCCGATCATTTCAATGAGTTGAAGTATTCCTTAGCTTTTTCGGTGTCCTCCTTCAGATACTTGTCCGGATCTTCAGGCTTCATTTTGCTGTAGATATCCTGCGGGATCTTTGATCTTGACTTCGATCCTGGCTCAGCCCTATCTTCATCACTAAGGATATCGATATCCTTGATCTTCACATCATTCCCATCTATCACAGTATCGACTACAATTATGTCACCGTACGCAGATTCATGGTGCAACTTTCTACTCTTTCCGCTTTTGTAAAACCCATTAGATGTCCCAGTAATAAACATTCTCGTACTGCATCCCGCCCATTTGCTTCCATAGTATTTGATATGAAAACTGCGGTACTCTGTATCATAGCTGTAGTGATCATTTAACCCTGCCGTCAGGCTTGCAAGCTGCTCATCATTGAGTTCGATATCCTTTGCTGTCTGAATGACTGCTGTCATAACTACCACTGCAGCTATGACCACTGCGACCACTCCTGCTATCAGCCATTTCGTATTCGTTTTCATCCTGAACTCCTTGCTTTATCTTCTGTAATGTTTCACTGCAGCTGCTGCAGCAACAGTCAGTATGGCGATTATCGAAACCAGTATAAACATACTGAGTATCCGTGTTCTATCGCCTTTCCATTTATCTACCGACAAAACAGTTATATCCGTTTCACTGATTTTCACTATATATGCATGCCAGCCTGAGGACAGCACAATGGTATCATCACCCTTAAGTTCTCCAGTTCGTTCCTGATGATAGAGATCCCCTGCAGGAAGTTTGTCGTACTGTATATATTTTATTTTCCCGTTTTCCCGGAACAAAACAACTTTCGAACTGCTGATGTCCTCAGATCTGATTATATGTGCACTACTACTGATATTTTCCTGTATGTCATCACCTGTGACCGCACCTTTATAATCAGCAATCAGAAAAATCACTGCCAGTAATGATATGATTATCAGATATGCTATCCCTATTTTTTTCATATCTTGTCCTTTCTGCATGATGCTGCAATACTGCTCAAAGCTGCACCATGCGCTTTTCATTACTGATATATCCGGAGCTGCTCCGTTGAAATAACACCGAACACATCGTTGGCACCGGGATCTGTCAGTTCACCTGAAACTGCAGCGTTCGTATCATACGGAGCTTTTCCCAGTGCAAAATATATCTCTTCATTATTGTCCGGGTCTGTAATACTATCGTATATATACGTTGCGTTCGGAAGAGTGTTTTTATCTTCAGGTCTTACATTGTAGAGTGCCGTCATCCGGTCAGTTTTCCACATTCCCTTGCGTTCCGATGTTCTCATAACGAATCCTGCAAGGCTGTCATTGTCTTCGTACGGCAGCAGAACGAGATAGTATGTCGTTTTGCCTGTCGTGACTTTGTCCAGAATATAATCATTACTCTCTGATGGCAGATGCAGCTTGATATCCGGCTCCGATACAAATGATCGTAACGCCTTATCTATTGACGACTGCTGCGTAGCATCAGTATACATGGCATCCTTTTCATCGTTCAGTGACAATACGGTAACAGATACCAGCATGCCTGTAAGAACAACGCTTAATATAATTATAATTTTTTTCATATCTTGTCCTTTTAGTCTGGTGTTGTAAATATAACAACCTGATCTCCTGTCATGTTACACATAATCATGTATTTCCGAGATACGTTTTGATATAGCTACTGATCTGCACGCGTATACCAGCTTATTTTTATATCTTCTTTAAAGGCTTTATCATTCTCATTTTTTAAAATTTTACAATCCTTATCCAGAGCTGTTTTTAATGTGGTGTATCTTCCGGTTTCTTTAAATGATTCCACAATACGCTTTTTTACTGATTTCCATTCCTTATCCCAGTTCAGAACCTTATCTTTGCTTTCAGATGACCGACTCTCATTTTCATAATATTTATCATATGCGTCAGAATAAACTTTATCTGTGTACATCTGTTTTGCATAAAAAGATTTATTTTTATTTATGATTTCGTCAAATGAAGTTCCTGCGGATTCACATGCTGTTTCTATCTCTTTATAATTATCTGCTTCCCTGCCTTCTGAAACTATATCTTTGATCCTCTCCTGAATCTCATCGTCTGTCACTATTATGTTATTCTTCTCTGCATAATAACAGATTGCCTCGGTTTCAATGATCTGTTCTTTCGCAGATTCAACATTTGCTGTATTCGATTTTCCTGTCAGTTCCCCGAGATTCACTTCATACCAGAAATCCGGATATGTACTGTCCGATCCCAGAGCGCATTGCCTCTCGAATTTTCCTATCTGTATCTCTATAAATGAATCCAGTGCTTCCCTGTTGCCTCCTGCATGATTATCACTGTCATTTTTTGAAGCATATACAGCAATCAAAACAAGAATAGCAGCAGCAACCGAACATATTAATAAAATCAAAAGTCTTTTCTTATTTTTCATTTTATGTACGCTATGTGTTACTTACTGAAGTATCACAATTTCCTCCCTTAATCAAGTGCTCTGTTTTCTGAATTTTTTAGTCCTCTCATCAATGCCGCACTACCGGACCGTATTCTTTTACTGCATCTTAGTCTGCATATGCTCTGCAGACTGCTTTTGCACGGTAACGGTGACCATTTGTGAATGTAATACTCCGGCTTCCCGGCATGTTACACATAATCATGCAATTAATTTAATATACTTCCGATTACTATAAAAACCTTGAGAATTTAAAAGTTAAAGTTAAATTTGTATCCATAGTATAATCTCTTACAGAACCAGCTAATTTCAATTTGTCTAATGTGCAATAAACCGTCGTATTATATTTATCTGCTTTTAAATGTTTTACTAAAATTGATGGTTTCATTTTGTATGACGAATCTTCGTTTTTATAATTTGCAGAACTAGACCAAATTTTGCTGTACTGATAACCTAATTGATTTGTAATATCCTGGCTTTTGGTAGTATAACTATAGCTTTCATTTGCTGTTATTGATACACCATCAGTTCCAACCGCTGATCCTATTTCGGTACTTACACTTTTTCCGTCATTCAAAAGTGTTTCATCTAAAATTACATGATTACCCGTATCCGGCACACGCATTTTGTATTTATAGCTCTTCACACGTTTAGAACCAAAGGCACTTACAGTACAAACAGAATACACATCATCCCATTCTGTTTGCTTCTTTTTGCTTTTTTTAACAGCAACAGCAAATGCAGTTATTTTAGCTGAACCAATTTTTTCATATCCTGACAATGATTCTTCTTTACTCCATTTATAATCTGTAGATGTTGCCCCCTTCTTTTTATAGAAATATGCAAACTTTGAAGCATCTTTAAAAAAGTTTGGTGCAAACGATTGTAAATGCGCAATGGTGTCTTCTTCCGCTTCAGTAGATGTAACGGTAGGTGCTTCACTGTTTTTTAAATGGATATCCGAAACTACTTCATTAACATTCAGTATTTCACTGCCAATTAGATTGCTAGTTTCATCCTTATCGACCTCGCCTGTGTCTGAGTCAAACACCACACCTACGATTTCCGTAGCCGTAATTCTTTGGTTTCCGTTTTCAATGAAAACCCCCAAGGTTTTACACTCATCACTTTCATTAATCTCAAAACTATCATCTATGAGTTCTGCAACTTTGACTGCATCATCTCCCTCTACCAAAACATTTACACCATTTTGTACAAGCTCTTCAATCGAGTCTGCATCACTAGCTGCAGCATATTTTACATTAACAGCATCTACATTTTTTAAATCTTCTGTATCTATTTCGTTTATACTGTTTACTGACTTCACTGATTCTTCTTTTTCAAGACCATAACAAGCTTCATTGATTGTGCCTGTCAACAGTGAAACGATACACAGGCTTATAACCGCTGTTATTACGATATTATAATATATTTTGTTTTTCTTCATTTTAAATTACCTCTTTCAAATTTTGTAACACATTATTCAGATTGATTTTACCATTATGTTCTTGAAAACCATCTGAATAAAGTACCTCTATAATACTTTCAACTTTTACATTTTTGAAATAAGCTAATGCAGTTGCCATAATCCCTGCCATAATTCCACACGATATGGATGATCCTGATAAGGAATTGTAACATTCACCATATGATGTTGTTACAATATCCTCACCGGGGAGATATACTGCTGGCAAATCAATCCTATTTTTTATATTACCATTGATATCCATACTACCGATCCTTAGTACTTCAGCATACGCGGCAGGATATAAACATTGTTGATCATTACCAATAGCTGATATTATTAAAATATTGTTTTTATATGCCTTTTTTATAGCATTATGTAAAACTGTAGAATCACGCTTTACTCCAATACTCATATTAATAATATCAACATTTTCAGCAATTGCTATATCGATACATTTTACTAAAGTTTCAATATCTGCAGCATTATTTTTCGCAGCACAAATGGATATAATTTCCACATTTTCTGTATCTGCGATGCCTATTAAACCTTTACAATCAGCTGGTTCAGCAGCTATTACTCCTGCTATAGCTGTTCCATGTATCCTATTCTTTATATCACTTTCGTAGCAACCATTTAGCACATAACTTTTGTTTAACTTTGCAGTTTGCAAATCCTTATGACACATATTTATACATGTATCTATTATTGCAACTTTTATAGGTCTCACTTTTTTTAAGTCAATTGTATTGGTATTACAATTACCAGTTATGTTTTCATACCACCATTGGTATCTATGTTCACGAACATCTATAGATACACAAAGTCTAAATAGTATACCACTAAGTATAATAATGATAAGGACCACATTCACATGTCTATTTTTCATATTTTCTTATTACTGCAAGATTCAATAGTATCCATATTATGAGTATCCATGTCAGCGGCCCCGAAGCATACGAAAGTACATCTTTGGGCCATTGATGTTTCAGACGATAGGACACTGTATACGGACCGCTTCCATCATTATCGGAAAACGTTGCATCGAAATTCAATGTTGGAATATCTTCGTACACCGAAATCGTTTCTTTATTCACGAATTTCTTAAGATCATTTTTGCTTTCAAACAAAATTTTTTCTTTAGTATCATCATCGTCTATCAATTCTCTTACGTATGCCACATAATATCCATTCTCCTCATAAGTTCCATAAAGAATATATCCTTCATGTCGGTCTTTAAGAAGGTACTCACACTTTTTAAATGTTTCTTTATCCCGAAATTCATATTTATAGCTTAAGTGGTATTTCACTTCACTGATCGCAAATGCAGCAAGTACAACTGCAACCAATGTTACTATTGAAAAATTCAGGATATGAAAATTTTTTTTCATAACAACAACTCCTATTCTTACCAGTAATAATCAATAATATCTGCAATTTCTTATTATCCATTGCGTCTTCAATACTTCACTGTCGAACTGTAACGTGTTACTTTCTCTGAATTAGAGCCTGCGTATGCTCTGAAAACTGCTTTCGTACGGTACTTGTAGCCTTCAGTCACAGTCTTAGTCTTTTTTAATATATATGAGTTGGCTGATTTTGAACCAGACCAGTCCTCAATAGAAGACCACTTGCTGTTTTGGTATCTCTGCAAATACAAATGACATGAAAGCTTTGTCGTCTTTCCTGATATGCCGGTAATCGTACCTTTCACTAAGGCTGTCCCGCTGTCTGATATACTCAGACTTGCACTTGCGTTGTTGTAATTGGACGCCATAGGGCTGTCTTCAGGGTCGTCGATCACGGCTGCCGAGGCAGGTACCAGCATACAGATGCTCAGCATAAATACAGCTGTCAGTATGACTGCAAATCTTTTCAACATGTTTCTCACCACCTTTCCTTTAAGATCTCGAAGTGCTTTATGCCCTTCTATATACCTAAACCTCAGGAAAGGTCATTTTGTGACAAACTTTTTTTGTTTTTTTAAAATTATTTTATTTCAGGCTCTCTGCCATTTTCTCAAGGACATCCATACTGCAGTTACCACCTATGTCGTACAGATACACGCCATCAGTCCATATCATAAAGCAGCCGTATTCATTATATGAGCTGTACCCCTTGTATCCGTTTACGGTTATTTCTTTGAATCCCGGGTCATCATTATCTATACTCAGCCCCATGTTTTCGACACCTTCGTTTTGGGAATATGTTATCCCTTTCTTGCCCCTGCGGTACTCGACTACATAATAACCTCCCTCAGTTTCATCCCTATCCTCACTGACGATCTCATACCCTTCCGGTGTTTCCGGCTTCCGCAGGCCTTTGTCGGTGAGGGTGCTGTCGGGATCGTCGATGTCGAAGTACACGTCCAGGGTGCCGTTGCTGTCGTTCTGGGCCTCGTCCCAGTGTATCACTGCCTGGGTCACCGCGTAGGTGCAGCCTGCCAGTGCCATTAGGATGGCGGCGATGAGGGCTGCTGCGGCGGCCCGCCTCATGCGGAAGCGTCCCAGGCTGACATAGCTGTGCTCAGCAGCGCGGCAGGTCTTCTCCATTTTTTTCAGGAATGCTTCGAAGAACTCATGGTCTGAGGCAGCGTCGTCCCAGTCGTCCGCCCATGAGTACTTCGTATCCAGCGCCTCCGCTGCGGCGCGTTTTATCATGTCATCTGTATTTATGTCACGGCTCATGATCTCACCTCTGTGTCCATTCTTTCAGATCCTCCCGGGCACGTTCCACCCGTTTCCTGGCTGCGGACTCCGATATATCCAGCAGTGCTGCGATCTCCCTGTAGCTGAATCCATACACTGCATGCAGGAACAGCACGTTCTGCTGCAGCTCCGGCATCTGCAGGATACGCCCCACGGCATCCCAGGTCTCTGCTTCTGCTGCTGTGGGATCCTCCGCTGCCTGCAGTGCTCCGGCGGCTGCGTCCATATCCTCCGGGTACTCCCGGTCCGATATGTGCCTCGACTCGCGCCTGTACAAAGTCTTTGCTGCGTTTTCAGTTATTATCAGTACGAATTTTTTAGTGGCAGACTGATCTGCATCACTCACTTTGCCGAAATTCTTCGCTATGCGCAGGAAGGCCTCTTGCACGGCCTCCTCTGCCAGGCTGTGGTCGCCCAGTATCCGCTTCGCAGCGTAATGCATGAGCTTACTGTATCTCTCGTACAGTTTCACGAACTCCGACTTTTCATGCTGTGTGCCGATCATTGCAAGATATGATATAAGCATTGCTGACTCCCCTTTTGATCTGGTGTTTCTGTCTTTACATGTATTTTATAACACACATCATATCATTACAAGCATCGCAAACTCCCGGCACGCCGCCATCGCCGGCAATGATCTGCACATATAAACATGTCTCATGCTCCTCTCATATACATAAACCCGGGGAGACGCGATTTTGTGACATGATTTTTAAAAATTTTTAAATTTTTTTAGCCTTGCTTTATAACGGGCGTTGAAATATAATGTAATTTAAGAGACACTGGTACGAGCTTACTATTCGATAAGGGGGAGGACTCGTAATGGATCACAGAAAAATCACCGCAGTACTGATCGCTGTTATATTCATATTCACCGTCATACCTGTATCGGCTGCCGGAGGGAGCAGATCCGGTTATGATGTGAGCAGGACGAAGCCTGCATCGGACGGGACTTATTATGAGACGATAATAAAAACGAAAGGCAATCCTTCAGGCAACGCGTTCTCAAGGAAAGCCAGGAACAAGACTGCTACCAGCAGCAAGACCATGTACCACAAGACGAAATACGGCAAAGTCCTGTGGTATGTCAAAGTCACCGGTACATTCATATACGGCAGCGGCTCCTCCAAGTGCGTGCGCTCCTCTGTCAAGGCGGTCTCAAAGTCAAAGGACTGGAAGATAGTGAACAAGTCATCCGACAAGTACAACAACAGAGCGATAGCGAAAGCCACCGCCAAGAAAGAAAAGGATGATTCCGGCAGAAAGAAAGGCAAGAAAAAAGGATCACAGGTCAGATCCATGACAGTGACCCTGACCTGCACGCCATCTGGTGATTTCTATTAGATTATCCGTGCAGCATCACAAAAAATATCAAAGCGGCCATGAGCTGCAGAGCGTATCTGCAGTCCGGCCGCTTTTTTGCTGTTCTGTTATATTGTCTGGCGTTTCCGTCAGCTCAGATCCGACGCCCGAAAAATCATGCTCCGGGCTACTGAGGTTTTACCTGTTTCGCATCGATCCGTTTCCCCACCACGAAGAACCTGCCGTCCTCCGTATGGTAGGCGCATGTGGACAGCGTCACCAGCTGATCCCCGTACTCTGCTGTCTCGCCTGTATCATAGGCAGACAGGCTTTTCACGCCGCTGATGTATTCGTTGAACCGTTCTTCTGTGGTCATACCGGCATACTGGTAATACTTGAACTTGTCCGAATCCTCCGGGTATATCTGGGAATAGCCTGCCGCTATCACCTGATAAGTACCCTGCCCGCCTTTGTATATGGTGTCGAATTTAAAGGTCTTGTGGTCCTTATAGAATTCCACATCATCATACTTCAGCAGATCCTTGAACATCGTCCCGTTCTTCATGTGGTGACCGTACACAAGGAAATTCGAAGTCGGCACGAATATATCGCTGGCAGCGTCCAGGAACGGAGTTCCGGAATCCGAGTACTCCTTCTCGAAATTCCTGTGGAGGTAATACTCCGGGTCGTCCTGCGTCTGCATCACAGGATAATCGATCTTCGTGTCATCCACAGTTACCCATCCGATGAGATCCTTGTTCTTCAGGTAAAGATCCACATATTTGCCTATGACCGTGCCTTTGTCCGTGACAAGATCCTCGCGCCCGTCCGATCTGAGGTCACCGACCTGCTCCAGCGCGCTCTGTTCTCTGATGCCGTTCAGTACATAATCCAGTATTCCCCCTGCCGAGCCTGCAAAGACTATAAGGCAGAGCACCAGTACTATCTTACGGCCCAGTCCCATAGGCGCTCTCCTGGATTTCTTCTTCTTCATAATTCCCTCTTTCCCTTCCGTGCAGTGTCAGGACTCGTTATACAAGATCCTCTGTGCGGTAGAGTCTCACATTGTTCCTGCTGAGGATACCAATAGCGCCGTTTATGTCGTCAACCTTCATTACGATGACTGCCTTTTCCTCATCGGCATTGTCCGAAGTTATCGTGGAGTAAAGGTATTTCACTGCGATACCTGCTCCCGACAGCATCCTCAGGATATGATCAAGTCCGCCCGGCTTGTCTTCGATCTCCACGGCTATGACCTCTGTCACGCTTGCGATGAATCCGTGCTCCTTCAGAAGCCTGACAGCCTCCTGAGGATCCGGAACGATGAATCTCAGTATACCGAAATCCACAGTCTCTGCGATATTGCATGCTCTGAAATCTATGCCTTTCTCTGCCAGTATATGTGTCAGTTCAGCTAATCTGCCGGTAGTATTCTCAACATATACCGATACCTGTTTTACTAACATATCTCCGTTCCTCCTCGCTTAAAGCTTCCTTGTATCTTCGACTCTGACTGCTTTGCCTTCGCTTCTCGGCAGAGTTCCCGCATTGAGGAATCTTACCTTGCATCCGATACCCAGCATATCTCTCAGTGCGTGGTCCAGTCTTCCTCTCAGGGCTTCGACGAATGCGATGTCGTCGATCTCCAGATTCTCCGCCAGTTCCACTGCCAGCTCGAAAGTATCTGTATTGTTCTCTCTGCCAACGTAGAGCTTGTAGTTCATCGTGAGTTCGTTGAACTCCGCTATGACTGTCTCTATCTGTGAAGGGAATACGTTGACTCCTCTGATGATCAGCATGTCGTCTGTACGTCCGAATACACGGCTCATCCTTACGGTAGTTCTGCCGCATGCGCACTTTTCTCTCATCAGGTAGCAGATATCCCTTGTCCTGTAACGGATCATCGGCAGACCTTCCTTGCCCAGTGTGGTGATGACCAGCTCGCCCTTTTCTCCGTCAGGCAGCGGCTGCAGTGTCTCAGGGTCTATGATCTCCACATAGAAGTAGTCTTCCTGTACATGCATACCTGCATTTTCCTCGCAGCTCATGGATACTCCAGGTCCCATTATCTCCGAAAGGCCGTATATATCATGTGCCCTGATACCCAGAGTGCTCTCTATCTCGTCTCTCATCGCCTGGGTCCACGGTTCAGCGCCGAACACGCCTGCCCTGAGATACAGATCGTCCCTGCTGTATCCGGATTTTTTCAAGCCTTCTGCCAGCGTCAGCGCATATGAAGGTGTACAGCAGAGGATGTTGCTCTTCATGTCGTGCATGAATGTCACCTGCTTCTGGGTGTTTCCGGAACTCATCGGTATGACCGTTGCACCTACGGTCTCAGCACCGAGATGTGCTCCCATGCCGCCTGTGAAAAGACCGTATCCGTATGAAACATGGACAACGGAATCCTGATCAGCACCTGCCATCGTAAGACCTCTCGCAACACATTCGCCCCACATGTCCAGATCGTTCCTTGTATATCCGACGATCTTCGGCTTGCCTGTGGTTCCCGACGATGCATGTACTCTGACTATATCCTTCATAGGTACTGCGAAGAGACCTGTCGGATAATTCTCAGCAATGTCTTCCTTCGTCACGAAGGGAAGCTTCGTAATGTCATCCAGCGACTGAATATCTTCAGGCTTCACGCCTGCTTCGTCCATCTTTTTTCTGTAGTGCTCCACATTGTCATATACATGTTTTACTGTTGCCTTGAGCTTCTTGAGCTGCAGGACGCGCATGGTGCTGCGGTCCGCACATTCCATTTCCTTGTTCCAAATCATTTTGTACAACGGATTCCTTTCTTTGTGATTTTACTTTTTTGTCTTTATCCTTCCCAATAAGATATATGTCCTGTAAAGTTAAGCCTTGCAGCCCTTTGCAAAAGCTTCTTTATTGAGGTCGATGAACTTCGGCTTCACATTGTTCTCGATGACCTCGATCCATGCATCCTCGTCAAAAGGCAGATCGTTTGAAGCAGCTCCCAGCAGAACTACGTTCACTGCCTTGTCGCTGCCGCATTCCTCTGCGATGGACAGGGCGTCGAAAGCTTTGACGGAGCCTGCCTTCTCGCCGATCTTCTTTATGATATCTTCAGGATATTCCGCTTCGCCCATTATCACAGGCATAGGGAGTATCTGCTGAGTGTTGACATACATGCTGCCGCCCTTCTTCAGGTATGGGAGCCATCTGAACGCTTCCAGCTCCTCGAAAGCGATGATCACATCGGCGTCGCCCTTCTCGATGAGCGGCGAGCTCACTGTGTCTTCGCTGATCTTTACATGGGTCACGACGCTGCCGCCTCTCTGAGCCATGCCGTGGACTTCCGAAAGCTTCACATCATATCCTTTGGCCAGTGCCAGATTTCCCAGCAGCACGCTGGCAAGGAGGGTACCCTGACCGCCAACTCCTACGATCAATATATTAGTCGATTTCATTTATCTGTCCTCCTTCCCTGTGACAGCGATACATCCGAACGGGCATATCCTCTCGCAGAGCCCGCAGCCTACGCAGCGTTCTTTTACGATATACGGTTTACCGTCTCTGAGCTCTATGGCAGGACATCCGATATCCATGCAGAGCCTGCAGTTCTTGCATTTGTCGCTTACAGCATACGGGATGTTCGGCTGCTTCACGATGAGAGCGCATGGTCTCTTCGTTATTATCACTGAGAGTTCTTCTCTCTCTGTTTCTTCTTTCACGATCTTTTCCAGTTCTTTGACTTCGAACGGATCGATCTCCACGACATGCTTGACGCCACATGCTTTGCAAAGTGTAGCGATGTCGATAGCCGGCGCTTCCTGTCCCTTGGCGTTCTTTCCTGTAGCCGGGTTGTTCTGGTGTCCCGTCATGCCTGTGATCCTGTTGTCCAGGATTATGACATTTCCCTTGGCGCCGTTGTAGTTCATGTTCACCAGACCTGTGATGCCTGAGTGGAAGAATGTCGAATCGCCTAATACCGCTACGACGTCCTTGCTGCTTCCCACTGCTTTCTCGAAGCCGTGGGCCATCGTGATGGACGCTCCCATGCAAAGACAGGCGTCTATCGTCGACATAGGCGGTAGTGCTGACAGCGTGTAGCATCCGATGTCTCCCAGGACAGTCTTCTTCAGTTTATGTAATACATGGAAAAGACCTCTGTGTGGACATCCTGCGCAGAGGAGCGGTGGTCTTCCCGGTGCTGCTGCAGCTTCCTCTTCAACTGCAGAACACGCCGGACAGATGTCCCCGTCGCATACCGGTCTGCCGAAGGCTTCCCTGATCATATTGGCGTTGTATTCGCCCTGTATCGTGAACATATCCTTGCCGCCTGCGACTTCTGTTCCCATAGCTCTGATCTGTTCCTCGAAGAACGGATCACCTTCTTCTATTACATAGAGCTTGTCTACCTTTGATGCGAAATCCTTTATCAGGCCCTTAGGCATAGGATTGATCATTCCCATCTTCAGTACGCTGACGTCAGGCAGAGCCTCTTTGACATACTGATAACATATGCCGCTGGTGATGATACCGATGGATGTGTCCGCCATCTCCACTGTGTTCAGCGGTGATGATACTGAATCCTCCTCGATCTGAGCCATCCTCTTTTCCTGAGCGACGTGGAGCTTTCTTGCCATTGCAGGCATAGCTACATATTTCTGTACGTTCTTGACATACGGGATCCTGTCGCGTTCTGTCCTCTCGCCCAGCTCGACGATGCCTCTCGAGTGTGAAACTCTCGTATTCGAGCGCATGAGCACGACTGTGTCGTACTTCTCACTGATCTCGTAGGCTTTCATGATATAGTCCTTGCATTCCTGAGATGTGGACGGTTCCAGCACAGGTACACCTGCGCTCCTGCCGTAGTATCTGGAATCCTGTTCGTTCTGACTGGAGTGACATCCATTGTCGTCTGCCACCAGCACTACAGCCCCGCCTGTAACTCCTGTATATGCTGCAGTGAAAAACGGATCCGCTGCCACATTTAGTCCCACATGCTTCATGCATGACAGTGAGCGCACTCCGCCTATGGATGCTCCCATTGCCACTTCCACGCCTACTTTCTCGTTAGGCGCCCATTCGACATGGATCTCTTCAAATTTTGCTGCTGTTTCGGTTACTTCTGTGCTGGGTGTTCCGGGATATGATGATATCACCTTTACTCCGGCTTCCCAGGCACCTCTTGCAAAGGCTTCATTGCCCAGCATGATTTTCTTTGCCATGATATTTCCTTCTCCCTCTTCTGAGTTTTATATTACTTTTTATAACACGATCCGGCATCTGCATACTGCCGGATCATGGTATCCGCTGTTATTCCGTGGTGCTGAGTACTTCTTTGTTCTTCTCCACCTGGCTGACTTTCATCCTTGAGGCGTCCTCAGGATCGACCTTCTCGTTGAGGGCCAGTATCGTAGGCCCCAGATATACGGTCTTCAGGACCTTGCCGTCAAGGGATATCTTGCTGTACTCGGTGAAGTTTTCGCCTTTGATATAGTAGTCCTCGCCTATCTGCACAACTTCTTTTATCTTTATCGGCTTGACGCCCATCTGCAGGTCTGTCTGTTTGAAAGGTTTCTTTCCGCCGTATATATAATTCTTTCCATACAGCATGTCGTAGGAAAGCATTTCGAGGTTTTCGAGATAGTTGGCACTGCCGCTGTAGTTCTGGTGATATTTAGGCATAACGCCCGGCGACATTCCGAGACGCTTCAGCACCTCCGCGTTCAGCTGGTATGTGGATATGTTCATATCGTCCTTTTCCATGCCGAAGTTGTTCCAGATGATATATTCCGTCTGGTAGAGAGAGCCGTTCTTCATGTCGTCCTCTGTCATATCCAGTGCAGGCAGATGATCCCCGTACATCACCAGGATCACATCCTCGTCGTAATTCTTGAGGATGTCTGTGAGTTCCTTCACGAAAAGGTCCATCTCGTACACCTGGTTGGCGTAGTATTCATACTGCCATCTCTGTGTGTCTGACTCGGCCTTCGTCACGGTTATTGCCGGATTTTCCAGCACCTGCTCCGTAGGATATTTGCCATGGCCCTGGACGGATATCGTATAGATATAGTCCGATCCCTTGGTGCTGTTCAGCGCATCCAGTATCTGTTCCGTAAGAATGCCGTCCTTAGCCCAGTTCTTAGGTGTCTTCACCACATTGTTCATGTATTCCAGACATGTGAATGTATCGAAACCCATGTTGGCGAACACCTTGTTCCTGTAGTAGAACGCGCCTCTGTGGTTGTGTATGGCGTGGGTGGAATATCCCATGGTCTTCATGTCATACGGCGCAGCTTCACATACGGTTTTCTTGAGGATGCTCTTATACGGATACTCTCCCGGTCCGAAGAACTTGACGCTCATACCCGTCATCACTTCGAACTCTACGTTGGCGGTACCTGCGCCTACAGCCGGTACCGTAAGATATCCCGATGAATATTCCTTCATCAGCTTCCTGTAGTTCGGCACAGGATCTTTGGAAAACTTTACGCTCTTCACTTCTGTAGGGTCTATGAAAGATTCCAGCTGAAGATATATTATATTAGGTTTTTTCTTTACATCTGTGTTGTCGTCTTTTCCCGGCGTGTAGATCTTGTCCTCACCCAGTTCTCCCTTGCTGAAAACGTTCTGCACTTTCTCTGCCGAGTAATCCTTTGGTTTGACGATGCCTGTCCTTACCCATGTGACAATGAAGCTGTAGGGAACGCCGTTGTCCCTGTATGCATAGGCCAGGTTGCCGAAGAAAGTGTCCAGTGTACCGACCTTCATGGCTCCGCATATGAGACCGAAAGTTCCTATCCACAGTATCATGACCACAGCGATAGCTCTCCTGAATCTGACCTTTTCTTTCATCTTAGGCAGTTTCCTGAACAGCAGTATCACGCCAAAGACCACGGCGGCCGCCACTACTACAGCTATTATCATGGTCTTTACAGAAAAATAATTGCTGACTATGGACAACCCATCTCCCAGGTTACTGAGGTCCTTGACTGTGAAGGGCGTCATCCTGTTGAGCAGTATCACGCCGTTTATCACACCCAGCAGCAACCAGAGCATTGACAGCATGCATGTGGCGAACACTCTGCGCCTGAAGAACATCGCCAGTGATATCACAGCAAATATTATGAACACATTGCAGAAGTACACCACAGGATGTCCGAAAAGGAACTGCAGCGTCAGTATCAGCGAATGTCTCGCCAGCAGCTCTATAACGAAGTTTATTGCTATCGCTATCAGAAAAAGCAGTACTATATAATGTCTCAGATATTTTGTATAAAATGTTTTCAATCTTTCCATCAGCTTGTCTCTCCCGGATCAGAGTCTGGCCGCCACCTCGTTGGCGATTGCCGCGAACTCCTCTATATCTAAAGTTTCTGCACGTCTCACCGGATCTATTCCTGCCTTGACCAGGACTTCCCTGATATCGTCTCTTGAAAGTCCCCTGACCCCTGTCAGTGAATTCAGCAGCGTCTTCCTGCGCTGTCCGAATCCCCCCTTTATACATGCGAAAAATGTTTTCTCATCAGTAAGTTCCACAGGTTTTTCTTCCCTCAGCGTGAGCTTCAGGACTGACGAATCCACCTTGGGTCTCGGTACGAATACTTCCTTCGGCACCTTTGCGATCTGTTCCACGGTACAGTAATACTGCACTGCAACAGAAAGCGCACCGTAGGTCTTGCTGCCCGGCGATGCCTTTATCCTGTCGGCCACTTCCTTCTGCATCATTATCGTGATGCTGGAGGCCTTCACTCCGCTTTCCAGGATCTCCATTATTATAGGCGTGGTGATGTAGTATGGCAGGTTTCCCATTATCATCACATCGCCGGTGAATTTACCTGTGCTGCGTCTCTCTTCTATCAGTGCGTTCAGGTCAGTCTTGAGTATGTCCTGATTCACTATGTCTATATTGTCATATCCCGCCAGAGTCTCGCCCAGGATAGGGATAAGTTTCTTATCGATCTCTATGGCAGTGACATGTCCTGCCGTCTCTGCCGCTTCAGCTGTCAGTACGCCTATCCCGGGGCCGATCTCTATGACCAGGTCGTTTTCTCCCGCCCCGGATCCCTCGACGATCTTCTCTATCACGGATCTGTCCGTGATGAAGTTCTGTCCCAGGCTCCTGGAAAGCCTGAAGTTGTATCTTTCTTTTATGTCGGCGATGGTCGCCGGTGAATATAATTTCATCTATATCTCCCGAAGAGCTTTTATCAGCTCCTCCTCTGTAATGTTGAATTTGTTCAGTCGTTTCAGGAACGTTCCGGTGTTGCCGTAGCCTATGCCGAGGATCTTACCGACAGTCTTCCTGCGCTGTGCGGCGGCGTCCTGTCCTGTCAGCCCTGCCGCCACCATATCGTCCATCGTAAATCCGCTGTCCGATTCCTCCACGGTGTATCTCGCCTTGCTCAGTGCGTCCCTGATGGCCTGGGGCGATGCGTTCTCGATGCCTATGTCCCCTGCCTTCTCTGCCAGATCTCTGTCGAGAAATGCCTGACCGGCGTCGGGATATCTGGCCATGATCCTCCTGCGGATCTGCTCTCCGGCGTGGTCCGGATCGGTGAACACTATTATACCCTTTTCATGATAGGCCTTGTCTATAAGTTTCCATGTGGCGGCGCTTATACCGTATCCGTGGGTCTCTATAGTCACGGCGTCGACACTTCGTCTGACTGCTGTGGTGTCGTCTCTGCCCTCCACTACTATTATCTCTCTGATCTTCATATCATTATTCGCTTCTGCTGTCATATCAGTTTTTACTGTCCTTCTGGGTCTCGTCTTTATTTTTATCTTCTATCGTCAGATAATCGTCGAACAGATATATCGATTCTCCCGGTTTTATGAGTCTGAGTTGACTCCTCGCCTGCTCTTCCAGGTTATCTTTGTCCTTTACCTGTTTGAGCTGTTTTTCAAGCTGTTTCTTTTCTTCTTTGAGTTCGGTCTGTTTCTGCTCCACTTCCCGCTGTTCCATCTTCAGCGACACGATGTTGAAAACAGAGAATCCTATGAGCGCCATGACAGCTACTATAATAGCAGCTATCATCAAACGCCTTCTGTTGCGTTTTCTTCTGATAGCTGTCTTTCCTCTGCTTTTCTCTTTTGCGGCACGCTTTGCTTTTTTTTCTTCTTTTTCTCTTTCAGCCTGCCTTTTTTCGTGTCTTTTTTTCCGCGCTTCTTCCATGTCGATGACACGGCTGCTGTTACGGAATTCTGTGCTGCGTCTGTTTTTACCCATGCATCGATTATACCACAGCAGATTTTTTTCCACAATAAGACCCCTGCCAAAAAGGATACGATTCCATGAAAAGTTACCAGTCCAAAGGAGCTGTAATAAAGAAAAAGTGACAGTATTGTGAAGGCGCACGCCCAGAAGGCGATCTCTGCGCTGATGATGGCTGCGATACATCTGCCGGTGTGGGTTATGACGCCTCCCGCCGGATCTTTGCACAGCACCGACTGCACTTTTCGCTTCAGCTGCCAGATGCTCTCCGTCAGCACGCCTGCCGCCGCCATCACCAGCACGCTCCTGAGCTGTTCTGTTATGATCTGTGCCAGATGCATTGCTACTTCATTATCCTGGCAAGCAGGCTCCTTTCGCCTTTTTCCTTTACCTTCACATACATAAGGGAGTTTATCACGCCCGTGATCTCGGCCTCCCCGGCTCTGAGATCCAGCATGTGTATATGCAGCTTCTCTCCCTTTATTATCATGATACCGTTCCTGAGCTTCGCATGTATCTCCTGCTCGTCGAAGCTGTCGATATCTGCGATATCCGTCATGGTCAGCTTCTCCCGGTTGTCGATCATGACTCTGTGGCTCCCCGGGGCAGCGTTTTCTGCTGCACCTCCTCTTACTGCATCGCCTGTACCTGCTGATCTGATTTTCTCCATAATATATCCGCCGGCCGCCTGGCTCCGGACCCGGCATCCCCCTTCGATATATCATATTACAGAACCGCCGGGATCATGACATCGATCCCGGCGGTACGCCTGTTAAAATATTATGGAATTGTTCCAAAGCAATGATTTTACATTATGGCAGATAGTTCAGCGGGTTCTGCGCCACGCCGTTCACTCTGATCTCGAAGTGTATGTGCGGCCCTGTGCTTCGTCCGGTGCTTCCGGACTCAGCTATGTGCTGTCCCTTGTAGACCTTGTCGCCTACATTGACGAGGACGCTGCTGTTGTGACCGTACCTTGTGACCATGCCGTTCTGATGGTCTATCTCCACCAGATAACCGTATGCCCCTGCATATCCCGCAACGGTCACCGTTCCTCCGTCAGACGCCAGTACATCTGTGCCTGTAGGGCATCCCAGGTCTATACCTTCGTGGGATCTGCCCCAGCGTGCGCCGAAGTTGGACGTCAGGGTATAGCCGCCACTGGCAGGCCATGCGAATTTGCCCGATCCCACAGTTGCCGGACGCTTCTTCGTACCCACCAGGATGACTTCCTTGACAGGCTCCTTCTTGACAGTTGTGACGAGATTGTTCTCTTCTATGACTTCGCCGTTCACGGTGGTTATCCTTGCAGTTATCTCGTCGAGGCCGTCCTTGCCCTTCTGTTTGGTCTCCTTGTCGCCTTTGTATATATCCTTGGTCTTCTGTTTCTCCACCTCGTGCTCTATGACCTTGTCATATGTGACAAGCTCGGTTATCTTTACCGTGAGCACCGGGGCATGCTGTCTGATGGTCAGCGTGCTGCCCACCTCCAGCTTCTTGGGATCCACGCCTTCGTTATCCCTGAGCAGTTCTTCCTCCGTCATGGAATATAGCTTGGCGATATCTGCCAGCGTCTCGCCGACTACGACTTTGTGCACCGAGTCCTTCTCTCCGCTGGTGCAGAGCCGTTCCACCATCGCTTCCTCAGATACCACATCCTGGAGCGGCGTATTGCTTTTCTTTACTTCAACCTTTTCTATGAATACGGCTTCTTCTATCTCAGAGACTTCGTAATCGCTGGTATACCTGTCCTTTATATCCTGAAGGACGGCGGCGGCTGTATCCTTGTTCTCAACAGCTCCCATTTTTTTGCCGTTTACATAGATCCCGTAGGCCTTGACATTGACGTCGCCCATGTATGTCAGACGTTTCAGCACTTCGTCCGATGAATCCGGGGTTATGCTGCTGCCTATGACCGGCACGCGCTTGAAAGTTATGTCGTCCTTCGCATCTATGACTACGTCAAGGTTCTTGTCCTCTGTCAGCGCCCCCTGCACCAGGTCGGTTATCTGAAGAACGGTATCTTTCTCCTTGACATATCCCAGGTGCCTGCCGTTGTAGGCATACTCATATGCCGTGCAGTAGTTGAATACGCCTGCGATCCCCACCGCAATGGTGAGGAGTATCGAAAACGATACCAGCAGCGGCTTCTTGTGTTCCTCGCAGAATCCCTTGAACCGCTTCATCTTCCTGCCCAGCGGGCTCTTCTCGTATCTTATCTTCCTGATATGCGAAAGTCTGGCTGCTGCTTCCCTCGCCTTCTCACGACGTTCTTCACGATCCTGCTGCATGGCAGCCTGTTCTTCAGGCGTGGCCGCCTTTTTTTCGGCCCTGCTCCGGATCCCCAGGAAGTCCTTCAGGGAAACCGTCGGCAGTTTGTTTACCTTTGTGTTTATCTCTAAGCCTTTGACCTTGACGACGCCTCCGCCAAGCTCTGCGTCAGCTTCTCTCTTTTTTTTTAACTCCGCTTTGCGCTCCTTTTCAGCGAGCTTCTCAGCGTGCTTTTTTTCGCGACGGTCCTTCTCGGCCTTTCGCTCCGCTATCTTGCGGGCGGCTTTCTGCTCTTTGGCAGCTCTGGCGCGTTCCTTCTCCGCCATGTTGCGAGCCTCTGCTGCCAGCTTCCTCTCGCGTCTGAGGATCTCCTTTTCCTTCTTCAGGAATTCCTTTTCGCTTGCCCTTGTCTTCAGCGCTTCTATCTTGCGTCTCTGGGCTTCCAGGATCTCTCCCACTTCGTCCAGTTCCGTCTGTCTCTCAGCTTCCGAATGCTGTTCCGAAGCAGGATCCTGCAAAGGGATCTCCGGCCGTGCCGGTGCAATGCCCGTCGGCTGTGTCGCACCGACTGTGACTGACGGTGGTGCCGGCGCAGCTGCAACGCTCTCCGCTCCTGCCCGTTTTATAGCTTCGATCCGCTGCTTCACTTCCTGAGCGACTTCCGGATCGCGGGTCACTGCATCACGGTGTTCTTCATTTTCCTTGAATTCCGTGCCCATGGTATCGAGAGCCTGTTTCATCATGACGTCTCTGGCGCGTTTCTCTGCTTCAAGCGCCTCGCGTCTCTTTCGCTCTGCTTCCTTCTCTATCATTGCAGCACGTCTCTGAGCCTCAATGGCCTTCTGTTCCTGTTTCTTCAGTTCCATCTCGCGCTGCAGGGCTTCTCTGTGCTTTTCACGCTCTTTCTGTGCATCTCTCCTGGCCTGCTCGACGATAGCCTTATGGGCAGCCCGGAGTTCCTCCGACTCTTCAATACCGGCATGACTGTTTCCCGCTGCTGCGTTAGGGGCAACCGTTATACTCTCTTCTGCGTTTTTCAGCGAATGTACGCTTTTTCTCAGATCCTGGAGACCTTCGAACATCTTCCTGGCGTCTTCGTTCTGCATCAGCATGGCTTTCCTGTCCGCTTCACTTCCGGCCGGTCTGCCACCTGCCTCACCGCCCTCCATCTTCGGAGCTGCGCTTTCAGGAGCCTGTCCCGCTGCAGCTGTTTTCATCTCTGCTGCTTCATATGTATCCCCTCCGGCCTGCTGTGCCGGTGCGCCGCTCTGTGCAGGGCTCACACCGCCTTCCGGTCGCGGATCAGCTGAATTTTTTCTTTTGTTACTTCTCCAAAGCATTGACATCTTTCTCCTGTTTCAAGAATACCTGTGTCCTTGCAATGCGGACACGTGTATTTAATATCCATATAGTCCAGTTCGAATCCGTTGTCCGTAAGCAGGAACGCCTTTTCCGTACTCAGTGATTCGACCTTGTGTTTTATCGTATCGGAGGCCTGCTTCCTGTCCACCCTGTTTGAAATGATGATCTTCGAAAGCTCGGCGCTGTATCCGTTGATTTCCTTCTCTATTTCCTTTATGCGGGGCACCTTGTCGTAGACTTCCTGTCTGCGCTGCTCCGCCTCCTGTTCTTCCGTCATCCTCAGGAAAGAATAGTAGCCCGTTATATCGCTGGTAGTCAGTTCCTTCCTGCTGCCTGTCTTGCCGCTCTGCTGCTCCTCATACCAGTTGAGGAGGACTTTGTTGACATAGTTTATGTTCGGGTTTGATAT
This sequence comes from uncultured Eubacterium sp., assembly GCA_905193765.1. GTDB lineage: Bacteria > Bacillota > Clostridia > Peptostreptococcales > Anaerovoracaceae > Lentihominibacter. The sequence continues at coordinate 34,336 of CAJJPZ010000005.1, forward strand.
GCCCGAAGTCTTGCTGCACGCCGTCAGCACCTTTTCCAGTGAGAAGTCCATGGTCTCGAACCAGGAATCCATTATCCGCTGCTCCTCCTCCGTGGCCCGTCTGGAAAATCCCAGCGCCTGGAATACTCTGCCGTAGAGATGCTGTTTCTTCTCTATACCGCTGAGGTATTTCTCCACAGTCTCCACGTCCCGCATGCCTTCGGTAGCCCAGCTGTTCACCACAGCTCCTATGTATTTGAGATTCTTCTTTTTCCTGCGTGCACAGTATGAGAACCCGTATACGATTATCTCCGGTGTGGCGTTGTAGTCGTTTATCCACGACAGGATCTCCATCATTTCCGTACCGCTTATTATGCGACCTGCGATTTTTTCGATCTCCCGGAACATGTCCTGTATATCCTTGTCCGCCATGAAAGACTGAACGTTCTGGTCAGATACGCCTGGACGCTTCGGCTCCTTCTCGCCGTAAAGCTGCTCCCTGAGCACTCTGAACTCCACGTCATAGTCGAACTTGTCTTCGGGGTTCCGTCTCACTTTTCTGACAGCCCCCATCTTCTCCCAGTGGTTCCAGGCCTTGAGGACGTCCTCATGCTCCATGGAAAGGTTCTTTGCGATGTCCTCGTTGGTCAGCTCCACGCCGAGTCCGGCATACATCAGCGCGAACAGGTAAACTTTGACGAAGTCCCCCGGCGCGCCTGCCATGTATTCGTTTATAAAGATATTCTCCACGCTGGTGTCCAGCAGGAAATAATCTCTCGTCTTTTCTTTTATAAAGCCCATTGGATCCTCCGGTTACATACTGCCTCCTGTACTGTCGACAAATCGTGTCAGTTTTTCCAGCCATGCCAGTTTGACGGTGCCCGTAGGTCCGCTCCTGTGCTTGGCCACGATAACTTCGCACTCACCGGGAGATTCAGTATCTTCATTGTAGTATTCATCTCTGTAAAGGAAAATAACTATGTCCGCATCCTGTTCTATGGAACCCGATTCTCTCAGGTCGGACAGCATCGGTCTGTGGTCGGTCCTCGTTTCAGGCGCTCTCGAAAGCTGCGAAAGCACGATAACGGGACAGTCCAGCTCTCTTGCCAGCAGCTTGAGGTTCCTGGATATCACCGATATCTCCTGTGTCCTTGAGTCCGATTTTCCTTCCGGAGTCATCAGCTGGAGATAGTCTATGACCACGAGATCCAGACCTTCCTCGGCCTTGAGTCTCCTGCATTTACTCTTCATCTCCATTATGGTGATACCCGCTGTATCGTCTATATGTATATTCGCGCCGGACAGCACGTCCATCGCGATGTTTATATCATCCCAGTCCCGTCTCTCCAGTCTTCCTGTCTTGAGACTCTGCATGTCCACCTTGGATTCCATGGAGAGCAGTCTCTGTCCCAGCTGCTCCTTGGACATTTCCAGGCTGAACATCATGACCGAGGCTCTGCCTTTGACCGCTGCATTCAGCGCCAGTGAAAGGGCGAAAGCCGTTTTACCCATGGCAGGTCTTGCTGCCAGTATTATAAGGTCCGACTTCTGCAGTCCGGAGGTCATCGTGTCCAGATATTTGAATCCTGTGGTTATGCCTGTAAGGCCGCCTTCCATCTGCGAAGCCTTGTCTATTATCTCTATGTTGGAGATCAGCACGTCCCTGATATGGGCATACTGTCCCTTCTGACGCAGCTGTGATATCTCGAATATACCGCTCTCTGCATAGTCCAGCATCTGGTTGGCATCCATGCCGCCCTCGTAGCCTTTGACCACGATGTCGTCGGCCGTATCTATCAGTCTCCTTACAGAAGCCTTCTCTGCCACGATCTTGCCGTATTCCAGCGCATTGGATGTAGTCGGCGTGCCCGAGGAAAGCGAAGCGACGTATGCTCTTCCGCCCACCATATCGAGGCTGCCTCTCTTCTTCAGCTCCTCTGCCACTGTCAGTGCGTCCACCGGAACGTTCTTTCTGTTCAGATCCAGCATCGCCTCGAATATCTCTGTATGGTTCTTGTCGTAAAAGTCCTGAGGCTTGACCACCTCTACCACGTCAAAAAGTGCATCCTTGGAAAGCAAGGCTGCACCCAGAACGGATTTTTCAGCTTCTGTACTGTGTGGAGGTATTCTTTCTTCCATCCTCATCTCCTAATCCGGCGTCCGGCATCAGACTGTAACGTTGACTTTGAGTTCTGCAGATACCTCTGAGAAAAGTTTGATCGTCACAGTGCTCTGCCCTGCCTGTTTTATCGGTGAAGACATTTCGATCTTCTTCTTGTCTACTTTGATTTTTTCCTGCTTTTCAAGCGCATCTGCGATATCCTTGGATGTTATGGAACCAAAAAGTTTGCCGGATTCTCCGCCCTTTGTCTTTATTTCAAGAGTGATCTTCTCCAGCTTTTCTGCAGTTTCCTGTGCAGCTGCCTTCTGCTCTGCTCTCTTCGCTGCCGCTATTTCCTTCTGTTTTTCAAGGTTCCTTATGTTGCCGTCGCTGGCTTCCTTTGCCAGTCCCTTCGGAAGCAGCATGTTCCTTGCGTATCCGTCGCTTACCTTGACAACATCTCCGGCTTTGCCGGTACCCTTAACATCTTTCATCAATATCACTATCATTATTTTACCCTCCTATTGTGAAGTTCCTGAGAATATATACTATTTAATGTTCATCGGCGCGAAGTTATAAGCCCATGCTCTTATCCAGACTTTCCTTGATCTGCCTGAGTATCTCCTCCGGCATCATGTCCACCTGGGCGCCTGCGGTGTTGAAATGGCCGCCTCCGCCGAATTTTTCCATGACCACCTGCACGTTGATGTCCCCCAGTGATCTGGCGCTCACGACGGTCTGGCCGTTTTCATCCTGGCCTGCCACAAAGCTGGCTTTCACTCCCTTTACCGACAGCAGTTCATCTGCCACCTGGGAGTTGACGATCTGCGCGTTGGGATCCTGTCCCGGACATATGGACATGGCTATCCCGTCGTCGTATATCTTCGCATTGGCTACACAAAAAGCTCTGGTCCTGAAACTGTCCGCATCGGACTGGAAATAGCTCCTGACTTTTTCCAGATCGGCCCCGGCGCGTCTTAGCCATGAGGCAGCTTCGAATGTCCTGACTCCGGCCTTGACCGCGAACCTGTTTGTATCCACCATGATACCTGCCAGCAGAGCATCCGCTTCCATCTTGGTCAGAACCTTCTTGTCACATGCATACTGCACCACCTCGGTGACGAGTTCAGATGCGGAAGATGCATATGACTGCATGTATGACAGCAGCTGGTTGGGGAGCGCGTCCTCCGACCGCCGGTGATGGTCTATCACCACTATCCTGTTTACTTTATTTATCACATCCATGGAGGCCACCAGCCCCGGTCTGTGGGTATCCACCACCACCACCAGCGACGTCTCGTCTGCAAGGCTCAGCGCCTTGTCGCTGGAAACGAACTCGTAGTCCCCTGTTGCCTTTGCATCCTCGGCGATGCTGATCAGCGCCTCGTTGTAGGAGTCCAGGATTATGTAGGATTCCTTGCCCATTGACGCCGCCACACGGTGTATCCCCAGGGACGCCCCGAGACTGTCCATGTCCGGGTTCCTGTGACCCATGATGAACACTTTGGACGACTGGCTCATCAGTGTCTTGAGGGCGTGGGCGATTATCCTTGATTTGCCCTTGTATCCCCTCTCCACGCTCTGGGACTTGCCTCCGTAATATTCAAAATTCCTGACGTTCTTTACCACCGCCTGATCTCCGCCTCTTCCCAGCGCCAGGTCCAGCGCATCCTGTGCGTACAGGTCAGTCTCGGCAGGCGACTTGCCGCCTATGCCTATACCGATACTCAGTGTCACCGGAAAATCAGCCTCGGTCTCTATCTCCCTGGCCTGATCAAGTATGGTGAACCTGCTGTTCACCAGCTGACGGTAGTTCTTCTGCGTCAGTATGACCTGGTAAAGGTGCTCTCTGAATCTTGTTACCGAAGCTTCCAGCTTAGTGCACCAGGTCCTTATGAGCTTGTCGATCTCCGTGGAGATCTGCATTTCCCGTGCCTCCCCGGCACTTGACGTGAGCTCGTCGAAATTATCGACGTTTATCACCATCACACAGACCTTCTCATCATTGTAGAGATCCTTCAGCGTCTCATATGATGTCACATCCACGAAATAGAGGAGTATAGCTTCCGTTTCACCACTGCCGATCATGCCCGGCACCACCTTGAAGTTTCTGTCGTTGCGCTTCAGGTAAAGCACGGTATTTTCCTCCGCCGCGCCTGTGATCTCCTGGAGTTTTATCCCCGTAAGAGCGAATATGTCTGCGCCTACGATGCCGTCATACTTGAAAACCTCGTCTATACGTCTGCTTGCCCTTGTCACCTTTCCCTGTGCATTGACGACACACATCGGCATAGGCGAGTAGTATGACAGAAGTTTTTCTATTCTTCCAACGTACATAAAAATCTCTCCTGACTTTCAGTCTGTCATTTCCTTTTTACCGGTCCGAGGGTCATCTTGTTCTTGATGCCCGTTATCAGGTCGAACATGCCCAGCAGAACAAGAAGCATCCTGCATATATTGCTGCAGAGGGCTATGACTATCACGATGACCGCTGCGATCTTAGGTATCCTCTTGATATATGAGAACATGAACACCACTGATATCCCCTGCAGTATGAATGCAAAGTCGAATATGAAGTTCACATTGGCGTATACGGCGGTCCCGAAAGTGCTGCCGCTCATGGATATGCCCCAGGCTGCGAAATACATGAGAAATATCCCCATGAATGCGTTGCCCGGCAGAGAAAAGTCCATAAAAGCAGGCATATGCTTCACTTTGCTGCGGTTCCACGGCATGTTGCTGACGATGATATATTCAACATATGCCACGATCGTTGCAAAAGTCATTATATAGGCCGGGATCCTGATAGCCAGCGCCTCATAGGCCTGTTTGAAAAGTTCAGCTTTCTCGGCTGTGCTCAGCTTGTCCATCTGCGGCACCATATCCCATACCGGATTCACCGCCACCTGCGACGACACGTCGCTGATGACCTGTTTTATCTGTGCGAACATGCCCTGCTCTGCCAGCGATGAAAACATCAGGATGACAGCTGCCGCCACACATACGCTCACTGCTGCATTGAAAACCGCTCTGAACGGCGATACCCTGTCATTTCTCATGTTTGCGGGCATCAGGATCAGTGGCAGGATGATCGTTACTGTAAATATTATAAAAAGGTACATTGTGCCTCCCTTCATTCGTACCGTTCATTATACCATACTTCACGGTCATATGACAGTTTTTTTATCAGACACCCCTTCCCTTCTCCCATTCCCGGGCTTTCCCGGACTCGGGGATGGCTCTCGCCTGCAGGATCTCCGCCTGCCGTCTATTTCACTCTGATGGTCCTGACCTTGGAATACGGTCCGTATTCCGTCGTGCCATTGGTTATCTTGTATGCTCTCATCTTATACCTGTAGATCTCCCCTCGTTTCAGGCCTTTGTGTGTCACTGATCTGACGCTGGACTTCCTGGTGATCCTGCATCTGTATTTACTGCTGCCGGGCTCTTTCACATATATTTTATACCCTCTCGCTCCGGCTATGTCTTTCCAGCTCAGGGTCACTGTACGGCTGCCGCTGATTTTCGTTTTTAACTCCGGCTTTTTCATGTTGGACACTATACTGAAGTGACGCGCCGACGTCCCGGCGTACCGTCCTTTGAACACGACCTTAATCGACTGTCTGCCGATGTGCCTGCCGTCGGATACATGCTTTATCGTAAAATCGGTGTATTTCTTCAGCTGTCTGCCTTTGCTGTCCTTTATATCCAGATACGGATCGATGGTGCTTCCTGTATATCTGTAGCTTTTCTGGATCAGTTTCACGGAAGCTATCTTCGGGACAGTCTTCTTCAGCACGGTCTTCCCGCACTTCCTGCACTTCATGGTCATCTTTCCGCTGCTGCCTATCCTGGCCCGGGTGATCTTTTTACTGTAGTCGCTTCCTGCAAAATCTATATCGTTCTTCACAGCGTAGGTCTCCGCATATGAACCGCACCCGCAGTATATGACGATACCGTTGCGGGTGGAATAGAATGCCTTGCTGCCTATATATACCACGCTGTCCGGTATGGCCACCTTTCTCATGCTGCCGCACCCCTTGAACGCATTGCTTTCTATACTCACCAGGCCCTCCGGAAGATCGACGCTTTTCAGTTTACTGCATCCTCTGAAAGCTGCAGTCCCAATCCTGACCAGACTGCCGGGAAGCTCCACGCTCGTCAGACAGTCATCTTCGGCAAATGCATAGCCGGGTATCGATGCAACGCTCTCAGGCACAGTCACGCGTTTCAGGCCGTGGCAGGCCCTGAACACTCCTTCTCCCAGCTTGCGGACATTTGACGGAAGCTCCATGGTTTTCAGGCTGACGCACCACCAGAAAGCTTCTGTTTCTATAGTCGTCAGGCTTTCAGGAAGCTCTATACGTTTCATCGACTCGCATTTATAGAACGCGCTTTCACCGATACTTGTGACTCCTTCCGGCACCTTCATATCGCCCAGCTGACCGCATCTGCTGAACATCTCTTTTTCCACTCGTTCGATACCTCCCGGGAGTTTCACCGTTTTGAGATCCCGGCACCAGTAAAATACACCTGCCTCCATCTCCGTCACGCTGTCGGGGATACTGATCTGCTGCAGGCTGCTGCAGTATGCGAAGCCATGCTTACCTATCTGCCGGATCCCGTAGCCGAGAGTCACATCCTCCAGCCTGCTGCAGCTGCTGAAGGCATAGCTGCCTATGCGCTCAACGCTGCCCGGAACGCTGATGGCTGTAAGGCTTTTGCATCCTCTGAAAGCTGAATCTCCTATACTGGCGACCCCTTCCGGCATAGTCATGGCGCTGAGACTGATACAGTCGTAGAAGGCTCTGTATCCGATGGACCGCAGTCTGTTGCCCGTCGTCACGTTCTTCATGCTGATGCATCCGGAGAACGCCCTGCTACCTATAGCGCCGACACTGTCAGGCAGCCCCACGCTCTTTATCTGTTCATTTTCCATGAAGGCTTCGCTGCCTATGGACGTCACTGCATGTCCGTCCAGTTCCCCGGGCACCGTGATGTCCCTGCCGCTTCCGGAATATCCTGTTATCTCCACTGTACCGTCAGCCTTCACCGTATAGCTGTAGTCGCCGCTGATATACGCCTGCTTCCCGTCAGCATCATTACCCTGCGTTTCTGCCGCCGATTCCGCCGGCACGAGTCCGGCCGCCGCCACTGCCGCCAGTGCACAGACCGCCGCCAATGCCAGCATGAGCTTTGTTTTATGCTTCATATCATTCCTCATC
>CAJJPZ010000006.1 GCA_905193765.1 uncultured Eubacterium sp.
TACAACGGCACCGGTGAAAACGAGCCGATACTGATATGCATAGCCAGCACCGGCAAAGCGAAAAAGGCTATAATGACTGTGAACGACAAGAAAAAGCAGAGCTTTGACCTCGATAAAGACGGCTCTGCTGCATACCTGTTCACCACCGATGATATCGGCGAAGCAAGCTACGAGTTTGAATTTAAGGATGGGTCAGGTCAGGAGATCTGAACACTTAAATGAAAAAAGCTCATACCTCCTACTCGCCCAGCTCATAATGTCCGTAGCTTGCTTTCTCTGCCCAGCGGTCCAGGACCTCCGGAACGGTGCTGTTTCTTTCACTGCTGCAGAAGATGTTCAGCTGCTCTGCATTGCGGGACTTTTCGATGGCCATGACTACGTCATCGCCTCTCATGAAAAACACCCTGAAGCTTTTCTCGCCGTTGAGGCAGGGCCGCATCAGCAGGGAAAGTCTGCTCTCGCTCATCACGAATATGGAACGTGGTTTCTCCGAGGTGTCCGACGAATGCTTTCTCGGCTTTTCCACCTTAGCACGGAACAGCAGGTATTCGTCGGGGTGTTTCAGCTCCCACATGAATCTGGCCATCACCGGGCTGATATCTATCAGGCTTTCTGTGCCTGCTTTCTTTAGAATGAAATATCCCTTGTATCTTTTCTCAGAGTCGGTTACGGAATACCCTTTCCAGCTGCCGTATATATCTTCGTATCCACTTTTCTCTCCGGGCGCGCACAGACTCCGTTCTTCTTCATACTGACTGCGTATCATTTTTTTCAGTATCGGCGGCATATCGCCGGTCACCCGGCTGGACGGAAGGCTGTAATATACCAGTTCCTCCTGTGTCATATGCATATCTCCCGTGAAGCTATCATAGTGCAGCAGCCTGCCGAAGCGTTTCGCATCGTCGTTCCCTAACAAGGACAGGACTAGTACCGGTGCAGCCGCAATGAGTATGCACAGAGATATCAGCTCACGTCTGGTCCACCAGGACAGAAATTCCGGCTTTCCTGAGAAAAGGTATAAGCACGCCGCCAGAGCCACCGCACTTACTGCCAGAGCTAATATCTTTTTCGGCCATGCCTTGCGCCTGAGCCGCTCATGTTCACGCCTTATCGGCACCTCGCCCAGGTTCCTGACGAATCTCACTCTGCTCATATCGTCGATATTCACAGGAACGCAGAAATCCACATCATCTATCAGGTCCGCCCGTCTTCTGAATCTGACCACAAGCTCCTCCGGGATATCTTCAGGATATCCGAATACGGAATCATAGGCGTATGACACTACCAGCTCGCCTTCCAAGGAATACGATTCCTTGCCTGATCTCACAGGCATACTGTCCTGTAGGTTCATCTCATCTTCATGCTGTTTTTCCGACATACTTACAACGTCAGCCGGACCGGAGGCCGGCATATTATCACCTGTTCCGGCAGTCCTGCCTGCAGGCTCCCGCTGCATCACAGGCAAAGCATCTCCGATCTCCAGATTTTTTATCCTCTCACACAGCTGCTCCTCCGGGCTCTGAAAAACCGTATATCTGCCGGCGTCTTCTTTGCTGACGTATCCAAGGCAGAATCTCAGTTCCTTCTCCGGACGACCTGCGAACTCTACAGCACTGACTTTGCCCCGCGGGACTATGCCCTGAGCAGCCATACGCCCGTCCATCATCACACTGACAAGAGGCATGAAATCAGAAGTCCTCCTCAGTACTGCGTCTATGTATATCCTCATATCCATTCATTCTCCCACAAATCTCATACAACGATTATATCACATATCAGTACCATAAAGGATATGAAAAGCAGCAGTCATGCGACTCTAGCCCGCATCAATACAAAAGACCTCCGGCTGTGCGTCCCCGGAAGTCTTCTGAGTATGTGTGTATTGCTCTGTCATTGCAATTAAGAGGATTTACATTATGTTAAGTTTATGTCCCACAGGAGCTTACCCTGTCCTGCCTGTCTGCATCTGCTATTCTGTGAACAGTGGTGTCGAATAGTATCTGTCGCCTGTATCCGGCAGCAGCGCCACGATGGTCTTGCCTTCGTTCTCAGGACGCTTTGCAAGCTCTACTGCGCCCCAGAGTGCTGCTCCTGATGAGATACCTGCCAGTATACCTTCGTGTTTTGCCAGGAGTTTGGCATATTCGAAAGCTGACTCATTTTCTGCCTTCAGGATCTCGTCGTATACTTTAGTATTCAGTACATCAGGTACGAAACCTGCTCCGATGCCCTGGATCTTATGAGCTCCGCCTTTGCCTTCCGACAGTACCGGTGATGACGCCGGTTCGAGAGCTACGATCTTCACATCAGGGTTCTTTGACTTCAGGAATTCGCCTGTTCCTGTCAGTGTACCGCCTGTACCTACGCCTGCGATAAAGTAGTCCACTTCGCCGTCTGTATCGTTCCAGATTTCAGGACCTGTTGTAGCCTTGTGGATAGCAGGGTTTGCAGGGTTCACGAACTGCCCCGGGATGAAGCTGTTCTCAAGCTCAGCTGCCAGTTCGTCAGCTTTGGCAATAGCACCCTTCATGCCCTTTGCACCTTCTGTCAGTACCAGCTCTGCGCCGTATGCCTTGAGGATGTTCCTTCTCTCAACGCTCATCGTTTCAGGCATTGTCAGGATGATCCTGTAGCCCTTGGTTGCTGCGATGGCAGCAAGACCGATTCCTGTGTTTCCGGAAGTAGGCTCGATGATCACTGAACCTTCCTTCAGCAGTCCTTTCTGCTCAGCGTCTTCGATCATTGCCTTTGCGATCCTGTCCTTGACGCTGCCTGCAGGGTTGAAGTATTCCAGTTTCACCAGGACTCTTGCTTTGAGCCCCAGTGCTTCCTCTAAATTAGTTACCTCTACCAGAGGTGTGTTTCCTATAAGTCCTAAAGTTCCTTTATATATATTAGCCATTTTGTTTTTCCTCCAATTCTTATTCTTTACAACTGTACTGTTACTTTACTGCGTTGAATGCCTGATCCAGGTCTGCGATTATGTCTTTGATGTTCTCTGTACCTATCGAAAGTCTGATAGTGTTCGGCTTGATGCCCTGATCCAGCAGTTCCGCTTCGCTGAGCTGTGAGTGAGTAGTGCTTGCCGGATGGATCACCAGAGACTTCACATCTGCCACGTTGGCAAGGAGTGAGAAGATCTGCAGGCTGTCGATGAACGCCTTGGCTTCCTTTTCTCCGCCCTTGATATTGAAAGTGAAGATGGATCCTGCTCCGTTCGGGAAGTATTTGTCGTAAAGATCCTTGTATCCGTTTTCAGGAAGTGAAGGATGGTTTATGGATTCTACCTGCGGATGGTTCTTCAGGTATTCCAGTACTTTCTGTGTATTTTCTATGTGTCTTTCCACTCTCAGTGAAAGTGTTTCAAGACCCTGTAACAGCAGGAATGCACTCAATGGTGAGATAGCTGCGCCTGTATCTCTAAGCAGTATCGCTCTGATCTTTGTAACGAATGCTGCAGGTCCGACAGCTTCTGTGAATGATATTCCATGATAGCTTGGGTTAGGGTCAGTCAGGGATGCGAACTTGCCGCTTGCTGCCCAGTCGAATTTGCCGCTGTCGATGATAGCTCCACCTAATGTAGTACCGTGTCCGCCGACGAACTTTGTAAGTGAATGGATGACGATGTCGGCTCCGTGGTCTATAGGCCTGATGACATTAGCCGGTGTGAATGTGCTGTCCACCACGAGCGGGATCTTGTTTTCGTGAGCGATAGCTGCTACTGCTTCAACATCCACCAGGTTCGAGTTCGGGTTGCCCAGGATCTCGATGAAGATACCTTTTGTTTCAGGTTTGATAGCCTTTCTGAAGTTTTCTACATCATCAGGATCAACGAATGTTGTCGTGATGCCGTACTGTGGAAGTGTGTGTGCCAGCAGGTTGTATGTGCCGCCGTAGATAGTCTTTGCTGCCACGATATGGTCACCTGCCTGAGCCAGGTTCCTGATAGTGTAGTCGATGGCTGCTGCTCCTGATGCTACTGCCAGTGCTGCAACGCCGCCGTCCAGTGCTGCCAGTCTCTTTTCCAGAACATCCTGTGTGGAGTTTGTCAGTCTGCCGTAGATGTTGCCCGGATCTGCAAGTCCGAATCTCGCTTCAGCGTGAGCTGAATCTCTGAATACATATGATGTAGTCTGATAGATCGGAACTGCTCTCGCATCTGATGCCGGATCCGGCTCTTCCTGTCCGATGTGCAGCTGCTTAGTTTCGAATGCCCAGTTATCTGTATTTGTTATCTTTGCCATTTTATTTTACCTTTATCCTTTCGATTCCTGTGATCTTCACGATCTTTTAAAGTTTATCTTCTGTGTTGTGTTTATTTTCTCTTTCCCGTTTCCCTGTGCGGCTCTGCCGCTTCTGTTATCTTCATAAGCTGTCTGATCTGTATCCTGCATCAGCAGCAACACATTCGACGATCATAGCCTTTCTCTGTCATATATTCGATTTTCATTAAATGTGTCGCCTCCTTTCAGCTTCTTGTTTTTTGAATTTTTAGTTATTCACCTTTTTCCTATCTGTTTAGTATGTTTTCTATGTTTAGATAATATCATCTCTATTCCTATATGTCAACAGGGAATTTGAAAAAACGTCGATTTTTTTAAAGACTTTTCTTCTCATGCAAAAGGAGACCGTTCCCGGTCTCCACATCGCTGTATTCTATTTCGATATCTTCACTCTGCATGTTGCAGTCTTGTCTGAGCCATCCTTTGCCTTTACCGTTATGGTCACTGTCCTGCCTTTTCCTGCCCGCTTCGCTTTCACGACGCCCTTCGAGGACACGGTGGCATACTTCGTATTGCCTGATCTGAATGTCGCGGATCTGTCATATGCGTCCTTCGGTGTTACCTTTGCTTTCAGCGTGAAGCTTTCTCCCGGCTTCAGCGTCACCTTCGTCCTGCTGAGTCTGATCTTCGATACTGCTTTCACGAATGAAGCCCTGGCACTGCAGTCTGACGTCAGCCTGAGAGTCTTCGATCTGCCACTGACTTTCCTGCCGTTCACAGTGAACGATCTCAGAAGATACCCTTTCTTCGGTACAGCCTTCAGTGTGACTGCGGATCCCGGCATCACACTCTTACCGGCGTTCACGATCTTTCCACCCCTGTATGACGGTGCTTTGACCTTCACCAGACCGCTGCTGAGGACTGCTCTGTGTGCATCACCGCTGCCGTCAGCTCCGTACAGTCTCTTGCCGGCAACTACACCATGGAAAGTATAATATCCTTCATTGAGATCTATATGACAGTATTCAGTCGCATCGTATCTGTCTGCTTTCACATCATATGTGAACGTGTCTCCCAGACTATCAGCCGGTATGCCCATGTACGCTATTCCTCCGCTGCACAGGCCGATATCCCCATGATACCAGAGATAACTGTCTCCGGATCGTGAGATCTGGCTGAACCCGCAGTACGGTACCAGCTCCGCCTTTGTCACAGTCCACTTCGTTCCTCTGAGTATGAGATTCGCCGGGCACTTCTGCTCTGTTATCGTCTTGTTTTTCTGTCCGGCACTGTATCCCAGAGTATATACGAGACTGCCGCCGCTCTGCAGCGCCCTGCCTCCTGCTCTTCCTTCAGGGAGAGCAGGTCCGTCAGACCACTTTTTCCCGGAAGGATCATATATCTTCACTTTCGTACTCAGCTGTGACTTTCCGTAATCGTAACCACCGATCATGTAAAGTCTGCCATTGTATGCAGCCAGCGTGAAGTCTTCTGCCTTTTTCATATCTTTCGGCAGCCTGCCAAGATCAGTCACTTTGCCGGAAGAAGTATCGAATGACATCATCCGGTACTGAGATGAGTACGCTGCACTGTTCTTTGCATTTCCATCATCATAACTGTCTGCATACCCTGAACGTATGCTGCCTACATCGGAGCCATCACTGTCGCTGTCATCGCTGACAGTCTCAGAATATGACACTATGCTGTAGAGTCTGCCGTCCATATAAACCAGATCGCTGCCGAATCCCAGCGCATACTCGGCTGTTTCACTTGTGCCGGAGCCGAAGTATTTCTCAGCATCCACACTGCACAGTTTTCTGAATTGCATCGAGCGTCCGGCCTTCGCAGCATATATCGCTTCCTCCGATGAATCAGCCACGAATATCCTGCTGCCGTCAGTGGCTATTATCCCCTCATCTGACGGGAACATGACACCATCCAGCATCTGATATCCTTTCTTACCCTTTACGAGATAAACATTTTTTTCGGTCAGTTTTTTTCCTGAACTTCCCGTGATATTTATATCCACTATACGGTTTATCCAGCCTTCGTCTTTCAGAACGATCTTCCTGTCACTGCTGCTTGTTATCACAGCTTTCTGCCTTTTTTTATCAGCTGTGTCCACTGTGACTTCAGGGCTGCTGCCGAAACCTCTGCCATTGATGATGATCTGTTTGCCTGCGATATCCACAGTCACACTGCCTATCCTCGGACTCACTGCCGTCGCCTTGCTCATATCCAGCGATCCCCCTGAGGATACAGGCAGATCCGATTCATCCAGCCATGACATAACTGTTTCGAGCACAGTCTCTCCATCTGCGCTGTCATCCTTTGCTGCTGCCAGTGCTGCAGCCCCTGTGACGAACGGAGCTGCCATTGATGTGCCGTTATAGAAATCATATTTGCCGAATCCGTCACTGACTCCTGTACGGCTGAGACCTGCATCATCTATATTAAGCGCATACTCTCCGCTTTCATCTGCGCTCATCAGCACAACGATCTCACGTTCGGTTTTCTCCGGTTCCACTTCTCCGCATTCCAGTGTAAAATGATCCCAGTAATTGCTGCTGCCGGTTATCTTTGCCCCTTCGAATCTGTATTTCCCGTTGAATATGCCTGCCACACTGCCGGAAAGTTTCGTTCCTGCCGGTACATCTATGACCATAAGCATCGCCTCTGAATCCGAACCTGTCTCCGGTGCAGTCACCTTTGACATCAGGCTGAACACCTGCGGATCTTCTGCATCTGTTTTACTGTCTTTATTGTAAGGCAGACGGAAACTGACGATCTCACCCCTGGACAGCTCTCCCCATGATATCTTCAGCGATCTGCCGCTGCTGCCTTTGCCGAACCAGTTATCACCATCATATGTCACGTTTATGCCGCTCTTTTCTCCACGGCCTTTCACACTTGATACTGCACTGTCTTTGATGCCTGCGACATCCCATTCACGAAGACTGTTCTCATCCCGGCTGCTGTCACTGTTTCCTGTCCCGGTACCGTCGCTTTCTCCGGAGGCGTCTTTGTCGAAATCACTGAACACTGCTGACAGCTTCTCCTGCTTTGAGCCGTCATAGATCGTTGGATTGTAGCAGTCCGATGATACCGTCGATAGTATATTTGTTCCCGGTGCAGCTATATCGACAGATTTTTTGCCATAATTGGAAAATCCCGCAAGCTCGCCATCCTCATTTATCGCCGCTACACTTATGAGGTACGGACTATTTATGCTGGCAGGAAAATCTGCTCCTTCATCATTGTCGTTGGCGTCATTGCCTGCGGCGCATATGCTTACAGCCCCTTTTGCGCCCACGATATCCACAAGCTTAGTGAATATCTCGCTTTCATCACCGCCTCCCCAGGAATTGTTCACGGCAGTTATTTTCTCACCAAGATCCAGGGCCTTGTTTATATAGTTGTATGCACCGATGCTTCCTGCCACATCTCCCTCACCCTCATTGTTAAGAGTCTTCAGGGCCATGAGCCTGATGCTGCGGTTCACGCCGCTTATCCCGGTGCCGTTGCTGCCGACAGCTCCTATGATGCCTGCGCAATGTGTTCCGTGACCGTTATCATCCATAGGATCATTGTCTCTGTTCGCAAAATCGAAACCGTACTCCCCTCTGAGATCCGGCTGATGTGTGTTCTTCCACATATTGTTCCTGAGGTCCTCATGGCCGTAGTCGATACCTGAATCCACGACAGCTACGACCTTGTCCGATCCTGTACTTCCCTTGTCCCATTCTGCCGATACGTTGAGTGACTTCCCCGATGAGGATGAGTTCTGTCCTGTATTTTTCAGCCCCCACTGATATCCGAAGTATGTATCATCAACATTACAGGCTCTGACGATATAGTTTGGCTCGGCGATCTCGACATCATCATTCGCCTCAAGCTCTTTCACCAGCTGTTCTGTGGTCATGCGATCCGTTTTTACCCTGACTACATTCAGCACCTGCTCCTCACCGGCGGCAATCTTTTTCTTCGCCTTCGCGGAACTCAGGCCATCAACGGCATCCTCAGCCGCATCCTCCGGCTGTGTGAATGTCCACTTGTCAATTATCCTGATACCGTCGTCTGCTCCCAGGACCGATTTCGCACGGTTCCTGGAGACTGCCGATGTTTCCTTCATCAGCACCAGTGCTTCTCCTTCTCTGTATGCTGCGCTGCCTGCATCTGCCGGATCTCCTGATGTTCCCTGAACAGGTGCTGCCTCGACCGGAGCATATCCCAGCACACAGCCTGTTACAGCCATAACGCCTGCTAATATCAGGCTCAATATCTTTTTCATCAAAACTCCTTTCTGATAATAACTGTTCATCAATTTCTGATCTGATTTGTCGTACTGTTTATATAACAAACAAACATCGGAAATGTTTCAAAAAATCGCAGCATATGTCTGATTTATTATCAGTACATATAACTGCGATCCTGTTCAAATATCTGTCACGCTGTTCCTGCTACAGCTGCCAGCTGCTGAGATATTTTTTCTGATCCTCTGTAAGTTCATCGATCTCGATATCCCAGGCTGCGAGCCTTCTGCGGGCTATCACATCGTCTATCTCAGACGATACATCTATCACTTTGTTTTCAAGACGGCTGTGATTATCCCTGATATACATCGCTGACATAGCCTGTACAGCGAAACTGAGATCCATGATCTCTGCAGGATGCCCGTCTGCAGCCGCGATATTCACCAGCTTGCCTTCTCCGATGACATTTATCGTCCTGCCGTTCGAGAGAGTATATCCCATGATGTTGTTCCTGGTTTCTTTCTTTGAAACAGCTGCTTCCTCCAGTCCTGCCATGTCGATCTCCACATTGAAATGTCCGGCATTGGCAAGTATGGCTCTGTCTTTCATCTTAAGCATATGGTCAACTGTGATGGTATGCTTGCAGCCTGTAGCGCTGACGAATATATCTCCGTATGATGCAGCCTGATCCATCTTCATCACGTCATATCCATCCATTCGAGCTTCTATTGCCTTGACCGGATCGATCTCTGTAACTATGACCTTCGAGCCCAGAGCTGCTGCTCTCATCGCTATGCCTCTGCTGCACCAGCCGTAACCCACAACTACCACAGTCTTTGATGCCACGATCAGGTTCGTGTTGCGCATGATGCTGTCCCATACCGACTGACCTGTTCCGTATCTGTTGTCAAAGAGATGCTTGCACCTGGCGTCGTTCACAGCTACCATAGGGAATCGCAGTATGCCATCGCGCTCCATGGCCTTGAGTCTGATGACGCCTGTTGTCGTCTCCTCACATCCGCCCATGACTTCATCACCCAGATCCGGTCTCTTGTTATGTATCATCTCAACAAGATCACCGCCGTCATCGATTATGATGTTCGGTCTGTGTTCCAGACACATCTCTATATGACGCATGTATTCCTCATCTGTAGCCCCGTGGTATGCGAAGACTTTCAGTCCGCTGTCAGCAAGTGCTGCAGCTACATCGTCCTGTGTCGAAAGGCTGTTGCTTCCCGTCACTGACATCCGGGCGCCGCCTGCCGCCAGCACCAGACAGAGATATGCTGTCTTCGCTTCAAGGTGCACGGAAAGACTGATCTTCAGTCCTTCAAAGGGCCTCGTACTGCGGAACTCATCTTCAAGAGCTCTCAGCAGCGGCATATTGTTCTTTACCCATTCGATTTTGGTATGGCCCGATGGAGCCAGTGAAATATCTCTGATATCGTAGTTCATCTTTTCCTCTTCTTTATTCAACAGTCACTGATTTTGCAAGGTTCTTAGGCTTGTCGATATTGCAGCCTCTCTCCTTTGCCACGTAATATGCGAATATCTGCAGCGGTATTACTGAAAGTACCGGCGAGACTTCATCAGCACAGTCAGGTATATATATCACCTCGTCTGCCACCTTCTCGATCTCGGTCCTGCCTTCCTTGGCAAGTCCTATGACTCTGGCACCTCTGGCCTTTATCTCCTCCACATTGGATACCATCTTCTCATACAGGAAGTCCTGTGTCGCCAGTGCAAACACCAGTGTGTCAGGCTCCATCAGCGCGATGGTCCCGTGCTTCAGCTCTCCTGCAGCTATGGCAAAGGAATTGATATATGAGATCTCCTTAAGTTTCAGCGACCCCTCATATGACACGCCTGAATCCAGACCTCTGCCTATGAAGAACACCTGCTCTCTCCTGTAATATTTCCTTGCTATTGATGCGATCCTGTTCTCCTGATCCAGTATCTTCTCCACCTTTTCCGGAAGCTGTTTCAGCTCTCCCAGTATCCTGTCATAGAATTCCTTCTCCACAGTACCTCTGGTGCTTCCCATATAAAGACCTATGAGATACATGCATATCAGCTGTGTGGTGTATGCCTTTGTAGATGCAACTGCTATCTCCGGACCTGCCCAGGTGTAGAAAACATCATCGGATTCTCTTGCCACAGAGCTTCCAACGACATTGACAACTGACAGCACCCTGGCGCCTTTGCGCTTCGCTTCTCTCAGGGCTGCCAGAGTGTCCAGTGTCTCTCCCGACTGGCTTATGGCTATGAACAGCGTATGTTCATCAACGAAAGGATCCCTGTATCTGAACTCCGATGCCACATCCACCTCTACAGGCAGCTTCGCCATCTTCTCTATCACAAGCTTGCCCACGAGTCCTGCATGATATGCCGTCCCGCATGCCACTATGTATACTTTGTTGAAACCTTCTATATCTTCCTTTGTCATTGATATCCCGTCAAGATTGACGCTGCCGTCATCGTTTATCCTTCGAAGCAGCGTCTCCGATATACCCTTAGGCTGCTCATGTATCTCCTTGAGCATGAAGTGTTCATAACCTTCTTTCTCGGCTGCATCTGCATCCCATGTCACATGGAAGACATCACGTTTCACTTTCCTGCCGTTTTCATCGTATATGGTTATATCATCCTTTGTCAGGACCACGGTTTCATTGTTCTCTATGAAGTACACTTCTTTGACATATTTAAGAAGAGCCGGTATATCAGATGCTATGAAGTTACAGCCTTTGCCTATGCCTGCAACAAGCGGTGCATCCTTTCGCACTGCAACGATCTTGTCCGGTTCTGCCGCAGCTATGGCACATACAGCATATGCTCCCCGCATCTCACTTACAGCTCTGTTGACTGCTGCCAGCAGATCGCCCTCATAATACACTCCTATTAGATGGGCTATGACTTCAGAATCTGTTTCTGATCTGAATTTTATCCCGTGTTCTTTTATCAGCCGTTCTCTTATCTCCTGATAATTCTCTATTATGCCGTTATGTACTATAGCTATGGTGTTGTCACCGTTGGCATGGGGATGAGCATTGAGATCCGACGGTGCTCCATGGGTGGCCCATCTCGTATGTCCTATCCCCATATTGCTGTCGAATCCCGGATCGCCTATTATCTTTTCAAGATTCTTTATCTCTCCCACATGCTTCTTTATTTCGATCTTCCCGTTGATCGGCAGGGCTATCCCTGCTGAATCATATCCTCTGTATTCAAGCCTTTTCAGACCGTTTATTATCTTTTCCTTGGCATTACCGCTTCCTACGAAGCCTACTATACCGCACATATATCTTTCCTCCTAATACAAGCCTCTTTCGGATTTGTCTGAGCCTGTGCTCATCCGAAGCGTTCAGTCAGCAGCACTGACAGATCCTCTGCCAGCTGCGTTATATGTTCAACGTCCTGCCCCTCAAGCATTACTCTCACCAAAGGCTCAGTCCCCGAAGGTCTTATCAGGACTCTGCCCTTGCCTTCGACTTCTTTTTCTGTTGCTGCTATGGCAGCCTTCACTTCTTCATCATCCATGAATCTGCTCTTGTTTTCATTTTTCACCCGGGCATTTTTCAGCACCTGAGGGAATATCTCTATCTCATCTGCCAGTTCCGACGGTTTCTTTCCTGAAAGCAGTACAGCCTGTATCAGCTGCAGCGAAGAGAGTATCCCGTCGCCTGTGGTCGTATGATTCAGGAAAATTATATGTCCTGACTGTTCTCCACCTATTCTGCATCCTGTCTGCAGCATCTTTTCAAGAACATATCTGTCTCCAACAGCCGTCACATCCACGCTGCATCCCATGGACTCCATATATTTGTGAAATCCCAGGTTGCTCATCACCGTAGCTGTGACAAGATCACCGGTCAGCTCTCCTCTCGACTTCAGCATGGCTGCGCATATGCATATGAGCTTGTCTCCGTCGATTATCCTGCCTTTCTCGTCTACTGCTATCAGACGATCTGCGTCTCCGTCATAAGCCAGTCCCATGAATGCGCCCTTGCTTATGACTTCCTCCTGGAGCTTTTCAGGATGTGTCGATCCGCACTTTTCATTTATGTTCACGCCATCAGGTCTGTTGCCTATCAGCGTTATGTCTGCGCCCAGATCCGTATACACCTTCTCTGCCACTGAATATGCAGCTCCGTTGGCGCAGTCCAGCACCAGTCTGAGCCCCTTTATGTCCTTTACCACTTCGGTATCGATGGTGGACTTGAGGAAATCCGCATATCTGTCGGTGGCGTCGTCATCTGCATCGAGACATCTGCCGAGCCTGTCGCCTGTTATGTGGCCGTTTACATCTATATCCCTCAGTATTATATCCTCGATCTCGTCCTCGATACGGTCGTCCAGCTTGAAGCCATCGCCGCTGAAAAATTTTATCCCGTTGTACTCAAAAGGGTTGTGTGATGCTGATATCACGACACCTGCATCCGCATCATAAGTCCTCACCAGATAGGCCACTGCAGGCGTAGGCAGCACGCCCACCTTTATGACATTGCCTCCCACAGCCAGTATACCTGCGCTGAGAGCGTCCTCCAGCATATCGCCGGAAAGACGTGTATCCTTGCCTATCAAAACCACCGGTCTTTTCTTGTTCTTGCTGAGGACATAGGCTCCTGCTTTGCCAAGCTTGAAAGCCAGTTCTGGTGTAAGTTCCGAGTTGGCTATGCCTCTCACACCATCAGTTCCAAATAATCTTCCCATATAAATTCTCCTTGATCTGTTCATCCGGACAGATGCCCGCTGTCATATCCGTGACCGGCAGCTGTCATAGTGCTACTCTGTTTTTCTGACCGTAACCTTTCCTTCGATGTCACTGTCTTTAAACAAATATATGCCTTCCGGCAACTCTGTAATATCTATTTTTACTGTGTATGTCCCTTCTTTTTTTATTCTGCTCAGATCGGCAGTGCCGTTCAGCTGTCTGAGAACCTTAAGTGCATCATCAGTCCCGACTACACTGACATCATCGCACGTCACCGATGTAACCGTATATCCGTTTTCCAGTCCTGTAGTATCGACAGACAGCTTCGCATCTGCGAGAGTAAGCAGCTGTGTCTTCACAACAGCTTTCTTCTTGTTCAGCGTCACTCCGCTCACTTCATTCCCGTCTTTATCCACCGGCTGCAGTCTTACTATCGTGCGGCTGCCTGACTTCGTTGCTGTCTTTTCCGGTACTTTTCCGATCAGTCTGTCTACTTTTTCTGTCAGGCTCTCCGCTCCGTAAACAGTGATCTTGCCCGGATCGATGCCTGTGATCCACGGTACAGGTTCTCCGTTCGCCTCGTCATTATCTTCTCCGCTTATTTTTATTTCCACCGGTTTCTCCGACCATACTATCTTTTCGACATCCACATCTGCTGTATCTTTGGATATACTGTCGAGAACCACTCCTGAAGGCATATCCAGTGTGATCTCTGCCTTGTTTTTTCCTGACTTGCATCTGCTGACATCGACAGATGCTGTCAGTCCTTTCTTCTTTGCCTTGTTCACATCTGACCGTTTGCCTTCTATGGTGGCGTTTATCGTCACAGGTTCGTCTTCAGCCACTGCAAGTCCGTTTTCAGCCAGCAGTTCCGTGTTTATATAGTTCACTTCGATCCCGTACACTTTGACTTTTGTTTCCGGATCCACCTCGCCCATCACATATATCCAGAGGAAGATAGCGATAACAAGGGATACTATCTTAAGCACTGTCTTATTCTTCAGCATTCTTCTTCCTCCTGAATTTATTGAATATCCTTGGTATCACAGCCATGGTCCCACTTGCCTCCGGTTTTCCCAGATACATGTTCAGCAGTGTCTTTTCCACGGTCTTGCTGTCCAGGAATCTCGACAGTTGTCCGTCACTGGCCATCGATATTATACCTGTCTCCTCGGAAACTATTATCACGAGGGCATCTGAATTTTCTGTTATGCCTATGCCTGCTCTGTGTCTGGTTCCCAGCTCCTTGGAGATATTCTTGTTCTGGGTCAGCGGCAGCACGCATCCTGCCGCATAAAGCCTGCCGTTCCTTATGATCGCTGCTCCGTCGTGGAGAGGCGAGCCTTCATAGAAAATATTGCCTATGAGCTGCTCTGATATCTCCGCATCGACTATCGTGCCTGTCTCTATTATATCAGTAAGTGCGATTTCTCTTTCAAAAATAATGAGCGCACCCACCCTGTCTTTAGAAAAATTTTCTATAGCTTTTACTATCTGTGCCGTTATCTGTTTCCCTTTTTCTTTTTCCATCTGCCCGATATGAGTCTTGACAAACTTGCTCCTGCCCATGAACTCAAGTGCCCGGCGAAGTTCCGGCTGGAACACTATGAGGATGGCCACCGCACCCAGTGCCACTGTACCTTTCAGCAGCCAGTTTATCGTATGCAGCTTAAGAAGATCCGTCACGAATGTCGCGACCACGAGGACTACCACGCCCTTGAGCAGCTGCTCAGCTCTCGTCTGTTTTATAAGTCCCAGCAGCTTGTATATCACAAAGGCAACTATAAGTATATCTATGATATCATTCAATGCGATCCCAGAGAATGCATTGGAAAAAAATTCTTTCATTTGCTATCCACTCCAGTTAAAGTCGTACTACTATATTTTACCTAATGGGGATATGATTTTCAAGGGCAATGGAAATAAATCATACAGCTTTCACTTAAGCCTCACCCTGGCCTGTCACATCATGATGACCCCTGTCACTTTTTCCCGGACAGCAGAGCGGGGCTGCCGCCCGGACGCCCCAACAGCATCCGGACCGCAGCCCCGCTCGTTTCATATCGCTATCTTCATCATGATCATCGCATTCGCGGGCCCCGGCCTCCGGCCCGGCCCCGCCCGATCATGTATGTATCGGTATCAGTATCTTGTTTCCAGCAGACCGTAATCCTTGTCCGATCTTCTGTATACTACATTGACTGAATCAGTTTCCATATTGAGGAATACGAAGAAGTTGTGAGCCAGAAGCTCCATCTGCACGATAGCCTCATCCACCGTCATCGGCGTGAGATCGAACCTCTTCTTCTTGACTACATGGAGTTCTTCCTGTTCGTCCTCGAATTCAGGGAGTTCTGCGAAGGTGAACTCTTTGGCACCCTTGTATTTCTTCTGGAGTTTTGTCTTAAACCTTGACATCTGGCTTGAAAGTTTCTCTATAACGCGGTCTACTGCATCATATGGATCGTCAGCCTTGACTTCGGCCCGGAATATCGTGCCTCTGGCTGTAATAGTTGCCTCGACCTTGTAACCGCCCTTCTCCTTTATAGCCATTACGTTTCCTGTGATCTCATCCGAAAAGTACTTGTCGAGCTTCTCGAATTTCTTTTCGATCGTTTCCTTGAGTTTGTCACTTGGAGTATAATTCTTGCCTGTAATGTTTGTCTTCATGATAACAACCTCCTTTGTAGGCTTTTTCATATTATAACACAGGTTACGTGAAAAGTGTGTGACTTTTTAATAAACTTCTACAAGCGCACGATGCCTTTGAGATACTTGTCTATCGCTTTCGCCAGTATGCTCATCATCCTGAACCCTACTGACGATATGACCACGATCTCTGTCTTCTCCGGAGGTCCGGCCCATGGTTCCAGATGGATGTTCTCTCCCACCGTGCTGACCTCGATGCAGCCCTTGTCGGTGTCTGCGAACCCTTTTATCCTGTAGGTGTCTACCGCGATCTCCTTTATGAACAGTTCCAGCTGCTGTATCTGGATCTGCTGCTCACCTCTGACTATGAAAGTCAGCGGTCTGGAGCTTACCGTATTGCAGGATTCCCTTGCCTCTGCGCTACTCCGTGAAAGTCCCTCCACCAGAGTCCTGACATCCACTCTGCAGTATGACGTCACGAACAGTTCAGCCTCGGGATTCATCTTTCCTATCGTCTCCGATACATCCTTCAGCGTCTCCTCATCTATCAGATCGCCTTTGTTTATTATGACTGCTCCGGAAAATTCTATCTGGGATGTTATCGCAGGCAGCAGTTCATACAGATCCATGAAGCTTTCGCCGTCTACGACACATATCGAGCCGCTGTAGTCATACTGATTCAGCACATTGTTCTTTATCCCGTCCAGGATCTGTTCCATGTTTGCCGGATCCGCCAGGCCGGAGGCCTCTATGAATATGTAGTCCAGATCCTTGTATGACATCTCTATCAGACTGTCGACGAACTTGTCCTTGATGCAGGCACAGAAAATCGATCCGTTGGACAGCTCTGCCATCTGTATCCCGTCTTTCTCTATCAGGCGGGCGTCTATATTTACCTCGCCGAATTCATTTACTATGACGCCTGCCCTGGCATCGCTGAATTCTGAAAGTATGCTTTTCATCAGCGTTGTTTTTCCTGCGCCCAGGAATCCTGTCAGCAGTACGAGTTTGATCATATGACATACACCTTCCTTTCAAAAACCGGCCCGGGAAATCCCGAACCGGATCTGTACTGATACTATATATCGTTTTTTATTTTGCTTTTGCAGCAGCTGCAGCTTTAACTGTATCCACCAGTTCTTCACGGCTCGGGATTATGGATATGAATTTCTGTTCTCCGTCTATGCACATAGTCGGCAGGTTTGCGATACCCATTTTCTTCGTTCTTGCGATGTCTTCCTTGATGAAGTACTTGTATACTCTGTACTCTGCAATATCCCTGATGTAGTCGAAATTATCTTCAACGGACGCCAGCATGTATGTACATGCAGCACACTGATCAGGATCCAGCAGGAACAGTTCAACGATGACTTTATCTTCATTAGCGTAATCAGGGATATCCACATCGATGTCATCGAAGGAGCTCTGATAGCTCTCTACCAGCTTCCTTGAGCTGTCAGGATGTTTTACTGCCTGCGCGCATGCTATCGTGTTTTCTCTCGGAGTTGCATACGGCATGTCGCATCCCGGACTTACGATGAAGTTCGTCTTGTCCTCGATGCTGTCGATGAGGTCTATGACGCACTTGATATTGTCTTCCTGTGTTCCGTGGAGCATCGTAGTTGTGAGAGGGATATTTCCTCCGATAGTGATATTGTATCTGTCTGAGATCTCCTTGGCATTAGGAAGGTTTACATTCTCGTCCACCGATATGCCGTCAGGTCCCATCTTGCACATAACTTCTATCTGGTTAGTTGCATTACCGCATACGAAGAAGCATGAGAATACGCCTCTGCTCCTGATGTAGTCGAACACTCCGATGAAAGTCTCCGAAAGGAGTTTTTCTATCATCTTAGGCGATACCTGGCTGATCAGCGGGTCTACTACAGCGATAACGTCCATACCTGCATCTATGTACATCTCGCACATCTTCACTGAAACCTGTCCGCAGTATGCCATGAGGTCTTTGACATAATCCTTGTCTTTCATCATATCCATGAAGATGTCGCTTCCTCTGAGATGTGACGCCAGTGTGAACGGTCCGCAGATAAGTCCGTAAAGTGCAGTGTCGTCACCGATGGACGCCTTTGTCCTCTTCATCGCATCCAGGATCACAGGCAGTCTGCCTGATTCCGGTGTAGGTATCTTGCACTGGCAAGGTATAGTCTTTTCAGCTGCCAGCGGATGGCTCTTTACTGATGGCGGATTATCTTTTGCCCACAGCAGATCGCATCCCAGTATCTCAGCTTCCACCTGAAGGTCAAATATCACCGGCAGTCCGTCCGGCATGTAAAGTTTCTTTACTTCTTCCAGTGATGCTACGATGTTGTCAGCATTCGTGAGCATTTCTTCTGCAGTGTATCCCTTGAGCTGTCCTGCATGTACGCCTGCAAACGGCATCCATGGGATCTCGTCCATTTTCTCATGTCTGAGTGCTTTGAATATAAGTTCTTTTCCCATTCTTTTTTCTCCTGTTCTTCTAAAATCAGGTTATAACGTTTATTACTCTTAAATAAACTAATGAGCAAAAACCATGCCATTGCCACAAATATCTTCCACATGCAGGGTTTCCGCTGTGTATCCGGTCTCAGACACTGGAATCAGCGGCATTTCATCTGCCCGTAACAGGTGGCTTTACAGAACTCGCATCACATGCAATAAAAACGATGAAAAAATTCATTATACGCAATGATTTTTTCATCGTTTTATGTTGTTCTCATATACTTATTATCCGGTCCGCACGCTTCGCAAGTTCACTGTCGTGAGTGACCACCATCAGCGCCCTGCCCTGATCAGCCAGGCTGAACAGCCGGTCTCCCACAAGCTCCACGTTCTCAGCATCAAGATCGTTGGTGGGTTCGTCTGCAAAGATTATATCGGGCTCCAGCAGCAGCGCCCTTGCCAGCGTCACCCGCCTTTTCTGACCGATGCTCAGCTGGTGCGGGTAGTATCCGATCCTGTGGGACAGTCCCAGATCATCCAGGAGTTTCCGTGCTTCATCCTCCATGCCTCGTTTACCGGCGATCAGCGCGGGGATCAGCACATTGTCAAAGACTGTCACCGATCCTATAAGCTGTGTATGCTGGAAAATGAATCCGAAATTACTGTTTCTTATCTTCGATCGTCCCCGGTCATCCAGCGCCAGCAGATCGGTGCCGTCAAGACATACGCTTCCGCTGTCAGGCTCCAGCAGCAGTCCCATCACAGATATGAGTGTGGATTTACCGCTGCCTGATTCACCCGTTATCGCCACCGATTCCCCTGACCGGATCTCAAGATCCGTGCTGTCGAGTATGATCTCTTCTCCGTAGGATTTACACAGAGCTTCTCCCTTCAGTATCATGTCTTCCTCCTGATCAGTCTATATCTGTCTTCTGCATCGCAGCTGACGGATCTATCCGTCCGGCCTGATGCAAAGGCAGCGCTACAGCTATACAGCCTGTGATCACAGCTGCTGCTATCACAGACGCCCCACCGGAACATATGACTGCAGCCCCCGGCTCTATGAAAGGGAAGCCGGACTGCTCCACAAACATCGAAACCAGTGTGCGATACATACCGTATCCGGCAGCTGTGCCTGCAACAGCTCCCGTACCTGTCAGCAGTACGGCTTCTCCCAGTATGAGTTTCCTGAGATAATTTTCCGATGCGCCCAGCGCTCTGTAAAGTCCCAGCTCGGCTTTCCTGTCCCACGCCATGGAACAGAACCTTGCAAACAGCTGGAATACTGATGAGAAACACAGC
Source organism: uncultured Eubacterium sp. (assembly GCA_905193765.1). GTDB lineage: Bacteria > Bacillota > Clostridia > Peptostreptococcales > Anaerovoracaceae > Lentihominibacter. The sequence continues at coordinate 19,581 of CAJJPZ010000006.1, forward strand.
AGCAGCGCCGCTCCCAGCATGAGTAAAAAAACGGTCTTAGCCTGTTTCTGTATTTTTTCAAGTATCCCGCTGGACTTTATGCATTTATAGTCGCCTCTCATCTCTATGAGATTCGCCACGGCGTTCCTTCGCTCAGGCGTGGTCTTTATCATAACGGCAGACACCAGTTCATCCGGCTCTCCATATTTCTCCCAGTAATGACCGTACCCTTCTGCTTCTTCAGAAAACTGCCGTGCTTTGTCTATGTGGACGAGTATCGATGAATCCAGGCTGGTGCCCGTAGGCTCCATAACCGCTGCAACTTTCACCTTGTGTCCCAGCAGCACGCCTTCTCCCGATTCGAAGCCGCCTGCATTGCATCCTGTCACTATATCGTTTTCTCCCATATCACTGATATTGCTGTCCACCCATGGCTTTATTATCCAGTCGGTTTCAGGATCATAGCCTATGATCCTCTGCTCGTTTCCCGTCGAGCAGCATGCCGACGAAAGCGTCTGCGTATAGAACTGTGTCGTTATCCCTGTTATGCCTTTGATATCGGATATCTTCCCTACTGCGTCCCTGTCCATGTATATCGTTGCCGGTGCACCTGTGAACAGCAGATCTGTTTCATCCAGCAGCTCTTCTGCTTCCCCGGGAACCACCACGATGTCGGCTCCCATTCGCTGTTCACTTGTATCGATACCGTCCGATACCCCATTGTACAGCAGGAACATGGCAAACAGCACAGCTGTACTTATCAGCACAGATATCAGTATCGAAACAGACTGTATCCGTCTCTTCCCTATATTGTTCAGAATAAGTTTCAGCATCTGTTCCTCCCTGCAGTTTTTTACTGTCAGAATCTCCGTTTCGGTCTCTCATCTGCATCATCCGCGTCTGCTCCGCTGTTCCTGCATACTACAGCCTGTACAGCTGCGATTATGATCAGCAACACGGATGCAGCTTTCATCACGCCTGCTGCCATCCTGCAGTGCATGCCTGCTGTCGGGCATATACCTATGCCCAGATCGGACATAGTGAACAGCATGAACAGCGATATCAGTATCACCGCCACCGCGCATGCAGCTGATGCTTTGTGATCCCGGAGGATGATCGCTGTAACAGACATCAATGCCGGTATGAGCATCGCATATGTCACCATCTTTACAGTCCAGTAACATTTCATAGGTACCTGATCGCCGGCAGCAGTTTCTATGCTGCCGGTACAGGCTCCTGTTGCCAGATTTATCACAAAGGATATCAGAGATATCAGTATCACAACGGCACATAATATGTACCAGGCTTTTTTCCTGTTGTCCATTTCATCAGTTTCCTTCATAAACTACCATCTTATCTACCATTTTGTCTATCCAGTCATCCAGATCGTCTTCAGCGACTTCTTCGTCCAGTGCTCCTGCACGGTATACCTGATGCCATATTTCCTTTGCACTGCTGTAGAGGAGATCTTTGTCGCCGGCTATCCATGTATAGTCCTTGATGAGCTTGGCGTTTACTGCAGCGTCTCCTGCTATGTATTCCTTATCCATGATCAGCTCTGCGGCTTCTTCAGGATTTTCTTCAAGATAGTCGCATGCTTTCTTGAAAGCCTTTGACAGTCTTCCTGCAAGCTCAGGATTTTCTTCCATATTCTTCGTGTTGAGGCCTATGAAGCAGCAGAGCACTTCGTTCAGACCCTTGTCGAATGTGTTTGAGAAGAACTTGACATGTCCATCATTGGCAGCTACTTCTGCAAACGGGTCGTACGCAACGAATGCATCTATCTCGCCCTTCTCAAGAGCCAGCTGCTTCTCAGCGTTCGGATAGTTCACCCATTCCACTTTTTTCGGATCCTTGCCCAGCTTGACCATTTCCGATGATACCAGTATCTGTGTTATCTCGCCCTGATTGTTTATAGCCACTTTCTTTCCTTCCAGATCGGCTACTGACTTTATACCGCTCTCCTTGCTTGCGGCTCCCTGTATGCATCCTGTGTGGAGCGAATCTATGATCTTGACTTCAGCTCCGTTCTTTATCGGCATGAACTGGTCAGGCGTAAGCTCATAACAGTCCAGCTCGCCCTTTGACATCAGTGATGCTGTGTCAGATGTTATCACGAACAGTTCGGGGTCTATACCGCACTCTTCAAAATAGCCTTTTTCCTTGGCTATATAGATAGGTGCTTCACAGGTGCCTCCCCAGTATCCTATCCTGCACGGTATCTTGTCATCTGCAACTTCGTTGCTGTCTCCACCGCCGCATGACGCCAGCAACGATACTGCCATCACCATAACCAGTATCAGTCCAAAAATCTTCTTTTTCACCACTTCTCCTCCTGATTCTTATTCAGTTTTATATTTTACAACACACATATTATATTATGCCGTTCATTTCATCACGGTCGTCCCAGTATCTCAAGTATTTCCCTGCGCCTGCATACGAACTCTTCCGACACTCTGTCTCTGGGGTGCGGGAGTCCTATACTGACTTCGCCTTTTATCCGCCCCGGTCTTTCTGACATTACCAGAGCTCTGTCACTGAGATAAACAGCCTCTTCTATATCATGGGTCACGAGTATTATCACAGGGTGTTTCCGCTGCCATATCCTGAGGATCTCATCCTGTATGGACGCCTTGGTGAACGCATCCAGCGCGCTGAGGGGTTCATCCAGAAGTATCATTCCCGGCTCCTGTATGAATGTCCTCACAAGGGATGTCCTGCTTGCCATTCCTCCCGACAGCTGATATGGATACGCATCTTCAAAGCCTGTCAGCCCCGCAAGATCGATGTATTCCTGTATGCGGTGCTTCTCACTGCCGTATACTTTTCTCGCTTTCAGTCCGAAGCCGACATTTTCTCTGACAGTCAGCCACGGAAAAAGGTTCGGTTCCTGAAAAACGAATCCTCTGTCCGGATCAGGTCCGGTGATCTCACTGCCATCGTATATCAGCCGTCCAGACTGAGGGCGATCAAGCCCTGATACGAGTCTCAGAAAAGTCGATTTGCCGCAGCCCGACGGACCTACGACAGCGACGATTTCGCCGTCTTCTATCTCTGCATCGAATCCGTCAAGGACTACCACATCTTCCCTGCTGTTATGATATATCCTTGTTATGTTTTCAGCTGTAAGCTTTTTCATATCTACCACCTGACTGTGCCTTTCTGCCACTTCAGCATTCTGTCTCTGACCCTGAACAGCAGGCTCATCAGCAGTGTGAATATCACTATGAATATGAGTACTGTGAAAAACAGTCTGCCATATTCAGCCCATGACTGTGACCATGATATATACCATCCCAGTCCTGCCTTTACTCCCAGCATCTCCGCAACGACCAGCGCTCCGAATGACGCTGAGAATCCCATGAACAGTCCTGTGAAAACGGATGGTATCGCAGATGGTATCGCGACGTGGAACAGTATGTATCTCTCGCTGGCACCAAGTACTCGTGCTGTTTCTATCAGTTTTTTGTCTGTACCCCGTATGGCTGAACTGAAATTGAGTGTCAGCGGGAACCATACGCTGAGGGCTATGAGAAAAACTCCTGCGACATATCCCGTCGGGAAAAGGACCATGACTATCGGCAGCCATGCCGCAGAAGGCATAGGCCCTATTATCTTCAGCACCGGCGTGAACCAGTAACTGCATATCCTGCTCCAACCCATCAGCAGCCCTGATATCAGTCCCGAAAGTACTCCGAAAAACAAACCTGTAAAAAGCAGCTTCATCGATGCAAGGAAGCTCTCCGTCAGTACGTCGTACTGGGTCACGGCAGTTTCAATGATCTTGTCCGGACTCGGTATGAAGGGAAGTCTCAGTATCCCTGTCTTGAGCGTCATCATATCCAGGAGTTCCACAAGTGCAAACAGGGCCGCCAGGAGCCATGACAGCTCAGCCAGCTTTATCCTGATTTTCCTTATGAAACATCCTGCCACAGCCGTTGCTGCATATACACCCATGCACAGTCTGAGAAATGCTCCGTATACCTCCGGCTCATAACCTTCCGGATATACATCCGGAACTGATACATGTACAATGTACACAGCTGTGAGAGTAATGATCGGTACTGCCAGTTTCAGTACCATAATGGGAGTAAATTTCTCTTTCATATATTTATTCAGCTGCATTTGCTGTTTTCTGCAGCTTTCTCCATAACATAATCCAGTGTAAGCGGTATCCTGGATTCATCTCCGCATCTGAGATAGCTGAACCCGCATTCCAGAAGCATCTTTCTGCATGTATCCATATCGAAGCCTCTACCCTTCGCTGTGTCCTCACTGACATCACGAGGGTTGCCGCCGCTCTCTGCCGTTATGATATTGGCCCCTGACGTATAACCAAGAGATATCGGTTCGTGTACGCCAAGGTATGCCATCGTAGGTACCATGAATGACGCCAGACCCACTATCGCAACTATCTGAGCCAGCCTGAGTTCTGTTATCTGGCCGTATTTCGCCAGCGGCGTCCCCGGTACTGCGACTCTGCGCATTGCAGCATGCTGATATATGCCGCGTTCGATGCCTATAAACATGTTTTCCGTAAGGACTTCCGGCGTATGTTCAGGGCCTATAGGTTCAAGGCATGTGTAAAGTTCCAGTCCTGCTTCGAGAGCATTGTCCATCGTCTTTATCCTGTCCTCTTTGTTGAGCTTCGTATCCACGCCTTCATTGATCCTGCATACGTGGTACACACCGGTAACGCCCTGACGTTTCAGTTCTCTGAAAGTATCTACGTCGGTATCTCCTATATTCACCCACAGCTGAGTAGTTTCCGGAGTCACTTCCTTTGCATTTTTTATTGCTTCCAGCAGCACCGGAAGTTCATAATCATGCATTGCCATCAGATACAGACCGTAAAGATCTCCTCCTCTGACGAATTCCAGAGTTTTTTTCTGAAGTTCCTCTTTCGTAAGCCTTGCAGGCTCCACAGCTGTGTGGTCGTCTCCGAAAGTACAGAATTTGCAGCCTCCGGGACATTTGTTCATATCGATTCCTATCTGCCCCAGTATTATAGCCGAGTTGTCACTGTTGCGGCGTATGATATCGTCTGCAACTGCACGTATCAACTTCGCCTCCATCGAAGTTTCGCTGAATTCCAGCATGAACTTCACTTCATCCCTCGTAGGAGCCTTGCAGTCGCAGGCCCTCTCAAGGATCTGTCTCAGTCTGTCACTTTTAATAAGCATATTTATCCTCCATATGATTGTATATCGCATGACCATACTCTCGATCTGTCATGCATATATGATCTGCCTCTCATTCCGGCAGAGATCATCAGGTTGTGCTTGTCTCATAGTTGACTATGTCTACTATGTCCGTAAAAAAAATATTTTTTTGTTTTTTTATCATTACTCTCTCACAGCTATCTGTTCTGTGTATTTAGGTATTTTCACTGTTTTCTCTATATCATCTGCCAGATCGCTGACGGCTGACGCATACTGTTTGAGCATAGCCATCCAGCTTATCAGACAGCTTCTTCCTCCATCGGTTATTTCAAATACCCTGCGTGGCTTGCCGTTCTCGCTGTCGGTTTCCCAGTCCGATACCAGCAGTCCGGCGCTCTCCATCTTTTTCAGGTATCTGTAAACGCCTGCTTTGTCAGGCTCGCAGCCTCTCAGCATCGGGCTTTCGCCGAGCTTCTGTATCAGTGCGAATCCATGGAGACGTTCTCTGTAGAGCACCATGAGGATGGAAGGCTGCAGCATTTTGTCAAGATTTTTACCGCGGCATGCACAGTCCGCTCCCGAAGTGTTCATGACCTTTTCTCCAGCGTGCTTCCATATGATGAATTGAAGAATGTCTGTGAATATTTTTCAAGTTTCCATTCCGGCACCCTGCATTCAGGGCACGTTTTCACTGCCCATTTATTCCTGAGCCATCTGGCTGCCCGGCAGTTTCTCGAATTATGAACCTGCAGAGTTTCTCCGCAGTGGGTCCTCATTATTATGTATTCACCCTGAAGTTCCACGGATCTTATACCGTGGAGCCTGCCTGTACGTGACGGCCATAGTTTCATCTTGTCCAGCAGCAGGTATAATTCTGTCTTTTTCCTGTAAAACCTCTTCTTTTCCTCCCCTGCCATAAGAACCTCCTCTCATCGCTTCTGTACCTCAGTCTTCCGGTACATATATCATCCTTACTTCTCTGCCGGCGCCAGCGCATATCCCATCATTACTGCAGTCCCGGTCTCCAGCATGTCGTGGAGATACCGGCCCTCCAGCTCAGTCCGCGCTTCATCATCCAGCGAAAGCGGGATCCCAGGGGCTGCCATCAGCACGTTTTCAGACAGCATCGATCTGCTGAGCCAGCCTCCCTCCGAGGTCCCGTCAAGGATATAAGGGTACTCCTTAAGCCTGTCGATGCGGTCCATCCATTCAAAGCCCTGCTTAAGTACGATATCTTTCCTGTTAACATCTTTATCATAAATGGCAGGTACGATCCCCTTTTCCCGGAGATATCCTGCCATTATACTTCCTATCCTGCCGAATCCAAGTACGGCTGTACTGCCGCTCTCCGGCTTTTTTCCTTTTCTATCCGCAAGCTGTATCAGCAGCTGCGCATATCCGCCTGCTGTGGAAATGTCATTTTCCCCTATCTTCCCGGTCCTCATGTTCACAGCTATATAACGGTCGTCATCTGCCATGTACACGATGTCCGCACCTTTGCAGCTGGCTTCGTAAAAACCGCTTACATCGGTATGCTCTGTGACGAAAGTATCGAATCCCATGGCAACAGTTACAGCTGACACCGCCTGCGGGAACGATTCTATCTCACCCAGTCCGCTGGTCACCGGCACCACTGCCACTTTGTATTCTTCCGAAGCTTTTATTATCAGTTCCTCCGGCACTCCTGCCGTAAGGGCTGCCAGCTTCACATAACCTGCGCCTGTGAGGCGTCTGAGTTCCTTGTCTCTTACCGCTGCAGTTTCTTCAAGCTCCCTTATCCATTCTGTCACCAGTCTTGTCATCTGACATCCTCCTTCCCGGTGTACGCACAACACGATCTTCCGATGCTGGCGTATTTAATGGCGGATGTCATGAAAAGACAGAATATCGGAGGTATCCAGGGAATCGATCACTATCACGGCACCCGCCATCTGCCGGCTCTGTCCAGTATACGTTCCAAAAAGTTTATATTGAGGAAAAATTTCCTATTTTAAAGTTTGAGCGGTATGCCGTTGACATATGCAACACTTTTGCCTGCCCGCTTTATGGTCTGGTATCCGCCTTTTACCATGGCGACTCTCTCGAGTCCGAGACCGATACCTACCCACGGCTGGAATATCCCCCAAGCTGCATCCAGCGGATGCGGTCCGTAGGCTCCCGAAGCCATCTCCACTCCGTCAGCCACTATATCCAGCGTTTCTATGTACACGCCCGAGCTCTCTTTCACCAGCTCATAGTTGTCTATCCCCACTGCTTTCATGGCGCTGTGAGCCAGGTATTCGAGCCTTTCCATCTGCTCTCCCTCCCTGACGCTGTCCAGCTCCACCAGATTCAGCATCATGAATTCATTCATATGCTGAGCTCCCTGGGATTCCTTTCGGAAGCATGATCCCGCTTCGAAGATCTTCACCGGCTTTCCTGTTATCCTGTAAAGGTCTCTCATCACCTCATAGAGGTTAGGTGCCAGCATGGGACGCATGCATTTCTTCCCGTCCACCCAGAAGATCTGCTCTCTCAGGTGGTTGTCATGATCTATGTTCATCTTCTGCAGCTTGTCGCTGGATATGATCACCGGCGTAGCCACTTTAGCGAAGCCTTCATCCTGTGTCAGCCAGGAGGTCAGCTGCTCCTCGATCCTGAGTGTAAGAGGAACGTGCTCATTCTCGAGGAACTGCCGCAGCTTTGCTTTGTTTTCTTTGACAAACTGTTTTTCTGTTTCACGGAACACGGCATCACGCTCTCTGCTGTTTTCGAACTCCCTGACAATCACAGTCCTGTCAGCGTTCAGTTCGGTCAGTCTCTGTTTCTGGGCTGTCGAATATGCTACCATGTCATCTACCTTTCTCAGTTTTTCTTCACGCCGGTTTCTGCATGACACCTGCATGATCCCGCTTTGTCCAAAGTCAGCTTCGCCGTTCGATCCCGGTGGCTGACTCCGGATCCGCCGTACGCCTGATACGGCATCAGCGGTATGATAAAATGTTTTTACCGTAAAACTGCATATTTCCGGAAGTGTCCAGGCCTGACCCCTCCATCGGGGCCCGGCGTCAGAAATTCTGTCCTTAAAACACTTTTCCGAAACTCGGCCATCACTGTAACGGCCTTTTCACTGATATATAAAAGCAACATCTGTGCCAAACTGCACCCTGCGGCGTCCCTTCGGACTCATGCAAAAATACAGAAAACGCCGGAACCGTTCCGGTCCCGACGTTCGTCGTCACATTTCGTCATAAAAAAACCTCCCCGGCGTCTGCACGATCTGTCTGATCCGCAGTTCCCGCGAAGGTAAAATGCGTTATTGGATGAATTTTTTCATCGAAACCGATGAATTTTTTCATTACTTTACTGATATGACTATCCTGATACGAAAAATGGACTGTATATACGGTCCGGCTGACCTGGTCTTTGCCCCCACACCTGCCTTGACCCGGATTTTCCGGAGGACTTACTTCTAAACTGCGCCATGATCACTGCCGCCTTGCGGATCAGCTTACGTGGGACCTTTTGCCCGCAGCTGGCCTGGCCTTGCAACCACAGACCCGGGCCGTATATACAGTCCACTTGTTTTTTATTCACATATGTACCGGCGATATCCCGGCGTCACCGTCCGGTTTGTCGAGATCCGCAGGCCGCCTGTTGCTGCCCGAAGCCAGCGACAGGAATATCACTTGTGACGCTCCCGCATCTCGCAGGACTCTGCTGCATGCATCGGCCGTCGCTCCGGTGGTCATTATATCGTCCACCAGAAAGATCCGCCTGCCTTCCACTCTGCCGCATCTGTCCGGCCTGACTGCGAAGGCGCCTTCCAGCACATCTTCACGCTCCAGAGGATCCAATCCCCTGAGTCTCTGCGTTTCTCTGACGCGTATCAGGCTCCTGCTGTCCGCAGGTATGCCCGCATGCTCCGACAGACTGTCTGCTATTATCCCGGCCTGATTGTATCCGCGCCGCCGCTCTCTGCTGCGATGCACCGGTACTGGAATTATAACATCTGCGGAGAGATTTTCCAAGGATATTCTGTCATATATCATATCTCCGAATATTCTGCCCAGATATCCCCGGCCATTGTACTTCAGTCCGAAGATCAGTTCCCTCTCGTGCATGCCGTAGGTCAGGCAGCTGTATCCCCTGTCAAAATCATGGCTGCGGTTCAGACAGCTGTAGCAGAGGCTGCCTCTGTATGTGTCCTGCAGCGCCTTGCCGCATATGCTGCATGTCCTTCCCGTTATCCAGTGCAGCTGTCTGATGCACCTGTCGCACAGCGAATACGTCCTGTCCGGCGTTATCAGGCTGCCGCAGCTGATGCAGTATATCCCAGACGGGAACAGCGCTTCAAGAAAAACATCCGCAGCTTTTTTTATTATTCTCATATCCGTCACCCCATATTTCCCATTATTCTACCACGGCACTTCTTCGAACACGCCTGATGCATCCTGCTGACTTTCCATGTCCAGCATCCGCTTAAGCCGCGCCCGCAGTCCCGAATACCGTTCGTTTATCCTGTCGTTGTCCACCATGCCCTGAAGTCTGTTCTCCGATCCCACCAGCACCACGGCTTTCTTGCCGCGGGTCACGCCTGTGTAAAGCAGGTTCCTTGTGGCCAGCATAGGCGGGAACCAGCTCACCGGCATTATCACTATCGGGAACTCGCTGCCCTGGCTCTTGTGAACAGTTATGGCGTACGCCAGTTCCAGTTCGTCCAGCTGGCTGAAGTCGTATGTAACGTATCTCACCTCGTCGTATACCACCGTCACCTCGTTGAATTCACGGTCGACTTTTTTCACGAATCCCACATCTCCGTTGAATACGCCTTCGCCTTCTGAAAAATCTTCAAGGTTCTTCCATGCCAGTTCATAGTTGTTCTTTATCTGCATGACTTTGTCCCCTTCACGGAAGACGCGGTCTCCGAAGGTCTTCTCTTCCAGACTTTCGCATGGCGGGTTCAGTACGTCCTGCAGCTCCTTGTTGAGGTTGATGCTGCCCAGCAGGCCTTTTCTCACCGGCGTCAGCACCTGTATGTCCGCTGTCGATCGTATATCTTCATAGTAGCCCGGCAGTCTGCTGACACAGAGTTCCTTGATGGTCGCAACCATTTCCTTCTCGGAGCCTCTGTGCATGAAAAAGAAATCCTTGTCCCTGACGTTGCACTGAGGGTACTCGCCATTGTTTATCCTGTGGGCGTTGACTACGATCATGCTCTCTCCGGCCTGTCTGAATATCTCCCTCAGTCTGGTGTAGTAGATGTACTCGCTGTCTATCATGTCTCTGAGGACGTTCCCTGCTCCCACCGACGGCAGCTGGTCCGAGTCTCCCACGATGATGAGCCTTGTCCCGGGCCTTATGGCGCTGACCAGACCGTTCATCAGCATCAGATCTATCATGGATGCCTCGTCTATTATCACCGCTTCATAATCCAGCGGATCTTCTCTCGTCTTGCCGAACCGCATCATGTCCTCGCTTTCGGAGAAGTAGTACTCAAGCAACCTGTGTATCGTGGAGGCGTAGTGTCCCGACGTTTCCGTTATGCGTTTGGCAGCTCTGCCTGTAGGCGCGGCTATAGCTGTTTTTATGCCGCTGTCCTCCAGTATATTTATGATCGAATTTATTATCGTGGTCTTGCCTGTTCCCGGTCCTCCTGTTATCACCGATACGCCCATGTTCAGGGAGTTCACCACGGCCCGTTTCTGGTTTTCCGAAAGATTTATCCCGCTGGACGCCTCGGTCCTGCCGATGAGGCTTTCTATCCTGCCGTTGACCGGTTTCAGCGCTGCATCGTTGAGTGCCGCCAGGCATTTGCATACGTTCTGTTCAGCCAGATAGTACGCCATCAGGAACACCACATTGCGGTTCTCCAGCTTCTCTATATGTATATCTCCTTCGAAGGCCATCTCCATCAGCGAGTCGTCTATGGCTTCCGAGGATACATCCAGCAGCTGTCCGGCTTTCTCGCAGAGCACTGTCTGGGGCAGGAACGTGCTGCCTTCTCCTGCAAAGTATGTCAGGGTGAACCTGATGCCGCTCATTATCCTGAATCTGTCGTCGGGAGCGATGCCGATCTGCTGCGCTATCTTGTCTGCTTTCCTGAATCCGATGCCGAATATGTCGTCCACCAGTCTGTATGGGTTCTCCTCTACAGCTTCGATGGTATCCGCGCCGTACACCTGATATAGCTTCATGGCGTATCCGGCGTTTATCCCGTACTGCTGCAGATACAGTGTTATGTTGGCGAATTCACGGTGTTTGCTGAATGCGTCCGCGATCTTCGCTGCTGTCTTCGCTCCTATGCCCGGTATCTCCGTCAGCCTGTCGGGATCGTTCTCGATGATATCCAGCGTCGATGTGCCGAAGTGTGACACGACGGCGGCGGCTGTCTTTCGCCCTATGCCTTTCATGGCGCTGGATGAAAGGAAGTCTCTGATCCCGTCCTCCGTGGAGGGCATGACTTCCTCGAATTCCTTCACCGAGAACTGTTCGCCGTAAACTGCATGCATCACAAACTCGCCCCTCAGCAGATAGCTCCGTCCCACCCCTGCTCCCGGCAGGGTGCCAACTGCTGTGAAGGCCTCGATATCATTTTCAAAAACGGCCACAGTGTAGCCGTTTTCGTCGTTATGAAATATTATTTCAACTAAAGTCCCCTGTTTTTCTTCCATCATATCGTTATCTTCCCGGTATATCCTGCTGCATCATCCGCTGCGCATCCCGGCGCAGACTGCGGCAGTTTAAAACACTGTCGTCTTGTAGAGCGTCCTGTTGTCCAGGGTCCACACTCTGTCGCTGAACTGTCCCGGTTCTGTCTTTTCAAGAGCTTCCTGCATATCGAACATCTTGGCGTCTATCATGTCAAGATAGTGCAGCATCTCTGCTTCCGGGAACAGCGGCTTCTTGGGACTGCCAAACTCAGGCTCGTAGTGATGTGAGATGAGCATATGCTCCAGCATCACTGCCTTTTCCCTCGGCATATCCAGCTCTCCTGCCAGCCTGTCTATGGTCCTGACACCCTGAACCAGATGTCCCAGCATTTTCCCCTCGAAGGAGTAGCCTGATGATATGCCCAGTTCATTGGATTCTATCTCATTTATCTTCTCCATATCATGAAGGATTACGCCTGCCATCACCAGTTCACGGTTCAGATTCGTATATACCTCGCATGCTCTCTCTCCCATCATCAGCATCCTCTTGATGTGGTACAGCAGCCCTGCCAGTTCCGCATGGTGGTTCTTCTGGGCTGCCGGATAGTACATGAGCTTTTCCTTGTTGTCTTCCAGCTGCCTGATGCATATCTTCCTGAGATCTTCATCCTGGAAAGCCGCCGCTCTGCTGTATATGAAGTCATACATGTCGGCTGCATTCTCCGGTGCAGCCTTGATATAGTCCTTCATGTCGAGGTTGTCTTCCGCAGATGTCTGTCTGATCCTGGTGACTCTCAGCTGCTTCATGCCGTTCCACTCTGTAACGAGAGCCTTTACTTTGATGACACTACCTTCTTTGATCTTCTCGAGGCCCGGCAGCTCCTCATCTGCGATATCCCACTTCTTCGCGGAGATCTCACCTGTGCAGTCCGCCAGCAGCAGATCCAGGTAGGCCTTCTTGTTTGACCCCACCTTAACTGCCACCATCTTGACTATGAAGTAGGATATTATCTCCTGATTCACTTTTATATCTGAAATATATACATCTTTCATCTGTCGTCCTGTTCCTTTCTCTTTTCCTTGTATCTCATTCTACTACAACTCCGTCAGCTTGTCAATTTTTACCATAAATTTCTTTTTACCGTGCTCCGTCTATCGTTCGTATCCCGACAGCAGGCTATGACCATGCAAAAGGCCTGCACAGCTTTGTTTCCCGTTGCTGTGCAGGCCTTTATCACGTTCCTGTTTATTTCATTACCCCTTTTTTCTGCATCATCTCTCTACTGCAGGTTCAGTTTCAGCGACATTATCCTCTCTGTCACTACATGGAATGCTGCCAGCTGTATCACTGTGAGACCGAATATCACTGCCATGAATGCCTGGCTGACATTGAGCACACTGTCTATATCATATACAGATATCGTGTTTATGAACCAGTCGCTCACTCCCGTCGCTCCGGCTGTTGTCATCAGTATCATGGCGATCACTGAGAGCGCTATGTTTATGCCGATATATGCACCCAGTGCCAGCAGTATCCTGTACTTGTTCACCAGCTGTCCTATAGCCAGCGAAGCATACACCTGATATATGCTCTTCAGCAGACCGACTATCACTATGATCAGGAGTTCTATCGCAGTCAGTATCAGCATCGGCTCCGCTTTCATGACAGCGGATATCTCTCTGAACGCTTCAGTGATATCAGCTATACCTGACAGTCCTGCCAGTATCATCACTGAAATGACGGACACGGCCACGCCTGCTATAACCAGTACTGCGGCTACGATGCCTTTGGATGTTATAAGCTGCCACGGCTTCACCGGCAATGTGTTCATCAGATATCCCTCGCTACCGAACAATCCCTTATAAAATCTCATGACTATCAGTACCAGTGTTATGACTATCATCGCCATTATGGACATGAAATACATGAACCCTGTTATGAATGTCACGATCTCTCCGAACAATCCCGCAACCTGCGGATCCGAGCCGCCTACCACAGCTCTCTGGAAAGCGTTGCCGCAAAGACTGAAGAGCACACTTGAAACGATTATCGCAGCCCATATCAGCGCCATGAGTTTTATGCTCGATCTGAATTCGTATTTTATAAGTTTACCTGTCATTCCTGTTCACCCCCGCATACGGAACCATCCTGAATGTATCCTTGAAAACATCGTCGATGGATTTTCCTTCTTTTTCTCTGATATCGTCCACTGCCTCATGTCGTACGATCCTGCCGTTCATGATGAATACTACTTCATCCAGCACTCTCTCTATATCCGAGATGAGATGCGTTGATATCACCACTGTGCCGTCTTCATTGTAGTTGTTTATTATCGTCGAAAGTATATAGTCTCTTGCTGCCGGATCTACTCCTGCGATAGGTTCATCCAGCAAATAAAGCTGCGCCTTCCTGCTCATCACCAGTATCAGCTGCACCTTTTCCCTGGTGCCCTTGGACATGGTCCTGATCCTGTCATTGAGCTGTATGCCCATGGATGCGCACATCTGCTGAGCTTTGTCTGCATCGAAGTCTTTGTAAAAATCCATGAACATGTTCAGGACATCCTTCACTGTCATCCAGTCTGCGAAATACGGTCTGTCCGGCAGATAGCTTATCACCGATTTCGTATATACGCCAGGCTCATAACCGCTTATCAAAAGCTCACCTTTCGTTGGTTTTATCAACCCGTTCATCAGTTTGATCAGCGTCGTTTTACCGCTGCCGTTCGGTCCCAGCAGTCCTACTATACGGCCCCTTCCTATGCTGAGATCCACATTGTCCAGGGCGATCCTGCCGCTGAATGCTTTGCACAGGCTGCGGCATTCTATAAGTGCTCCCTGTTTCATTTTTCTTCATCCCCTCTCTCTTCTATCATCTTAACGACGTCATCGGCACTGTATCCGATGGCTTCCATCTCCATTATGAATTTCTCGATGTTCTTCATTGCTATACTTTCCTTCATTGATGCCACCAGCTCCTCATCTGTTGTAACAGTCCTTCCTGCAGTCCTGTTCGTTATAACGAATCCGTCGTTCTCCAGCTCGCTCAGCGCACGCTGCATGGTGTTGCGGTTGACTCCCGCATCCTCGGCAAGCTCCCTGACGGTAGGGAATGCGCCCCCCATGGGATATCTACCGGCAATGATTTCGATTATCAGCTGTTCCTTGAGCTGCGGCCATATAGGCCTGCTGTCATCAAGTTTCCAGTCCATAATATCCACCCCTCCTTTTCCTGTACGGTATATTTCTTCCGACAGACTCATATCATGCTGTCCTGCCGGTTTTGTCTTATTGTCCTATGTGCTTAAGGCAATATTAATATAACCCCTGCCCGGGTATCTGTCAATACCTTATCTGCAAAAAATCCAAAAACCGCACTGCCGGTCATGAATCATCATTCCGGTGTACGGTCTTTTCGCTATGTGATACATCAGCTGCAGAGTCTCGCTGCTGTATCATGACTTTATGTATTTTTCTATCTTCCTGAAGGCTGTGGGCTGGCTGATGCCCAGGGCTGCAGCGACTCCGGTGGTAGTCCTGTACTTCTCGTATGCCTGGCGGATCAGCTCCGCTTCCAGTTTTTCCACCTCATTGCTGAGACTGACTATGCCATCAAGGGAGATTTCTTCCGGCCTCTTCCTTCTCTTCGAGATCTCCTCCGGCAGATCGCCTGCGCCTATGACGCTGCTGCTGCTTGTCACTATAACCCGCTCCGTGACGTTGGCGAGCTCCCTCACATTGCCGGGCCACGGATATTCCGTCAGTATGTCCACCGCCTGAGGCGAGAAACTCCTGCTTATATTGTATTTGGCGCTGAATTGCGCTGTATAATATTCCAGCAGCGGTATTATATCTTCTTTTCTTTCCCGCAGCGGCGGTATCGTTATGTTGACGACATTGAGTCTGTAATAGAGATCCATGCGGAATTTGCCTTCTGCCGCATACTGATCCAGCTGTCTGTTTGATGCCGCGATGAGTCTGAAATCCACATTGACAGGTTTCGTGCCGCCAACGCGGGTTATCCTCTTTTCCTGTATGGCTGTCAGCAGTTTGGCCTGGAGGGATACCGGTATCTCGGATATCTCGTCCAGCAGTAGTGTGCCACCGTCTGCCAGTTCCATCAGTCCAACCTTGCCGCCTGCATTCGCACCTGTGAAAGCTCCTTTCTCATATCCGAAGAGTTCCGATTCCAGCAGGTTCTCAGGGATGGCAGCACAGTTTATATCTATGAAAGGTCCTCCTGATCTGTGGCTTCTCTGATGTATCACCTTGGCGAACATGCTTTTGCCCACGCCGGATTCTCCCAGCAGCAGCACATTGGCATCCAGATCGGCTATACGGTTGATGGTACTTATGACATTTTCCATCTGCTTCGACTGGCCGATGACTTTGGATCCGTTGCCTGCCTCCTTCCTCAGTTCATGAAGCTCCGCTGTGTACTTTTCTATGCGCTGTCTCATCCGGGAATATTTCTTCTCAAGCTGCATCATCTCCGTTATATCTCTGGAATAACTCACCACCAGCCTGATGCTGCCGTCTCTGTTGAAGATGGGAGTTGCCGTCACCAGTATGTCCTTATCTTCATGTGTCTTCTGGACCATGGTTATCTTTTCTTTCTTTTCTATGACCATCGGTACTATGGCAGGTCTGAAAACGCCTTCTTCTTCCAGTTCATGTATATACCGTCCCATAGCCTGCTCTTTCGCGATGCCGTAACAGGTTTCGAAGCCCGGGTTGACCCACAGCACCCTCCCGCTACCATCGGAGATAAGCACTTCATCCGATATGGATTCTATTATCTCAAAAATGTTCTTTTTAAGTTCTTTCTCAAAATCGATCATTTATGCCTCCTCTGCCTGCCGAGACTCGTATCCACTGACTTATATTATACCCTTTTCTACGCCTGTATCCAAGCTTGCCGCATAAAAAAATCGAGCGGCAGTGGATCACCCGCTGCCGCTTCATCACATGATTTCTGTCATTCAGTTTTTTCTGCTTCCTCAAGAAACCTCTCTGCTTCATCAAGGTCTTCTTCTCCAAATACACGGAAGCCTGTGGGTTTATCACTGACGTATCATCAGTCATTCAATGCCTTTCCATCATTCAGTTTCTTTATCTCGTCCTCGGTGAGCCCTGTAGCTTCGGAAATCATGGCGATATCCATTCCCATTGCCAGCATCTTCACCGCAGTGGACTGTAAGCCTTCGAGCCTGCCACGTTTTTCACCGGCTATCTGGCCTTCCTCGAACATGGCCCGCTCCCGTTCTTTTACAAAATCGTACATCGTATGCATAGGCCCCTCCTTACCTTCTTTGTTGAGATTTTCCACACTCCTGTGGATACGTGTCACCAGCTCGTCTCCGCGCTCCACTTTCATGCTGCGGATATACCGGAAGAGATTTTTCATGCCATCCGGTATTGCCTCTTCTGCACAAGCTGTGTTCAGGTATATTTTATACGTTCCGTCTTCAAGATACAAGTCTTTCTCCTCATCTTCTCTGTAGCTGAAACGATATACGGCTTTACCTCGGCTGAAGGGATCGTAATTGCAGATGAAGATTATGTAGCTGTCCCTGAGTTCGCTGTAGGGCTGACCATCTTTCAGCTTATCCGAATCTATCTCCGCCTGATACATCCTTGAACGTTTCGGAAGATCCTTATCGACATAGCACAGTATCTCGACATTGTACCATACCTGTTCGTCTGTCGCAAAGACGTCAAGACGCACAGCTTTCAGCTCAGGTCCTTTCGTCAGGGTCTTCTCCGTGCTTATCTCGTCAAACAGGTTTTCATCGTCGCATAAATGCACTTCCCCTATTTTCTTGTTCAGTATCGGTTCCAGCAGCTGCCTGCATATGGTCTCGTCCTGCATCACGATCGGAAACACACGGTAATCCGTGAATCTGTATTTGATCGTTACTTTCTTTTTGCAATTCTTCCTGCCATCTGTTCCGAATCGCTCTCTTAAGTGTTTTATGTTCATTTCGTCCTCTCTTTAAAGCTCAATACTATGAGCGACTGCTGTATGCGCATATACAGTCACCCCAGAGTCCGAAAGCTTTCGATTGATTGCATGCATTACATATATCTGGACCATGTGTAATATATTTACATTATAATTATAGTTAGTCCCGTTGGCAATGTCAAGGCTATTTTCTAATTTGTCCCTGTAATTATTTGTCTTTTTAAATATGACACGAAATGCTGCATTCAAAAAAACGGAGGCATACCTGTCCTGATACGGTATGCCTCCGGTCGTTTCTTCTTTTATTCTGTTCTTACTTTCTTGCTTTCCTTGCTTCGTTGATGAGATACATGATATCCTGTGTCAGTGCTGCTGCTGCGATGGATGTGATGTTGCTCGGATCTTTGTCCGGGAGCACTTCCACCATGTCTGCACCTACGATGTTGATGCCCTGCAGTCCTCTGAGGACCTTTCTCACTGTATCTGTCGAAGGTCCGCCGATAACAGGTGTACCTGTTCCAGGAGCAGCCGACGGATCGAGAGCATCGATGTCGAATGTGAGGTAAACAGGCATGTCTCCCACAGTCTCTTTTATCCTTGCTGCCAGCTGTGCCGGTGTCATATCCAGAGCTTCCATGGATTTGATGATGTTGTATCCACATTCAGTGAACTCTGTCCTGCAGTATACCTGTACTGATCTTGACGGATCGATGCAGCCCTCTTCCTGGAGGTCGTATGCAAAGTTGGCATGGGACAGGTTGTGTGTTCCGTCAGGCTTCACCTCACTCGGTGAGCTGTCCTGATGCGAATCGAAATGGATCAGCGCAAGTTTGCCGAATTTCTCTGAACATGCTCTCACCGGTCCGTAAGGGATAGTATGGTCTCCGCCCAGAGTCATCGGAGTAGCGCCTGCATCCAGTATCTTCTTTACAGTCTGATATGTATCCTCGACCATGAACTCTGTTGCCTTTGCACCTACCCAGTAGCCAACATCGCCGTAGTCGATGACTTTAGCTTCGTCTTTCAGTACATACTCCCACGGATATCTGAAGCAGCATGCGATAAGGCTCTGCTCTCTGATGGCTCTCGGTGCGAAACGAGCTCCCGGTCTGAATGTCACGCCGCTGTCGAAAGGCACGCCCATGACTACGATGTCTGCGCCTTCAACGTCCTGAGTCACCTCGCAATGATTCCAGCTTGCTATACCTGCATAATGTAAATGTTCCTGAACTTTATATTCCATTTTGAGTTCTCCTTTCTGTTACTCTTTCTTTGTTCATCTTGACTGAAAATATTTCCGCTCTCCCTGTAGATATTTATTATATACCGGAGACCTGCTCGTTGTATGAGGAGAGCTTTGCAGGACCCGGCACATTTCATCCGGAAAAACCAGGATGTTTTTACTGTTTTTAATTTCCGTCTTCCTTAAACCACCTGAACAGGCCTATCAGCATTCCTATGATAACGAACAGGAACGGTACGGAAAGGACTATGCATATGGTCTTCAGTGCAGAGAATGGTGCTCCTGTGAACATGATCACCAGTGGAACCAGCGTCAGCACAGCACACCATACCAGCCTGAATTTCGAGTTCGGATTGCCGTTCTCATCCAGTTTTGCTGTAGCTGATGCCGCCAGTGTAAATGATGCCGAATCCAGCGAAGTTGCCAGGAACCCCAGTGTCGCCAGTGCGAATGCGATCGGCAGTATCACCTTTCCCAGAGGCAGTGTGCCGAAGAGCTGGAAAAGTCCCGCCTGAGTATCTTCTGCTCCTGACAGTGAGAAGAGTCCCGTGACTTCTGCATGAAGACCAAAGCCTCCATCGATACCGAACATTATCCATGTACCAACGCTTATGCCCAGCAGACATGTCAGAACAACTTCTCTGATGGTCCTGCCCTTTGAGATCTTTGTGATGAAGATACCCATAAGCGCCGCATAATTCAGCGCCAGTGTAAACAGGAAGATCGTATTGATCTCAGGAAATCCTGAATTTCCTATAGGATCTGTAAACAGACTCATGTCAACATAATTTGAAAGCATCTTTCCTACACTGTATGTGAATTCTTTGGCGATGAACTTCGTAGGACCCACAACGAAGATAAATGCTATGATAATGATCATCAGGTACATAGTAAGATCACTGAGCTTCTTCATTCCTTTTTCTATACCGATGATCGAAGTCACAGAGAATACCACAGCTACGATCAGCAGTACGATCAGATTTATCGTAAAGTTCGCTTCGACGCCCATCACATGCGCGATACCTGCACTGATGATAGGAACTCCCAGTCCCAGTGATACGCCCATGCCGCCGACGATACTCAGTATGGTAAGTGCATCGATAACTTTACCCAGAGGCTTCTTGTATTTG
>CAJJPZ010000007.1 GCA_905193765.1 uncultured Eubacterium sp.
ATATATTACTGTAACTTTATCATTTTAAAATTCCTCATAAAAAGATTTCATTTGAGCATTAATTTTCTCAACTGATAACCTTTTCGACATTTCAATATTATGCTTTCCGAGCTGAGCCCTATCACAGCGCATTACGCTTTTGACTGCTTCTTTGCACTGTATTATGTCTTTTGGTTCAAACAAAAATCCGCCACTTTCATCAACTAAATCGGTATTTCCCCTAATCCGACTACAAACTATGGGCAAGCCGCTCGCCATTGCCTCCATAATAGAAACATTCAGACCTTCCCTTACAGATGGCAAAACATAAGCATCCGCCGTTTTATACAGCTCTACCACATCAGTACAGAAGCCTAGCAATTTTACTCTCTCAGCCAAGCCAAGCTCGTCTGTAACGCTCTGCAAATGCTTCTGCAAGCTGCCTATGCCTGCCACTATATAATACACATCTAAGTCCTTAATCGCACGAATAATCATTTCATGATTTTTATTTCCATTTAGCTCGCCGACCGACAACAACACCATCGCATCATCTTGCAAGCCCAACTCTCTTCGCTTTGTAGCTTTATCAATTATTGCCTGTCCGAATTTTGTCAAATCAATACCAACACCAGGCACATATTCCACACGCTTAGCCTTCATTTTTCTCTTAGCCAAGTCATAGTCCTCTTTATTGATAGTAATAAGCATATCCGTAAAATGAGCACATACCTTTTCAACCGGGTAATATACTAACCAGTTTTTTAATGGTGCCCCTTTGTAGAAATGAAACCCATGAGCAGTGTAGAACACTTTAGTTCCATTTTTACGCGCTTTGAAGCATGCCAGCCTAGTGCACATTGCTGCTATAGGTGTATGGCAGTGAACTATATCGTACTTTTCTCTTTCAACAAGTTGCTTTATCTGTTTGACTGCTTTTATATTACCCTTATTAAGCGGAGAACGAGAAGTGTCAATCTGATATACTATGCTTCCCCATTCCTTATAGCACTTTGGAACATTCGAACTTTTCTCATTTGTCGCTATATCAACTGTATTTCCTTCGTCAAGCAGTTGTCTAATAAAAGATTGAAAAAATCCCATTGTACAACCAATCGTGGTTATATATAGTATTTTCATGATATTATCCTTTTTTCACAATTACTTCGTTATATTTCATCATATAGATACCATCCTCATATGCCCCAATGTGCTCACTATTCACAACACCATTCAAATTGTTTAAAATCAGCTTCATGTGGTTACAGCCTGCTTCATATGTATGTGGATATCCTCCACCGAAACGAGGATTGACTTCGCTAATATAGTACTCCCCCTCTCTATCGAAGATATCTATATCGATTTGCCCACGGTATCCAGCTTCCGATGCAAACTTCTCAATGAGTTTAAACAGTTCTGGATCTTTGAAACTTACAGCCTTATCCGTTTCTCCAGCACGCATTAGTATCTTCTTCTTAGTAAATATGGAAACAACCTCACCAGAAATCATATCGATATAAACATCTGCACCAAATTCTTGACCATCAAGAAACTCCTGAATCATTAGATCTTCACTATGATCAAACAACAATTCAACGGTTTCCTTATCATACGCTTTTGAAATTTCAATACTTGCACTCCCTCTAATTGGTTTTACAAATACGGGGTATTTCGCATTCCCTGCTTCAACATCTGCATAGAAATCATTTTTATTTATATAAGATTTTGCACATTTATATCCATGATTTGTAAGCCAATTATACATTTCAAATTTATTAAGCGACATTTCACATAATTCATATGAGGACCCTATAACTTGAGTTCCAATGGCTTCAAAGCTATCCTTATTTTTTGCTAATAGTGACAGCTCTGGGTCAATAAGACTTAAAACACCATCGATTTTTTCTTTTACACAAATACCAAGAATCACATCTAAATACCCGGGAGCAGTTATTCTAGGAACCACGTAAAATTTATCCGCTTCATAAATAGATGGTGCAAGATTACTCATATCTGTACAGATAACATTTCCTTTCCCTTCTAATGCAGTCTTAAAATACTGAACAATTTTATTTCTTGTCCCAGAACTTAAAAGTAATATATTCATTGTATTACACCTCTATTAAAGAATTCATAATATACTGTTCCGGCTTCCATGCTTTACGAATCTGTGTATAACCTTCTCTATCCTTCACATAAACGTCTGGAAAATATTTAATAAATAATGGTGTTAAACACATTGTGTATGCACCAACTTTATCATATACAATCTTATCTCCAACATGAAGGATTGGTTCATTCTTTGCTTCAAACAAACGATCTTGCTCCATACATGTATACCCACTGATGATCTGCTTTGGATAAAAGTCTCTTTCTCCACTTGTTACAAAGGAATGAAAATAGGATTTTTTCTTCATTAACGGATCAATACTTGTTCTGGTGCCATCTGTAACAATAAATCTATTAAATTCCATCTCTTTTACATCTATTACAGTAGTTACATAACTAACTGGTGCACCAATTACCGCCATTCCTGGTTCAACAATAAGTTTTGTTTTTTTCTTATCAAAACACTCTGATAAAATACTTTCCATCAAGTTGATATATTCATCAAATTTTGGCTTTGTTGTTAGTCCACCAAAAAAACCGCCTCCTACATCAACATATTCAAGATCAAGGCCAAACTCACTCTGGACTTTACAAGCAACCTCAGCAATTGCTCTATAAATATCTAAACCTCTAGATTTTGAGCTGGTATGTAAATGCACTCCCGCAATTTTCACATCTTTTTCATTAAGAATGTTTATAACTTTTTCAAGCTCCCCATTTTCATAACAAAATCCAAAACGCCCCCCATCGTCTGGACACTGAGACTGTCCAGGGCACATCTTCTCTATATTAAAATTGATACGTACTCCAATTGATCGTTTGCCTTTTTCAACTCCATCAATCCATTCAAGCTCTCTTTGTGAATCGATATTTACAATACCTCCATTTTGAAGAGCTTCTAAGAAAGTTTCCTTTGTTTTAATTGGACCATTGTAAATGATTCTATCTAAAGGTACACTCACAAGTTTCGCTAAGTTATACTCATCTTCGGAAACAGTTTCAGCGTAACATCCTAAAGAATCAAAATGTTTTATAATCCAGGGAAGAGCATTTGTTTTATATGAATACCCAATAATATAGTTATTCCAATGTTTCTTTAAAGCATCCTCTAATTTCTTGAAATTATCATCCAACTGTTTTTTATGTACCACATAATATGGTGTCTTAAAATCTATATATTTCTCTTTAGTTTGCTCCATCAAAATCCTCCATTGTATCTGAAGTTGCAGATGAAATTCCTTCTTGTTTAATAAAGGCTTTTCCAACAGTTTGAATAATAATTTTTAAATCTCCCCAAAAAGTTATTTTTTTTATATATTCACAATCAAGTTGAAATTTATATGCCCATGTAATAGAATTTCTTCCATTTACCTGTGCATATCCCGATAGACCTGGTCTTACATCATGTCGATGTCTCTGTTCTTCTGAATAGAGAGGTAAATACTGAACCAGTAATGGGCGCGGTCCAATTATACTCATATCTCCCCTTATAATATTAAAAACCTCTGGAAGTTCATCTAAACTAGTTTTTCTTATAAAACGACCATATTTATTTAATCGAATATCATCTGGAAGAAGATTCCCTTCATTGTCTTTGCGATTATCCATTGATCTAAATTTTATTAATTTGAATACTTTTCCATCTTTCCCTGGTCGATTCTGTGTAAAGAAAGGATTACCACCCATAAAAATACTTCCTAAAATGATAAGAATCAAATACAACCAAGAAAAAACAATTACAGCAACTACCCCACAAAAAAAATCCAAGGAACGCTTAAAATACTTTTCATATGGTCCATACGGTTTATGATTATTCATTTTTCTCCCACACATTAACTACCTAAAACACCTCTTCACCACTTCTATTATCCTCCCCTGCTGCTCTTCTGTCATCTTATTATCACTCGGCAGACAGAGGCCTCTTTCGAATATATCCATTCCGACATCTATTGCTTTGCCGTCGGCGTAGGCGTTGGTCATGGCTCGGCCACTGCCGTGTCTGGTCACGAAGGGGTTCATCCTGTATATGGGCTGCATGTGCATCGGTTTCCATATCGGACGGCCTTCTGCGTTTATGGATGCGATGGCTTCAAGGATCTCTGTCGGGCAGGTCTTGCCTGCTTCAGGGATGTATATCGCTTCATTTTCTGAGCGCACCTGTCTGCACATGGCGTCCTCGTCTATTATCATGCAGGACAGCCAGTAGTTCGGTTCGCAGATGGTCTCGTCAAAGGGATTCATGCTGACCGGAAGGTCTATGAAGCCGTCTCTGTATCTTTCATATATGACTTTTTTCTGTGCTATGTGCTCTTCCAGGTGAGGGTACTGGCCTCGCACCACTCCTGCCACCACGTTGCTCATGCGATAGTTGTAGCCCAGTTCTTCGTGCTGGTACCAGTCTGCTTTTTCTCTGGCCTGGGTCGACCATTTGCGGACTTTGCCTGCGGCGTCTTCGTCGTCTGTCAGCAGCATGCCTCCGGATGATCCTGTGATGATCTTGTTGCCGTTGAAGCTGATGCAGCTGTATCTGCCGAGGGTCCCGGTCTGTCTGCCTTTGTACGATGCTCCCAGAGATTCCGCTGCATCCTCGATGAGGACAGCGCCATGTCTGTCGCAGACTGCCGTTATCTCATCTAACTTTGCCGGCGTACCGTAAAGGTGAGCCAGCACTACGATCTTTACATCCGGGTAGATCTCGAAAGCTTTTTCAAGAGCTGCCGGATCCATGTTCCAGGTGTCGGTCTCCGTGTCTATGAATACCGGTGTGCCACCTTCGTAGACTACGGGGTTCACGGTAGCGTCAAAAGTCATGTCTGAGCAGAATATCTTCCTGCCTTCCACTGCTCCGTGACCTGTGACCGGCTGACCGTATATCTCTATGCCTGCCAGCTTCACTGCCATGTGGAGCGCTGCTGTGCCCGACGCCAGTGCCACGGAATGGCCGCAGCCGATCTTCTCGCAGGTGATGCGTTCCACTTCGTCGATATTGGCTCCTACGGTGGACATCCAGTTGGTCTCGTAGGCTTCTGTCATGTATTCAAGTTCTTCGCCGTGCATCGTCGGTGATGCCAGCCATATTTTCGATTCGAATGCGGCTATGCTGCCGTCTTTACTGAACATGTTTTCTCCCCTTGATATATCTGTAATAGAATTTTCACTCCCCGCATCACCTGTCCCGACTGCCGATTCTGATTATACAGCATCCGCCGGTGATTTCTTTCAAAAAAAACGTGCCATCCATCATTTTATGCTTGGAATTCCTGTTATACCACTGCGGGTTCCAGCTTTTTCTTGCGGTCGTGGAGATCCAGATCCATGGTCTTCATCCCGGGTTCGCTCTGTCCGGGGCTGCAGACGGTTCCTGCAGGGCCCTCATTTTGCATATCGGGACGATAGGTACTCACCAGCGAGGCGACCTTGAGCTTGATCTGGCTGTCGTTGTCCGTGGCGCAGCTGCCCAGTTCTTCTATGCGGGCGAACAGGTCGTCGCACAGCTCGATGGGGTGACCGATGAAGATCTTCTCGTTGGCTGTGCGCTGCAGGCCTTCCTCGGACATCAGAAGCTCCTCGTAGAGCTTCTCGCCGGGGCGCAGGCCTGTGTATTTTATCTCTATGTCTTCTCCCGGTATGCGGCCGGAGAGGAAGATCAGGTTCCTTGCAAGTTCATCTATCCTGACAGGCTGTCCCATATCCAGGACAAATATCTCGCCGCCGGTGGCGTAGGCACCTGCCTGGAGTACTAGGGATACGGCTTCCGGTATGGTCATGAAAAATCTCGTTATTTCGGGATGTGTCACAGTCACCGGTCCGCCTGCAGCTATCTGGCGTTTGAACAGCGGGATTACGCTGCCGTTGCTGCCCAGCACGTTGCCGAAACGTACTGCCACGAAGCTTGTCTGCTGTGCTCTGCGGTCCATCTCCTGGGCTATCATCTCGCAGAGACGTTTTGACGCCCCCATTATATTCGTCGGGTTCACTGCTTTGTCGGTGGAGATCAGGACGAATCTGCGGACGCCGTACTGTGCTGCGGCCTTTGCTGTGACGTAGGTGCCCAGCACGTTGTTCTTGATGGCCTCGTTGGGACTGCGCTCCATTAGAGGCACGTGCTTGTGGGCTGCGGCATGATAGACGATGTCCGGGCTGTACCTCTTCATCACCTGACGCACTCTGGCTTCGTCACGTACGGAGCCTATGATGACCTCCAGGATCAGATCCGGGTAATGCCATTTAAGCTCCTGCTGTATGCTGTAGACGTTGTTCTCATATATGTCGAAGAGGATCAGGCAGTGGGGTCCGTATGATGCGATCTGTCTTGCCAGTTCGCTGCCTATGGAGCCGCCTCCGCCTGTGACCATCACGGTCTTTCCCTTTATGTACTGCGCTATCTCCGTCATGTCGGTTTTCACCGGTTCTCTGCCCAGCAGTTCCTCCACCGATACGTCCCGGAGCTGTGCCAGTGTGGCCTGTCCGTTGAGTATCTGGGATATGCCCGGCAGCATCTTCAGCTCGCAGCCTGTCTCCTTGCAGATGTCGAGGATGGCTTTGCGCCTCTCTGCGCTGGCCGACGGCATGGCGATTATGATGCGGTCGATGCGGTGTTTTTTCACCAGGGCCTTTATGTCCTTGCGGCTGCCTTCGATCTTGACATTCTCCAGTATCCTGCCACGCTTGTTGGGGTTATCGTCCACCAGGCAGCAGGCTACTGAAGTTTTGGGATTTTCCACACGGATCTCCCTCAGCAGCATGCGTCCGGCCTCGCCGGCGCCTACGATCATGACTCTCTTGTAGGTGTTCTTGGCCTTCGCATTGCAGAACCCTTTGAAAATGCGCAGGGCTCTGTAGGAAAACCTGACGCCGCACATGGCCAGGAACTGTATCATGGCTCCGCCGATGTAGTAGAGCACCGGCATCCGGGTGAACAGCAGCTCCGTGAGTATGACCTGCACCGCGGCAGTGAACATGGTGGCGGCTGCCACGCGCATCAGCTCATTGTAGCTGACGAACCTCCACACGCTCCTGTAAAGTTTCAGCAGTACAAAAATAACCAGAGACAGTACCGTGTATGCAGGAACAGTGCTTACCCATGCATGCAGATACTCCTCCGGTATCATTGAAAATTTAAGGTCGAACCTGAGCCACAGCGCTGCGCCGTATGCCAGGTTGATTACTATGATATCGTAAATTATTAAAAGAGCGGCGATCCTGACCCACTTTTGTCCTAATACATTGCTGAATCGCATTATGTTTAAGCCTCCCCATAAGTAAACATAATATGTTATTAATGTCACCTGTCGTGACATGATGTATTATACGAAGTTTGTATATTGCCGTCAATCGATTTCGAACATGAAGCATTGTAGTTGTAATAAAAAGCGGGGTTCGTGTCGCAAACGACATTTCGCTGTTATCGGATTTTGCTGTTTTTTGTCATGACAGAACTAACCCCGGCATATCTGATTTGTGATAAAAAATCTGTGATCGCTGACCTGTTCCACAGCATCAAAAAGCACCTCAGACAACTTTCTGTAAGGGTCTTCGGTGCTTTTGGTTCTTATGCTCATTTTGCGTGGCGGGTCATATGGAGTAGTTGCTGCCGATCAGGTTCTCGTGTTCGTCCAGCAGATCCTGGAGTGTGACGCTGTCAACGTAGTCGTTGACGGTCTTCTCAAGGCCCGTCCAGAATTTGAGTGTCGGGCAGATGGTGCTTCTCTCGCACTGGTTCTCGTCGTCCTCGAGGCAGGCTACCGGCGCCAGACTGCCCTCTGCTGCACGGAGGATATCCCCTACGGTATAGTCCTTCGGCGAGTGGCTCAGCTTGTAGCCGCCGTTGTTGCCTCTGGTGCTCTTCAGGAATCCTGCACGCTTCAGCAACGGTATTATCTGCTCCATGTATTTGACAGTTATGCCCTGCCTTTCTGAGATCTCTTTGAGGGGGATATACTCCCCTGTATTGTTTATGGCCAGATCCAGCATTACTCTCAATGCGTAGCGGCCCTTGGTTGAAATTTTCATATACGCCTCCTTATCCCTACTATACCATATGTTTTGTAGGATTTCAAGACCATCATTTCTGACCGGACGGAAGCATCGGTTTTCCGGGCATACGCCTGCCGGAACGCTGCCATTTTTTCGACCTCCTTCACGAATTCAGTGTTTTACATATTTGTGGTTTTATAGTATCATTTTATATATCTGTGGGCAAGAGCTGTATCGTCACAGCACTGACAAAATCTTTGAATATAATATAGTCAGTGTGTGCAGATCTGCACTGCTCCGGGGCCCGGCGTGATGCGCCTGCTGCTCCGGCATATGGGATAAAAGGAGGTTTTAATGGATCTGATGAACACGGTCATAGATATGGCCGGGATATATTTCACAACTATACTGCGCTGGATCTTCATGATCCTGGCACTTTTCATACTGGCGCGGCAGATACACTCGCTGCTGAGAGCCCGCAATCCGTCTGAGATATGGGCTTATCTGTCATGTCCTGACGGCAGCAGTGTGCCGCTGACTCACTGGGAAAATCTCATAGGCCGCGGTCGCGGCTGTGACGTGGTGGTGAACCTGGGCAGCGTTTCCAGGAGTCATGCCACTCTGATCCGGGACTCTGCAGGCGTATGGAAATACAACGACCTTGAGTCGAAGAATGGCTCTGCCATAAACGGCGTGCCTGTGACTGAACCTACTGAGGTAAAGGGCGGCGACACGATAAATATCGGCGGCTCGGATTTTGCACTTTACCCTGTAAGTCTCCAGGAACGTATGGAAAATATCGAAAAGCGTAAAAAGAAGACGCATCCGGTCTCTCCGTGGCCGTCTCTTGTGGCGCTGACTATATTCCAGATACTGGCCATCGTCCAGTTCAGGATCTCCCTTGGCGACAAATACTCCACGTCTGTCACTGCTGCATTCATGCTGGTGTGCATCGTGATGTGGGTCTATGTCATCGTCATGAGGATGTTCAGGCGTGTGGGCTTCGAGATGGAGATGATAGCATTCTTCCTGTCGACGCTGAGTATCGCGGTCACATCCACCAAGTTTCCTGAAAGCGCTTTCAAGCAGGCGTTCTGCGTGGCGGCGGGGGTCATCCTGTTCTTCGGGATGTGCTGGCTGCTCCGGGATCTCAACAGGGCCAAGAAGCTGGTGAGGGTACTGATGGGAGCTGCGGTGATCCTGCTGCTCATAAACCTGATCTTCGGTGACAGCCGCAACGGATCCACCAACTGGGTCCGCATCGCCGGATTCACTATACAGCCTTCAGAGCTGGTGAAGATAGTCTTCATTTTCGTGGGTTCCGCGACGCTGGATGAACTGCAGCAAAAGAAAAACCTCACGGTGTTCATGATATTCTCGGTGTTCTGTCTGGGATGTCTGGCTATAATGAAAGACTTCGGTACAGCGCTGATATTCTTCACTGTGTTCCTGATAATATCGTTCCTGCGAAGCGGGGATTTTTCGAAACTGATACTCACTCTCGGAGCTACAGGTCTGATGGGAATGATGGTCATGAGATTCAAATATGTTGCTGCCAGATTCGACACCTGGGGCCACGCCTGGGAAGACCCGACTGACGGCGGTTTCCAGATGGTCCAGACCATGTCTGCGTCGGCCAGCGGAGGATTCGTAGGTCTTGGGGGCGGACAGGGTCATCTCAAATGGGTGGATGCGGCCGAAGCCGATCTGGTGTTCGGACTTCTCGGTGAAGAATGGGGACTGATCATAGCTGTACTGGCTGTGCTCTGTATCATCACACTGTCAGTCTTTGCTGTGCGGTCCATCATAGCGGGACGTTCTACATACTACAGCATCGCAGCGTGTGCGGCTACATCCATGTTCATCATGCAGACCATACTCAATGTACTGGGCTCTGTGGATCTGCTGCCCCTCACCGGAGTCACCTTCCCATTCGTTTCAGCGGGAGGTACCAGTATGATAGCGACCTGGGGACTGCTGGCGTACCTGAAGGCTGCCGATACCCGGCAGAATGCCAGCTTCGCCATACGGCTGGATCGCAAGAATGAATTCGATCTCGAGGAATACGAGGACGAACTTTCCGGCGACCGGTATCAGGATCCACGTGATTTCTTCACGCAGTTCGGAGTGACTGCTGCAAAGCTTAAGAAAGGCCGCGGAGGCGGCGCTGCTGCAGGCGCACCTGTCGATACGCTGCAGGGCGCGGGCAGATGCAGAGGCGGCAGCGATAATGACCGTATGGAGCGTTATGAACAGATGAGCCGTCAGGCAGCTCAGCGCAGCAGGAAAGGCAGGAAGCCTGATCCTGAAGCCATGAAAGATTATACGGAAGATGCTCTCAGCGAGACCAGGACGCACATAGGCAGCGATCCTTCGGGCAGCAGAGGGCCGATAAAATACACCAATGTTTCAGATGAGGATTTCTTCGACAGCTTCAGCAAGGAGCCGTACCGCGAGCCTCCGCGGAGGAAACCGGTATACAACGGCAAGGGACTGTCGAAGGCCGACGATGAATTCCTGACCAAGATGATGGATGGTCCGTCGGCCAGCTACGAGTCGGACAGAAAGCCGTCGTCTGCAGGACGCAGCAAACCTGCCGGCAGATCATCTTCCGGCAGCGTACCATCCGGATCCTCCGGCTCGTCCCGTATCAGGACGACATCTGCCCAGGGCAGACAGGCTCCGGCAGGTCGCAGTGCATCCTCCTCGGAAGGCAGGGCCGCAGGTGCATCAAGAGCTGCCACAGGAACATCCGGACGCGGCAGCAGATCTGCGTCCTCTGGATTGCCTGACGGCACAGGACTGTCTGTCAGCAGAGGCCCTGACGGATGGTCACAGGATGCCGGGACCGTGGTATCCGGCAGACCTGCAGGACGTTCCGGTTCTGTATCGGGACGCACACCGGCTGGACGGTCATCAGACACCGCATCGTACTCTGTCAGCAGGCGCAGGGATGCGTCCGCCGGCAGGTCCCAGGGACACCCGGCCTCAGGACGGAGATCATCCGGAGCTGTACCGGGAACGGGCTCTTCAGACAGGCCGTCAGTCCGCAGGAACGCGGACGATAATGTGGAAGAACAGCTGACACTTGAGGATATTTTCGGAGGGGATGACAAATGAAGAAAATAGAAAAAAGAGCTATCATGTGTCTCCTGCTGGCATGTGTCCTCCTGACAGGAGTCGGGATATTCTGCTACAGATACGTCACTCAGGGCGACGACTGGGCGTCATACTCCGGCAACTACGATGTTTACGAGGACGGCAAACTGACCAAGGGGGCCGTCTATGATACCAACGGCAAGCTCCTTATGAAAAATTCATCCGACGGGATGACTTTCAATGACAATGTTTCCATCAGACGTGCGCTGATGCATATTACAGGAGACAAGAACAACAATATATCTACGGGCGCCAACAGAGCGTTCACCGATGAAATGATCGGCTACGACCTGATCAACGGCGTCTATTCCCTGAACAACAAAGGTGTGGACATCAATCTGACGCTGGACGCCGACATCTGCGCCACCGCCATCGAGGCTATGGGCGACCGCAGCGGCACCGTAGGCGTATACAACTACAAGACAGGCGAGATCATCTGCATGGTCAGCTCGCCGACATACGATCCGGCCGATCCTCCGCAGATCTCCTCAGACGATACATCCGGCGTATACATCAACAGGTTCACATCCAGCCGTTTCGTTCCCGGCTCCATATTCAAGCTGGTGACTGCGGCGGCTGCCATAGAAAATCTCGACGATGTATACACCTGGACCTACAACTGTACGGGTTCAGAGGATTACGGCCACGGGGATACTGTAACGGACATCTCCGCCCACGGCACTGTCGACCTGAAAAAGGCGCTGGAAGTTTCGTGCAACTGTTACTTCGGCAAGCTTTCGGAGAAGCTTGGCGGCGATCTGATAAAGGAATATACTGAGAATCTTGGCCTGACCAAAAGCTATGATATCGACGGTATCAAGACTGCTGAGAGCACTTTCGACTATCCTGACAGTGGCGTCAATCTGGCGTGGACCGGCATCGGTCAGTACCACGATATGCTGAATCCGTGCTCCATGATGGTATACATGGGAGCCATCGGCAACGGCGGCACTGCAGTGATGCCGAGACTGGTGGAACCTACGTCCTTCTGGGATGAGCTGCTGGGCAAGGTGCCTAAAGTTGGCGTGAAGACAAAGGATATGATCGATGCCGAGACGGCGTCGTCTCTCACCGATATGATGGCCAACAATGTAGAGCAGCATTACGGCTCGGGCAACTTCCCGGGACTGGACATCTGCGCCAAGTCGGGTACTGCCGAGGTGGGTACCGGCAAGGAGCCTAATGCGTGGTTCTCGGGGTTCCTGAACGATCCTGACAATCCGTATGCATTCATAGTCCTTGTGGAGAACGGGGGTTACGGTGCTGATGTGGCCGGAGCGGTTGCCAATACAGTGCTCCAGGCTGCTGTGAATAAATAGCTTGTATCCGGCCGGCATATGCTGCGCCGGATTTTGCATGATATGTGATAATCAATGAAAATACCGAGAGGAGTGAAATCATGGACCCCAGTGATCCGAATTTAAAACTGGAGAAAAAAGTCCTTAATGTTTCTTTTGCAGGAAGTGTCGTCTTCCTCGTCGCCGAGATCATCGTCGCTATATGGACGAAATCAGCTGCTGTGCTGATGGACTGTGTATTCGACATAGCTGATCTGATAATGATCGGGCCTTTCATGGTGCTGATCCCGCTGCTTTACAAGCCGGTCACCGAAAACAAACCCTATGGTTATTCCCAGGTGGAGTCGCTGTTCGTGATGATCAAGACCGGAATACTGATCGGCGTCACCACCTACCTTGTGGTCAGCAGCGTGCGGACGATCATCAGCGGCGGCAACGAGGTAGATGCTTCGATAGTGGCCGTGTACGAGCTGGCTGTGTCCGTATCCTGCGTTATCGTGTATTTCATCCTTACCCATATAAACAGAAAATTTTCTTCGCCCTCCATCAGGGCTGAGATCTATATCTGGAAGCTGGATTCCCTCAGTACGCTGGGCGTCGGCATGGGGTTCATCCTCAAGCTGATACTGGAGCATATGGGGTTCACGGCTGTTGGCCCTTATGTGGATCCGGGGATCGCCATAATCGTTGCAGTAGCACTGCTGAAGGAACCGGTGGGACTTTTCGCGGAGGCGCTGAAAAATCTCATGCTCTTCGCCCCTGACCACGACACCAGCGGCAGGATCCGCGAGACCTGTGAGAAGGTCCTGCTGCCTTACGGGGTCTACATCAATTTCCTGGATATCATCAAGACCGGTCGCAAGTACTGGATCGACATATATTTCGTCTGCGACAAGGATCTGATCAGTATCACCAGACTCAGGGAGATCCACATGAAGCTGATGGATGCTCTGACTGAGATCCATGAAAGTGTCTTCGTGGAGCTGGTCCCTGACACCGACAAGGTCAGCGAGAAAACTAAACGCAGGATGGAAGCCGCCCGCAGGCCTGAGAAAGTCAGCTACGTGGCCAGTCGTGAGAAGAAGCTGATGGAGAAAAAGCAACAGACCAAAAAGTTGCCCTGATTCGGAAGTTTTTACGGAATTTCAGCAAAAACTATTGATATAAATGATGTTTTTAGCTAAGTCAATAGTGATGAGCGCATCTATGTGCAGGTATGCCGCAATCTGCCTGAAGATTCCGATCGTGAGGTTGCCAACCTGCTTGAGATCAAGGACCACTACCCTAAATATGTTGTAACGCTGGACGAACTGGCTGCAGGCAACATCAACGGAGTCAGGATCATGCATCTGGCAGATTTCTTACTGAAGAAAGAATATTAAACAGTTCCTCTTTCCTGCTTTATAAAACAATGTTACTGAAGAAGCTCCTTACGCTGTTTTAACAATACCACATAATCGCCGGCACAAAAAATACTAAAACACTATGCTTCGCATACGCCAAAAACATGAATACACGAAGCATTCTCAAAATTCCCCGTTTATGAGCTCACGAAAAAACCGCACAGCATGGTATCTTCACAGATACGCATCTGCTGTGCGGTTTCATTTTTTATTCGATTTTTGCTTAAGCTGCTGTACTGTTTTACAGGACTTTGCTCAGGAAGCTCTTCGTTCTTTCGTTCTGAGGATTTCCGAAGAGTTCTTCCGGTGTGCCCTGCTCCATGATCACACCCTGATCGATGAACAGTACCCTGTCGGCTACTTCTCTGGCAAATCCCATCTCGTGGGTGACGATGACCATGGTCATGCCGTTTTCGGCGAGGTCTTTCATGACAGCCAGCACTTCTCCCACCATCTCCGGGTCCAGCGCCGACGTCGGCTCGTCGAAGAGCATTATCTCAGGCTTCATGGCCAGCGCTCTGGCTATGGCAACTCTCTGCTTCTGTCCGCCTGACAGCGATGACGGGAAAGCTTCGGCCTTGTCCGACAGTCCCACTACTCCCAGTATGCGCCTTGCCTCTTTCTCAGCCTCCGGCTTCGCCTGACCTTTGACCTTTACCGGCGCCAGCGTGATGTTGTCCAGCACGCTCATATGCGGGAACAGATTGAAGTTCTGGAACACCATGCCCAGTTTCTCTCTGATCTGATCTATATCCACGCCGTCAGCGTTTATCTTCTCGCCGTCCAGGATCACATCTCCCCCGGTAGGCTCCTCCAGAAGGTTGAGACAGCGGAGGAACGTGCTCTTGCCCGATCCCGAAGGTCCGATGACACAGACCACTTCTCCGTCGTTGACGGTCTCGTTTATGCCCCTGAGGACATGGAGATCCCCGAAGGATTTTTCAAGATTCCTAACTTCTATCACTCTGAGCCAGCCTCCTCTCTATATATGCCACCAGTCTCGACAGTGTAAGCGTCAGTATCAGATATACCACCGCGACGCCTATGTACGCCTGGAAAGACAGGAATGAGGACGACGCCCACAGTGTTCCCCGTCTTGTGACCTCGACTATACCCGCAACTGACAGTATCGAAGTTTCCTTGATAAGTGTGACGAACTCGTTTCCCATGGCCGGTACGATGATCTTGAATGCCTGAGGTATCACGACATATCTCATGGTCTGTCCCTGGCTCATACCGAGGGATCTCGCCGCTTCAGACTGTCCTATATCGATGGCCTGCAGTCCGCTTCTGATTATCTCGGCCATGTACGCCGAACTGTTGATACCGCATGCGATGAATCCCACGATGATCATATGCGCCCAGTTGAACTGCAGTCCGAAGCTGGACTTCAGCAGCTGCGGCACACCATATGCCAGTATCAGTACCTGTACCAGCAGCGGCGTACCTCTGAGTACATCCACGTATACTGTTGCTATACCGCGCAGCAGTTTGTTGCCGGAGCGTTTTGCGATAGCCACCAGCAGACCTATGACCAGTCCGCCAAGTACGGCCACCAGTGATATTATGAGCGTCACCGGCACACCCCTTGCCGCAACGACTATTCCCTGTAAATATTCTGCCAAAATAATTCCTCCCGAATCGTAACGATAGACTCCACAGCCTGTCCCGGATACGGCACCGGCCGGAAGCCTTCCCCCCGGACACCTGCGATATGCCTGTCCGGGAAAAACCGAAATTGACCTCCGGCCGGGCATATCGCCACCCGTACCAAAGGTCAATCTTTGATTTTCATTTTCCTGTGCTCTGTTCAGACCTTCAGGACTTTGCGCCCTTCAGACTTTATTTGTTGAACCACTCATCAACGAGCTTGTCGAAAGTTCCGTCTTCCTTGATGTTTGCAAGACCTGCGTTGATCTTTTCAAGAAGCTCGTCGTTGCCCTTAGCAACTGCGAAACCGTAGTTCTCTGCATTCAGCGCTTCGCCTACCATCTTTACCTTGTCCGGCTGCTTCTTCATGTAAGCTTCGTTTACCGGCTTGTCGTTGATAACTGCTGAAACATCGCCGTTGATCAGCTGCATCATTGCTGTATCGAGACCGTCCAGGATAACTGCTTCCTTGATCTTGCCGTCTTTCTTCAGTTCCTTGACTTTCTCAGCGCCTGTAGTCCCTGTCTGAGCTGCAACTTTCATGTCTGCAGTCAGATCATCTATGCTCTTTATGTCCTTGTTATCCTGAGGAACTACTACATAAAGCTGTGACTCATAGTATGCATCACTGAAGTCAACCTGCTTCTGTCTTTCCTTGTCGTCCTTGTTCATTCCTGCTGCAACGATGTCGATGTTGCCTGCCTTCAGTGCAGGGATCAGACCGTCGAATGAAAGGTTCTCGAACTGTACATCGAAGCCCTGGTCTTCACCGATAGCCTTGATGAGGTCCATATCGAGACCTACGATATTCTGATCGTCGTCAGTAGTATCGAACGGCGGGAATGTCGGTTCTGTTCCTACCTTGTAAACAACTTTATCCTTTGCTGTGTCATCACTGCTTCCGCCGCATGCGGCCAGTGAAAATACGAGTACTGCGATCATCAGGACCGCTACTAAACTCTTCTTCATTACTCCATCCTCCTGAATTTATATAGATACTAAGCTTTTCAATGTTTATAATTATACACTCGTTGGAATCAATATTCAATCTATAATTTTCTATTCACTGAAGTTTTTATTTTCTGAATATTTACTTGTATCCGAGTTCGCAGTTCTGGTCTGCGATCTCAACCCATGTGTGTCCCGGAGTCAGTCTGAATTCGCTGCCGCTTTCATCCTTGAAGATGGTCCTGGAATCCAGGTCATCCCTCGTCCATGTGCCCTTGACTGCCACGCCTCCGGTGAACAGTATCGCATCGCCTCCGGCGCACATGTCGATCTCAAGGCGCCCCTTTGCATCCAGCACCTTGCTCTTCACGTACTGCACGAGCACGTTGTCCACCTCTATGCTTTTGCCCGTCTCCTTGTCGATATACTGCTGACCGCTGTTTATGGTCCTGGTGTACTTCCCGGACTTCTCGTCGTAGCTGAACTCGCATTTACTGCTGGTATACTTCACATCTATGGAAACTGCCGCCTCGCCCTGATTGGACGCCGATCCGCTGAGGAAGCTGAAAGAGCGTATATCCTGCTTATCCTTCCACCAGCCCTCACTGTCGATCTTTTTCTTCACTTCCTCCCACTTGATGTAGGAGTTGTGGGGCGCGGTCTTGTCACTGACTCTGTAAAAGCTGCAGTCCGTGTTCATGGCGTTGATGTACGGCACCACGTCGCTCATCAGGTACTTCCTCGCGTCGGGACTCCATCCGTGGGCCAGGAATATCCCTTTGTACTCCCGGGTCAGATCGACGAAGTACGGTCTTGTGCTCCTGATGGGACCGAAAAACTCGGGGAATTCACCGTAGAACACTGCCTGGAGTCTTGTCTGCAGTCCCTCCACCGGAAACTCGTAGACCAGGTCGGCCTTTGACAAATTGGACTGAGGTACAGCGTCGCCCACGTTGTCTATGGAGACGATCAGCGGCCTTGCCGGGAGTTCACCCTCATACACCTGCCCGGTCAGAGGGCTTACATTCACATCCTTCACATGAAAATCCGGAAGCTTTCCCGAAACTGCTCCTCCGCCGACGGCGAGTACGCCGGCTCCTCCTGCGACGACTGCCACTGCGAGTATGATCACCAGCAGAGTCACTGTACTTATCCGTTTTTTACCGGTTTTTCTGCCGGTTTTTCTTCTATCTGTTCTTCTCATGTCGATTTTTCTTTCACTTTCCGCTCTTATTTGTTATACTGTTAAGAATGAAACCGCGGTATCACCTGCGACGTTCATATTATTATATAACACAACGATTTATGCAGTAAAGGAGAAAACATATAATGAAGTATAATTTCGCACAGCAGGGAGTATGTTCAACTAACGTAGAATTCGAACTCGACGGGGATATAGTCCGGAACGTCAGCTTCAGCGGCGGCTGCAACGGCAACCTCAAGGCGCTGTCGGCGCTGGTGGAGGGCATGACGGTCAAGCAGGTGACAGAGAGGCTAAGGGGCATAACATGCGGGTTCAGGAAGACTTCATGTTCCGACCAGTTCGCCCAGGCGCTGGAAAAGGCGGCCGCTGAGGAAAAAGCTTCTGCAGAATAAACGCCGCAACCGGTACATGTGACCGATACATGTAAAGTGAAAGGAATCGTTTGAAATGGGAAATCTTCTTTCCAGAATATTTGTGAAGGACTATGAGAACACCGGCGATCCGGTGGTCCGTGAACGATACGGCAAATTCGCCGGCGTCGTAGGGATAATATCCAATATACTGCTGTGCACGGCGAAGATCCTAGCGGGTCTTTTCTCAGGCAGTATAGCTATCGTCGCTGACGGTATAAACAACCTTGCCGATGCATCATCATCAATAATGACCCTGGTGGGGTTCAGGCTGGCGTCCCTGCCTGAAGACGAGGGGCACCCCTATGGCCACGCGCGTATAGAATATCTGACGGGACTTTTCATATCGATATTCATAATGGTCATCGGCGTGCAGCTGCTGAAAACCTCCGCAGGCAAGATCATACATCCTGATCCCGTGGATTTCAGCTGGCTTACGCTGATCATCCTGGCGGCTGCGATCCTGGTGAAGCTCTGGCAGTCCCTGTTCAATGTAGGCATCGGCAGGAAGATCGATTCCGTTGCACTGATGGCTACAGGAGCGGACAGCCGCAACGATGTGATCGCCACCGCTGCTGTACTTGTCAGCGCTGTCATCGGCAGGATCACCGGAGTACAGATCGACGGATGGATGGGCTGCCTGGTGGCACTTTTCATAATCTGGTCCGGCATACAGCTGGTAAGAGAAACTTCCAGTCCGCTGCTGGGCGAAGCCCCCGACAGACATCTGGTGGAAGCCATCCGTGACACCATCGAACGCGAACCGGGAGTCCTGGGGATACACGATCTGATGGTGCACAACTACGGTCCCGGCAAGATCTTCGCATCCATACACATCGAGGTGGACGCCGACGGCGACCTGCTTAAGAGCCACGACATGATAGACAATATCGAACGTATGGTGAAGAAGACGCTGCACATCGAGTTCGTGGCCCACATGGATCCGGTAGTCACCAGCGATCCCCTCATAGAAAAACTGAAGGCTCTGCTCACAGATACCTTCAGCGTTACCGATGGAGTCGATACCGTACACGATCTCAGGATCGTCCCGGGACCTACTCACACTAATATAATATTCGATGTCGTTCTTTCGCCGTCGTGCCAGTACAAGGAAAGTACGCTGCGCAACATGGCGAACAATGCGCTCAAAAGTGTGGATCCGAACTACTATGCGGTGATCACCTTCGACAAGGCCTACACGTCTCTGGTTTAAGGCCTGCTGGAGTATGCATCCCGCAGCAGAGCGATCTCTCTCTTATATCCGTCCAGCTCATTAGGGGTTTCCAGTATACACGGGAGCCCCTTTAATAATGGGTGAGTTATCACATTCACGATGGTGTCCAGACCCAGATGACCCTCACCGATCTTTGCATGCCTGTCCTTGTGAGACCCGCAGGGATTCATGCTGTCGTTGATATGCAGCGCTTTCAGCCTGTCAAGGCCGATGATATCGTCGAACTCATCCAGCACGCCGTCAAGATCGTTCACTATGTCATATCCGGCATCGCTGACATGGCATGTATCCAGACACACGCCCATCTTTTCATCCAGCTCAACGCCGTCGATGATGGCTCTCAGTTCCTCGAACCTGCCGCCGATCTCACTGCCCTTGCCGGACATGGTCTCCAGCAGGATCACAGTGCTCTGCTCCGGCGTTATGATCCTGTTCAGCAGATCCACGATGAGCTCCGTACCCTTTTCGACGCCCTGTCCCACATGACTTCCCGGATGGAAATTGTAATAGTTTCCGGGGATGTACTCCATCCGGCGCATGTCATCTGACATTGCCTCGTATGCGAAGGCTCTGACCCTGTCCGTCCCTGAACATGGATTCAGCGTATATGGAGCATGGGCAACAAGTTTCCCGAATCCGTTTTCGGATGCCAGTTCAAGGAATCGCCTGATATCATCTTCATCTATCGCTTTGGCTTTGCCCCCTCTGGGGTTGCGGGTAAAGAACTGGAACGTGCTGGCTCCGATGCTCAGCGCTTCACGTCCCATGTTTTCGAAACCTTTCACCGAGGAAAGGTGACAGCCTGTATAAAACATTTTTCCCTCCTGTACAGAAAACATCCCGTCTGACGGTACTGCCTGGCGGGATGCTTATTTTTATTCATATATTACTGCGTCCTATGATGCTCTTTGACCTCAGCCCAGCTTCGAGAAGTCTGCTGCGCCGTGTTTGCAGAGCGGACAGATGAAGTCTTCAGGCAGTTCTTCGCCTTCGTATATATATCCGCAGATATCACATACCCAGCCTTTCTTGTCAGTCTCAGGCTTTGGCTTGACATTGTTCTGATAGTAAGTGTATGTCATTGTTTCATTATCCGAAAGTCTGACGCTCTCTGTCACTTCACATATGAACATGAGATGTGTTCCCAGATCCACAGTATCTGTGACTCTTCCTGAAATATATGCATTGGCATGCTTTGTCAGATACGGCAGTCCGTTGACAGCTCTGTCCTGATGCTCATAGCCGGCAAGTTTATCCACGTTTCTTCCTGACTGGAAACCGAAGTGTTCAAAAATTTTGAACGGTGCATCTTCTGAAAGAACTGAAACGTTCAGTTTTCCGGTATTCTTTATGACTTCGCATGAATAGTTGGCCTTGTTCACATTGACTGCTATCCTGTTAGGATTGTCGCTCACCTGAGTCACAGTGTTGACGATAAGACCGTTATCCTTCCTTCCGTCATTGCATGTCACTACATACAGTCCGTATCCGATCTTGAAGAGTGCTGTCGGATCCAGTTCAGCCTGCTCTTCTGCACTTAACGGCAGATATCCCTCTGACAGTTCATCAGCCAGTGCCTCTATCTGTGCCCTGCTTTCATCATTGAGAGCCGACATCACTGTCACATTGTTCTTCGCTATCGTTATATTCTTCAGACTTTCAAAATCTGCTCTCATTATCTTGTTTGCAGTAGGAGCCCATGAACCGTTTTCGATGAATGCCACTGTCCTCTTCTGGAAATTCCTCTCCTTGAGATGGTCGATGAAATGACGCATGAACGGGAAGATCTCGGCATTGTATGTCGTCGTAGCCAGCACGAGCTTATCGTATCTGAAAGCATCTTCAACTGCTTCTGCCATATCGCATCTTGCAAGGTCATTCACTGCTGCTACAGGCACGCCTTTCTTCTCAAGTTCTGATACAAGAAGTTCCACGGCTTTCTTAGTGTGACCGTATACCGATGTGTAGCAGATACATACTCCGTCGGATTCCGGCTCATAGCTGGACCATGTATCATAAAGGTCTATATAGTATCCCAGATTTTCAGTGAGTACCGGTCCGTGGAGAGGACAGATCTTCTCTATGTCGAGTCCTGCCGCCTTTTTCAGCACGCTCTGTACCTGAGCTCCGTATTTGCCCACGATACCGATGTAGTATCTTCTTGCTTCGCATGCCCAGTCTTCGTCTGCGTCGAGGGCGCCGAACTTGCCGAATCCGTCAGCTGAGAAAAGGATCTTCTCTGTGGATTCATATGTCATCATTACTTCAGGCCAGTGCACCATAGGTGCGAACACGAAATTGAGCTTGTGTTTTCCCAGATCGAGGATATCTCCGTTCTCCACCACCAGAGTGTTCCTGATCTCCATCTCCGGGAAGAACTGTCCGAGCATCTTGAAAGTCTTCTTGTTGCCGACAACTGTGATGTCACTGTATCTCTCCAGGATAGCCTTGACAGATGCCGAATGATCGGGCTCCATGTGCTGTACTATGAGGTAGTCAGGCTTCCTGCCGTTCTGTCCGTCCTGCACCGATGGGATAAGAGCAGGCGGAACTGTGAGATAATCAGGCTTCCTTCCATCGAGGACAGCGTCTATGTTCGCAAGCCATTCCTCTGTCTTCTTCTGATCTATCGTATCCATGATAGCGATCTTGTCATCGATTATCGCATATGTATTGTACGCCATCCCGTTGGGAACGACATACTGACCTTCGAAGAGGTCGATATCATGGTCATCAGCACCTATATAAATAACTGAATCTGTAACTTTGTTTATCATTATTTGAACTCCTCCTTTATACTGGATATTTTTTGTCTACATCTTATATTATACCTTCTTTTCATACAAAATGAAACATTTAAATTCCGTATTTTGTGTATTTTTTCATGACAGCCGCTTGACTTGCTGCAGGCCGACGACCATAATTGTTCTTATACAACTAAAGCTCATCATCGGTGCTGCAGGTCGTGCCTGCGGCTGCACCGGGCATCATGCCCCATACCGTTATAATAACTTAAGTTAAGATAAAAATCCATGACAGACAATGCAAATACTAAAAAAATCACTAAATCTCCATGTGTATATATCATGAAGTGTGCCGACGGGTCACTTTACACCGGCTGGACCAATGATATGAAAAAGCGCCTCAGCTCGCATAACTGCGGCCGCGGCGCCAAATATACAAGGTCACGACTGCCGGTTACTCCTGTCTATGTGGAGTTCCTGCAGTCGCGCTCTGATGCTCTGAAGCGGGAGGCTGCCATCAAGAAGCTGACCCGCGCCGGCAAGCTTGAGCTGATCGGTTCAGCATGTAATCAGCTGGAACTGCTGACTGGACTCTGATGTATTTCTGAAACAGCCGGCGGAGCTTTGACGGGCTTCGCTCCTCCGGACCGCCTGTGCGCTTCGATCCGGTCTGCGACCGTCCGGATCTGCTTACCCGTTTCCGGACGCTGCTTTAGTCTCCGATCATACCTGTGTCTCTCATTTTACATATATGATCCTGCCTTCTCTTCTCGGTGCTGCTTCCTTCGGTTCACCGTCAGGATATCCCAGAGACAGCGCTCCGACTCCCGTATGCCCTTCCGGCACGCCCCATTTTTTCATGAGAGCTTTGCCTTCCTCTGTCCCGAACATTTCCTTTTCCCTGTGGATCCATCTCGATCCCAGTCCGATGGAATGTGCTGCCAGCATCATGTTCTCAAGGACACAGCTTGCATCCTCCACAAAGGTCCTGCGATCTGACGGTCCGAATACCAGGATCACCGTCGGTGCGTCATAGTACGGATTGGCGTCGGTGCCCATGACTGCGGCGTTCATTCTCACGATCTGGTCCATCGTTTCCCTGTCCTGGACCGCCACCATCACCGGTGACTGTGCACCCATGCCCGACGGAGCATAGAGTCCCGCTTCAAGTACCGCATCCAGCTCCTCGGCCTTTATCTGTTCCGGTCTGTACTTTTTTACGGATCTTCTCGTTATTATGTTTTTCAAAACTTCATTTGTCATGATCTGTTACCTCCTGTGATCATCCATACACATCTGCGTAGATATATCTCTATGATACCATATCACGTTCATATTTTTC
This sequence comes from uncultured Eubacterium sp., assembly GCA_905193765.1. Taxonomy (GTDB): domain Bacteria; phylum Bacillota; class Clostridia; order Peptostreptococcales; family Anaerovoracaceae; genus Lentihominibacter. The sequence goes on from CAJJPZ010000007.1 coordinate 23,457, forward strand.
ATATGTCTTTTCTCATTTGCCCGAATGCGTATTTCGTGATATTACTGGCGTTTATTATTCCTGCCATCCGGCTGCCGTCCATGACAGGGGCTTTCTTGATGTGATTTTCCGCAAGTATCTGGCATACTTTGCCAATGTCGGCTCCCAGACTGACTGTTATCACACGCTTGCGGGCTATATCACTGACTTTTCGTGTCATCAGTTCCCGGAGTCTGTCATCGAACCCAATCTCTATCAGCGATGACGGATTGACGTAAAGCGGGTGCTCCGACGCCAGAAATCTGAGTATGTCTCCGTCCGAGATGAATCCTATGGGTGTTCCTTCATCGCTGACCACCGGCACGCCGCTGACGCCTTTCTCTGTTATAAGTCTGAGGACGTCTTCCAGACTTGCATTCCCTCTGACGGTGTACACGTCTGTCTTCATTATATCTGCAAGAATGCCACTGTCTCCCATGGCCGATCCTGATACAGTCTCTCCGAAATGCAGACGGCGGTCTCTGACTTCTCCGAGCAGGCGTGTTATGAGCTTCAGTTCCACGCCTACCAGCACAGCCGCTATGACTGTCCCGATACCTACGCTGCCAAGCGAATGCAGCAGTATGAGGCACGTTATCAGTGATATCACCACCATGCTTATATCGAACAGCAGCTTTATCGTGGAAAACTGCTTTTTCGTCACATCGGCTACGGCAAGCATGACTCCCTCGCCTGCCAGCGGTATGATATCAGCCGGTACATAAAAGAACAGCCCCACTGCCACCAGCAATGTACTTATCAGTAACATCCCCAGCTGGATCGCTATATTGTGGGGATCCGGCAGGAACGACATGAGATAGTTGGAAAATGTGGTGAAATATCCGAACATGATCCCTACCGGTACCTGCAGCAGATTCCTGAGCCTGAACCTGCGCCGCAGCAGTATGATCTGTATGGCCACCAGTGCTGCATGGAAAAGTATCGTTGCCTTTCCCATCTCGATCCCCCATACACATGTCATGGTATATGGTATAGAGCTTACAGGGGACACTCCCAGATCGGACTTGACGGAGATACCTATACCCAGTGTCATGATGAACAGCCCTGTTATGTATACAGGTACGCGTACCGCCATATTGTTCCCTGCCCGGTGATGGGGCTCTGTACGTTTCCCGGATACGTTCCTGCTTTTTTCCGTGTTGTTTTTTTCTGATGTCTTTCCTGATATCCGTTCTGATGTGACGACTTCTTTTTTCAATTTTTCCTCCTGCTTTCTTTCTCCATTACTTCCTGTCCTGCAGATTGGCCACCATCCTTGCGGTGATCATCTTCCAGATCTCGATCTCTTTCCTGTCCAGCCCGCCGGTTATCTGACTCTCTATCCTGTCCAGTTCACTGTCCAGCATCTGTTTGTATCTCTTCGCCTCTGCGCTTACGATTATCCTCTTGCGCCGTCCGTCCGAAGCACAAGCCTCTCTGCTCAGAAGACCGCCTGCCTCCATGGACTTCAGCAGCTCGGTAGCGCTGGATGGTCTCAGGCCGAACTCGTCCTCCACATCTTTCTGGAATACATCCTCGTCTCCGTGATCCAGTATGAAATGGAGCACTTTGCCCTGTGTACTGCTGAAAGGCAGATCCAGCTCCATATTTTCGAACCTCCTCCGCTGCCTGTTGGCCAGTACGTTGATATATCTGTACACTGTTTTCTCCGGCATATCAGTCTCCTTCGCTGCAATAATACTTAGCTTCCTAACTATTATTATATCCCTGCCGTCTGCAGTTGTAAAGTGCCGGCAGCTTTTTTCAGGTACGAAAAAAGAAGCTGTCACAGATCGCTTGCACAGCCCGACTGTGTGTGCTGTATCATCTGTTTCAGCTTCCCCTCTTCATGCTGTATTCTTTTATGTCTTTGTCAGATATCCGTCATCAGATATCTACTGTCCAGTCTCCGTTGTGGTCCTGCCGGAAATTCCATTTTGCAGTCCCGTAGTTCAGCGCCTTGCGCTCTTCTTCCTTCGCTTTTGTCTGCATCTTCCATCCGCATCCCACTGCACTGAATACACATGCAGTCGTGAAGAATAATGCGATCATTTTTTTCATCATGAACCTCCGTTCTGTTGTTTCTGCCATTACTGTCTGTATGGCATTCTGTCATCCGACGTACCCCCTTGCTGTAAGATCTGCGCCGGATATCTTCGATTCACTGGAGGCATTTCTCGATCACCGGTCACGCTCTTACAGTTCCTGATACACTATTAAAACATACGAATGTGAAGATTGTTACATAAAATTCAAAAAACTTTCTAAAAATCACAGCAAAATCATTGTTTTTTTGTTGTATTTCTGTCCCGATCATTTCTGAGCCTGCAGATCGAGAAGTTCTTTCACTGCGGAAGCTGACTTTCCGAAGGACTTTATATCCTTTCCCGTGGACTCCGCTGCACCTGATTTGTCCAGCGAAACACTTACTGATTCGTCGGTGGCTTTAGTCTTGTCCCCGGTCTGATCGCCGGTCACAGGATAATTCCATACCACCTTGTTCGCATTTGTGATAAGCGCCAGCATCTGTTCACCACAGTCCATCATCACTGCATCGAAGGCTTCCCGGTCTTCTGCTTTAACTGTCTCACTTATATCAACGGTCAGTACATAGTTTTTCCCGGACTGGTCCACTGTCACTTTATATTTGCCGACAGAGGATTCAAGTCCCATAGTCTCCAGCAGCTTCGCAACAGCCGCACTGTCTCCGGCATCGCTGACGAGATTTTTGTAGAGCTCATCCGCATGAGCCTGGGTGTCGTCTGCCGCTACGCTTTCCATCGGTGTACCCGATGTTCCGGCTGCCGACGCGCTGCCGCTGCCGGATCTCATGGTCGTAAAAATCGTTATCCCGGCTGCCACCACTGCAACACTCAGGAATATCAGCACCGCCTGAAGTATCCTCTTGTTTTTCAGACTTTTTTCCATTTCGAATATCACCCTCTCCTGCTGTTCCCGGCGCCTGTATGCACCGGCGTTTCTGAATACATAATGTATACCACCTTTATATGTAGAACTCGTGTCGATTCTGAGTCCATACAGGGAAACATGATATCAATCCACATGCAGAAACACCGCAGAGCACTGCAACATGCGGCTTTGCGGCGTTTTTTGAATCTTTTGTTTCTTTGTGTATGTTTTCACAGATGTCTGCTATCCGGTGTGCCCGGAATGCAGATGTTATTCCTGATCTGCGAACTGGCTGTTGTAGAGTTTCTCATAGAACCCCTGCTGTGCCAGCAGACTTTCGTGGGTGCCCTGCTCTATTATATCACCGTGGTTCATGACCAGTATGTGATCTGCATCCTTTATCGTAGACAGACGATGAGCGATGATAAAACTGGTCCTGTCTTTCATCAGGTTGGCCATGGCGTTCTGTATCTGCTGTTCTGTCCTTGTATCTACAGAGCTTGTGGCTTCGTCCAGTATCAGTACCGGCGCATATGCCAGAAAGGCTCTCGCTATGGTCAGCAGCTGCTTCTGCCCCTGGGAGATGTTCGTTGCTTCTTCGTTTATCTCCATGTCATATCCCTTAGGCTGCGTCTTGATGAAGTGGTCTATGTGGGCCGCCTTTGCAGCTCTTTCCACATCCTCGTCGGTGGCATCGGGACTGCCGTACCTGATATTCTCCCTGATGGTGCCACTGTTGAGCCATGTGTCCTGCAGCACCATTCCGAACATATGTCTCAGATCCTGTCTCGAAAAATCTCTGATGTCGTGTCCGTCTATGGATATGCTGCCGCCGTTGAGTTCGTAGAATCTCATCAGCAGTTTGACGATGGTGGTCTTGCCTGCGCCTGTCGGTCCGACGATGGCTACACGCTGTCCCGGCTCTGCCTTGAATGTGAAATCGTTTATCACCGGTTCGTCTGCATTGTATCCGAAGGACACATGATCGAATGCCACCTCACCTTTCACTCCTCCCGCCGGAAGTGCGAACTTCGAAGCTGCGTCGATATCTGTCTCCTCTTCCTCATCGATGAGTTCGAAGATCCTCTCAGCCGCTGCAGCTGTGGACTGGAGCTGGTTGGCTACATTTGCCACCTGGGATATCGGCTGGTTGAAGTTCCTGACGTACTGTATGAATGCCTGTATATCACCGATGGATATCCTGCCGTTGATGGCGAAGTATCCGCCCAGCAGGCAGACTGCCACATACGCCAGATTGCCGATGAAGTTGGTTATCGGCATCATCATGCCTGAGAAGAACTGCGATTTCCACGCCGCTTCACAGAGCTTGTCGTTGTACTCGCAGAAAGTCTCCTCGGACTTTTCCTCTCTATTGAAGGCCTTCACGATGTCGTGTCCTGTGTACATTTCCTCCACGTGACCGTTGACAGATCCAAGGTATTTCTGCTGATCCTTGAAGTATCCCTGGGACTTCGAGACTACCAGCCTGATAACTATCATGGAAAGCGGCAGCACCAGGACAGCCATCAGTGTCATGAGTACGCTGATCCTCAGCATCATTATCAGTATGCCGATTATCGTCGTTATGCTGGTTATCATCTGTGTCAGACTGACGGAAAGTGTCTGATTCACTGTTTCTATATCGTTTATCATCCTGCTCTGTATCTCGCCGTGGGTGACGCGGTCGAAATATTTCAGCGGCAGTCTGTCTACTTTCACCGACATCCTGTCACGGAACACGTAGATTACTTTCTGTGACACGTCGGCCATCATCAGTCCCTGTGCAAAGCTGAACAGCAGGCTCAGTCCGTATAGTCCCAGCAGCAGGATAAGTATCTTCGCCAGCCCCTCGAAATCTATACCGGTACCGCCCATCAGGCCCTCCACGACCTTGTCAGTTGCGTCGCCAAGTATCGTCGGCGATATTATGTTGAACACCGTGCTGGCTATGGCGAATATGAACACTGCCGCCAGCTTGAACTTGTGAGGCGCCAGATATTTAAGCAGTGTCTTCATGGTGCCTTTGAAATCCTTGGCTTTCTCACCGGGCATCATTTTTGCTCCGGGACCTCCCGGCCCGTGGCCTTTCTTCCTTCCGATGTTCGGCTGCCTTGATTTTGCATTGTTATCAGCCATTATGCACGCCCCCTTTCCTGTTCTTTCTCACTGAGCTGCGAAAGCGTTATCTCCTTGTAAACGCTGCAGTTTGCAAGAAGCTCTTCATGAGTTCCCCTGCCTGCGATGCGGCCTTCCTCAAGAACAATGATCTGATCTGCATCGATTATCGTATTTATACGCTGGGCCACTATGATTATCGTGCTGTCGCCCACTTTTTCCGACAGAGCCTCACGCAGCGCCTTGTCCGTCCTGAAGTCCAGCGCCGAGAAGCTGTCGTCGAAGATGTATACCTTCGGCTTTTTCACCAGCGCTCTCGCTATGGAAAGTCTCTGCTTCTGACCTCCCGATACGTTTGTACCTCCCTGGGAAACCTCCTCGTCGAAACCGTTTTCCTTCTCGCTGATGAATTCCATCGCCTGTGCAGTCTCCGCTGCATCGGTCATTTCCGCCAGGGTAGCGTCTTCCCTGCCGTACTGCAGGTTGGTGCCTATAGTCCCGGAGAACAGCAGTCCCTTCTGCGGCACATATCCGATGTTCTCTCTGAGGTCGTGCTGCTTCATGTCTCTGACGTCAATGCCGTCCAGGGTTATCGACCCTTCCGTCACATCGTAGAATCTCGGTATCAGGCTTATCAGGGTAGATTTGCCGCATCCCGTACCGCCTATGATGGCAGTGGTCTTTCCCGGTTCCGCAGTGAAACTGATATCGTCCAGCGTCTTTTCTTCTGCGTCAGGATATGCAAAGGAAACGTCTCTGAACTCCACTCTGCCCTTTGCATCTGCAAGTGTCACCGTCTGTTCTCTGTCTCTGACTGTCGGCTCTACATCCAGCACAGCGCCTATCCTCTGGGCCGATACGAAAGCTCTCGGTATCATGATGAACATCATGGTTATGAAAAGGAAAGACATTATTACATGCATCGCATACTGCAGATAAGCCAGCATATCCCCTATCATAAGGCTGCCGTCGTCTATCAGATGAGCGCCTGCCCATACGATGAGGATGCTGACTCCGTTCATGACGAACATCAGCGACGGCATCATGAATGACATTGCCTTGTTGACGAACAGGTTTATCTTCGTCAGATCCCTGTTGGCAATGTCGAAGCGTTTTTCTTCGTTTTTCTCTGTGGTAAACGCCCTGATGACCAGTATCCCGGAAAGTCTTTCCTTCATGATCAGATTGAGTCTGTCCAGCTTGTTCTGCAGCACCTTGAACTTAGGCAGCACCATGAAGAACATCATGACCATTATGACCACGATGACCAGCAGCGCCACGCCTACGGTCCATGACAGCGAAACGCTTGTGTTCAGCGCTCTGATGATGGCTCCTATGCCCATTATCGGTGCAAAGCATGCCAGTCTCAGGGTCAGCACCGTTGTCTGCTGCACCATCTGCACGTCGTTAGTGGATCTTGTTATCAGCGATGCTGTGGAGAACTGCTCCAGTTCCGCTGCTGAAAACGATGTGACTTTCTCGAAAAGTGATTTTCTGATATCCCTCGACGACTGAGCAGCAACTCTGGCAGCCAGCATGCTGCCCAGCACTGCACATACGGCTGTAGCTGCCGCTATGCCGATCATGATAAGGCCTGTCTTTCTGATGTAATCCATGTCACCTTTGACGATACCGTCGTTTATGATATCCGACATGTATCCCGGCAGCGCCAGCTCGCACATGGCCTGTCCGAAAAGGAACAGCAGTATCAGTATTATCACGGGGATATATCGCTTGTAGTACTTCAGTGTTGTCTTCACTTGTTATCATCTCCCTCCATCAGTTTGCTTATATTCTCTGTTATCTTTGACAGTGTCTTTGCAAACGCCTTCATTTCGTCCACCGATATACCGGCAGTTATCATTTTTTCCACACGCTTCGACTCTTCTCTGCCCTCATTACATATCATGCAGGCTTTGTCCGTGACGTACAGGCAGTACGCCCGCTTGTCTTCCGGGTTCTGCTCTCTGCGCAGGAACCCTTTGGCCGTCATGTCCTTGATGCCCTTGGCAACAGCGCCTTTGTCTATCATCAGAAAACTGGCTATGTCCTCCTGGGAAACGCCGGGGTTCTCGAACACGAACCGCAGATAGCCCATCTGCTGGCTGGAGAGTCCGAACTCCCGCATTGCTCTGTCATGCATCATCCTGCCGTGCCTGTAGATTATGGAAAAGTTGCTGTGTATGGACATCGGATCTTTTCCTTTCATATTTTCCTCCTGTTTGTGTTGTCGTTTTCCTTCATGAGTTCAAAACTGCCCGGAGCTTCCGCTGTACACTACGTCCCCCGGAGATCCATGCAGAAAAGTTGACTTGACCACTATTATATGGCTGTGATTTTTAGTTGTCAAGTCAACTATTTATTCTTCACATAAACTCCATATGTCCGCTTTCAGGTCGCCCGGACTCAGCTCCGGTGTTCATGCATCATGCCGCTTCACTGCCATCAGTCGCTTTCCACAATGAACTCATCACACAGGCTGCTGAGCACCCGTCTGTTGGCGCTGCTCAGCGGTCCCAGCGGCAGTCTGCATCCGCCGGTTCCCATGCCTGCCATTTCCATGAAGGACTTCACCGGCACAGGGTTCGTCTCGCAGAACAGTGCATTGATGAGGTTCAGGTATTTCAGCTGTATCTTCTTCGCAGCTTCCGTATCACCTGACAGATACGCCGATGTCATCTCATGTACTTTCCCCGGCATTATGTTCGCCCATACCGAAACGGCACCCATTCCGCCCATTGACATTATGGCGATGGTTATGTCGTCGTTGCCGGAATATATGCAAAAGTCATCGCCTGCGAATTTTGAGATCTTTGCCACATAGGACATATCCCCGCTGGCTTCCTTGATGCCGGCAATATTGGGATGCTTCGAGAGTTCGCATACAGTCTCCGCATCTATGCATATACCTGTCCGGGCAGGGACATTATAGATGTACACAGGTATGCCGACTGCGTCCGCCGTCCTTGTAAAATGCTCTTTCATGCCACTTTTGTTCGGCTTGTTGTAGTATGGAGTTATCACCAGCAGCGCATCGGCACCCATCTTCTCGTATCTGATGCTTTTAGCTATGGTTTTTTCCGTATTGTTGCAGCCGCTGTTTGCGATTATCGGCACCCTGCCTCTGCTTTCCGCCACTGCAGTCCGCACGATCGCATCCTGTTCCTCCTCGCTGAGAGCCGGAGTCTCCCCGGTGGTCCCAAGCACCAGTATCGCATCAGTGCCTTCGTCTATATGCCAGTTTATCAGTTCCCGCAGTCTGCTGTGGTCTACGCTGCCCGCTTCATCAAAAGGCGTTACGAGAGCCACTATCGATCCTTTTATCATTATGTCCTCCTTGTCTCCCATTTATTATTTCCGGAGTCCGTGTCACAGTGTGCCCCGGACTTGTTTTATTTTTTTCGACGGTCAAGTGTAAAGTCCTGGCCGTTGCGATGTGTGACGTATATACAAAATATATGTTTGATGCTTTTCTCATGCAACGCTTCACATTCAGGAACATCTATGCCTGCCGGTTGCTTTATCCGCTTTGTCGCCAGAGTCGTCCCTGCACAACACACATCGTACATATATATTATGCTGTCTGTGAAAATATGTGCTGTTCGTGAGACTGCTGCCATCATGTATCTGTTGTAGTTGTGGTGCTTCCATTATCCCGCTCCGGCTGTGATCATGCGGCTGCTATTATCCTGCTATCCCACTCCGAACCTGGTCGTGCAGCCGCCATGATCGTCATGAGTAGAGTTTCCGGAGATCTTTTACAAAAAATCTACTGCTGCTTCTCTGACTTCTGTTTTTCTCTGCTGCTGCGGCCGGCAATGGTAGAGGTTTACGGTCTTTTTTGAAATTTTTCTACCATCTTGCGACAGATAATCGAATCAGGTCACATTTTTAGCAGGATCTGCGGCTATGCCATGCGCCGAGCGTAGGTTTTTAAAAATTTTATCCTGATTTTTCTACCATTGGCGTTGTCCAGATAGCTGCCCTCTGTGCTGATGATCATGATGGGTAGGTTTTCAAAAAATATTCCTGTATTTTTCTACTCTTGTTCACTTTGCATGTCCGGTACGATCCCTGGCAAAGTCGTGCAGGCTTGTCTTTGCAGACCGATACCGTTTGTGATACAATAGGTTATTAAGGGCGATGGCCGATATACAGGCCGCCGCACCGGATACATAGCAAAATCAAACGCAGCTTCCTGCCCTGACCCGGGTCACCGCCGTGAAAGGGTGGTAACCATCCGGCAGCGCTGCAGAAAGAAGGAATATATGATAAAAGTAGATATTATTTCCGGTTTTTTGGGAGCCGGTAAAACAACATTCATCAAAGAGCTGATTTCAAAAGTTTTCAAGGATGAGAAGGTCGTCCTCATCGAAAACGAGTTCGGCGAGATCGGTATCGACAGCGGCTTCATGAAAGAGGCCGGCATCGAGGTGACCGAAATGAACTCCGGCTGCATCTGCTGTACCCTCGTCGGGGATTTTGCAGAAGCGCTGAAGCAGGTGGCTGACACATACAGCCCTGACAGGATCATCATCGAGCCGTCCGGCGTTGGCAAACTTTCGGATGTCACTGCTGCTGTGGAGAGGATGTCCGGCGAGGCAGGTCTTGAAGTCAACAGCGCCATCACGGTAGTGGACGGCAAGAAGGCTCAGATGTACATGAAAAATTTCGGCGAGTTCTACAGCGATCAGCTGGAAAATGCGTCTACAGTAGTTATCAGCAGGACTCAGATGATAGACGAGGCGAAGCTGTCAAAGGTCCTTGACATGATACAGGAACACAATCCGTCGGCGACAGTCATCACGACGCCGTGGGACGAGCTTTCAGGCGACACCATCAGAGGTGCGCTGGAACACCAGACGCTGCCGATGCATGAACACCACCATGAGCATAACGAACATCATCACCACGACCATGACGAGCACTGCGGCTGCGGTCATGACCACCACGATCATGACCATGAACATGACGAGCACCATCACCACGACCATGACGAGCACTGTGGCTGCGGTCATGACCACCACGATCATGACCATGAACATGACGAGCACCATCACC